>NZ_BAABEY010000001.1:0-423149 GCF_039540405.1 Ravibacter arvi
ACTGCCCATTGTACCGTCCGTAAATTCAGGGTTGATCGTTACGGTACGGAGCGGGTAAGTAGTGGTCATAGTTTCCTCTATTATCATCCGACCGGCCGTGGAGCGTGCTCTGCCGGTTTTCCCCGCAGGAAGGTCTGACGGGAAATACGTCTCATTAAAGGGCTCCGAAAAGCGGAAAGTGCTTGTTCCGCCCGCCAGGTTAGGGCAGGGCTGCGCTTCTACGGATGCAAATGAAACCAGCAAAAGGCATATCAGGATGAGCTTACCCAGCTGCCGGCTTTTCCTAAGGGGGCGTTGGAAAAAGTTGGTCATTGGAATTAATTGTTTAAATTTCAGTTGTTCGGATAGGTACTTTTAAAATCATTCAGTGCGCGAGGCAGCAGAATGTACAATCATGCATAGCGTGACGACGGGATAAGTTTCTCTGAGGAATGCGCTATATCCATAATGTCATGGTGTAAAAGAAGCGCCAGCCTGGCCGCCTTCCTGAGGGGGAGCAGTTTTATGTCATATTTTGATGTTTAAAGTGTGTTCCTGGGTAGCCTTTCTGTGTAGAATAAATTCGTATTGATGAAAGAAATTTATTCTTTTCCAAATGACGCAGCAATCCGGGATATGAAAGGGTGGAAAATTAGTCAATTATGGGTAAAAAAACTATCTTCTTTGTTATTTTCAATAATTTTAATAAGCCGGATCTAATTCGAAGCCGGCACGGAAGAGCCGATAGAAGGCACGGCTATCGTTGTTTGCTGGTTTTCAGACAGGGAAGCTTTGTTTTAACATAGACCTATAGACATTATATTTATCCTGAAGTGTTGTGCTCGACCCTATTTGTCGCCGTCTACCAGCGCTGTTGATGGAACTCTCAGTGTGAGAACCGTTCTGAAACGGGATCACCGGGTGACTTTGTGCAAATACCTGATTTGCAGGCATATGGAAGAAGAGGGTTTCTCTTGTAACAATATCGGGCGCGGACCGCAAACCGCGCTCACAGCGGAAAGATATCTGTCGAAACCCAATACCTGATGGGCCGGCGACATCACATCTATAAAATGCTGGAAGGGACAAAGGATAAGGGCGGCCTTGTCATGGATTGCTGTGGCAGATCCATCATTAGCTGGCGGGCTGAGCGCGCAAGGCTGTGACATCGAGCTATTAATTCAGGATGCTCTTTTTGAGCGTTTCGGAACTTGTCAACCTGACCCGAATCAGCTGCAATTCTTGCACGACAATGGACCGGAATACCTGGAGAAAAAATTGCAAGAATGCTTAAAAGACTGGAAAATATAAAGTTGTCACGCCATTGTATTTCCCTCAGTCCAACGGAATGTGCGAAGCCCTGAATGGCACCTTGAAAAGAGAAAATCCATCCTCAGTAATCAGTTAGATACAAGCGTGGGTTGATGAATACAATAATTTCGCACCGCATTCAGCGCCCAACATGAAAACACCAAAAGAATATAATAACTTCAAAATCGCCGCATAAACGATCTAGTTTTTAAACGGAAAGAGCATTGGCTCATATCTCCTTGTTACGGTTCACCGTCGCCGAAACATCGATCCTTACACCTACACCGGCCTGTCTACCAGAATGGAAGTGTACAGCGCCCTTCAACAGCATCACCCTGTTCTGTATATTAAGCAGGCCACTACCGACGACTGTATTATTGGTATCAAAACCATTTCCATTGTCACTGTAATACAACAGGAGCCTGTCAGACTTGCTTTCAAGGGTTATATGCACCTGTGTAGCTGCCGCATGTTTTATGGTGTTTTGCAATAACTCCTGCTGGATGCGGTACAGGTTGATTTCAATAATCTTCCCAAATCACGAGGGATATCCTTGACAGATATTGAAATGTCCAGGGGGCTTCTCTTCTGCGACTGCTGCCCTATCAGCTCAAAAGCTCCTGCTAGCTCAAGTTCGATCAGGAGGATGCGAAGGTAGCCTCGTTCCAGACTGTTCCGGCCGATTTCGGCGTGAGCGTAATTGACGCCTTACAAGAAAATTCATTTTTTAGCTCACTTACGCTGAAAATTCTGAATGGGCCATTCGGTGAAGCCGAAGAGGACCAACTAACCGTGCCATTGCCCATACAAGGCTTGACTTGCAGAGTAAAGGACTCGGTTAAGCAAATCGTGTTCCGGCTGACGCTAAAGCTACCTGTGCATGATTGACCATATATCGGCGTTTTATTACATAAGGCGGCTGTAATAAGGAGTGGTATAACAAATTTCATATAAATTGAAGATTTGCAGTGTGAAAAAGATATAACATGAGTTTAGCAGACCTGCTTGTGGAAAGAAAGCAAGTGGTCTGCCGGGTAACAAAGTTGGTTAGTCGTTAAATGCGTTTCAATACCAAGACCAGGGTATATTTGCTTGAAAAACTACGCGAATTTCATTCGAATCTTACACTTTGCCGAGATGAACAGAGGTCGTCCTGTTTAGCAGTGCAGTCAGTTACATAAGTTGATATAAAGTGGGGTAATTTTTGCCCCAACAGCTAAGAGATACTGATTAGATATATCCCACTTTCTGTTGCTATCGCTATAAAAAACCGGTTGTCTTATGAAAGAATTAAAACCCATCTCAAAAAAAAACGGTAAAGAGCTATTCGGCTTATCATGGTGCAGAGGAAGCCTTCATTTAGCCTCTGACCGGAGAAGCGGATCCAAATCAAAAACTGCGAACTCACTTTTTCCGGTGCGTTTGTGCCTTATTGGTTGGCCTTTTTTGGGTATAGCCCAAGTATTTCTTCAAATTGACCCAAGAGCGTGATGCGCTACTGTAGCCCAGAAGCCGGGCAATTCCCGAAAGAGGTTGTCGTTCTTTCAATAGTTTCATCGCGTTTTTCAATCTCGATTCGCCTAGATAAAGTATAGACGGGAGTCCAATAGTAGATTTTGAAATGTTTCAGCAGATAATTTTCATTACCGTCTGATCAAAGTGTAGAGTGAGAAAATACCTCCTTTCCGTGGTTATCCGCTTGCAAGGTGATCAAGATGTATTTTAACGTGGTTTGAAGCATAAGCATCCAGATGATTCAGTTCAGGATCCCGAGCGCTTTGGTTTGCGAAACGATTTCTCTTTCATGGAGAAGCGCGTCCAGTGTCTAATGTGGCGAGGTCCTAATGTCTTCGACTACGACCCCGATGGGTATCAGAAGCCCAGCGGGTTGATCTGCCTATGAAATGCATGATAGTCTGTATTGTGTTCCAAAGTGAAAGGAGTTTTCGATTTTTACGAAATAAATCAGTTTTCTCAGAAATCTACAAAATTTACGAGTAGGAGCGCTGGAATCGTCGGGTTTTTCACTAAAACCACGCTTTGTCGACAAATAACAACCAAGAATAGCGTCAATACAACCAAGAGTAGTCGCATTTTTGCAGACCAGTCAACGCCTCCAATATAGTTTTGCGATGTCAAAAAAAACAAAACACAAAACAGTATGGAAAGTAAGGTAATAGGCGAAAAAATAGCCAAAGCAAGAAAAGAGAAAAATATGTCGCAGGCGCAACTCGCCCTGCAAATATTCATAAGCCCGCAGGCAGTCGGGAAATGGGAACGCGGCGAGTCAATGCCCGACATTACTACATTTGATAGGCTAGCGGAGATTTTAGGGGTAGATCTCAATTATTTTTCTGAAAAAGCGCCGTCTATGACCGCCGGAATATCTAATGTGAGCGTGCCGGCAAGCCAACCCGCTTCTGTAATGGAGAATGCCGCCGGTTCCAACGACCGTCAGGTGCTGATAAACCTTACTGCGGCGGACCTGCAAGAAAGCGATTTTGCAGGTGTTGTTTTGCGCGAAGGTAAATTCAAAGCCAGTTCGCTACGCGGGGCAGACTTCTCCAATGCCGACCTGACCGGCAGCTCATTTGATGCCACAGACGCACGTGAAGCCAATTTTAATGGTGCAAATCTGACGGAGTGCACCTTTTCGGGTACAGACCTTAACGGTGTAAGCTTTGGAAAATCCGTTCTTGTACGTACGACCTTGAACATGTCGGGCCAGGGCGCAAAGTTTGTTGACGCAAACTTGGTGGATGTGAAACTGGTCAAAACAGACCTCAGAAAAGCAATCTTTCAGAACTGTACTTTTATGGGGGTAGATTTCAGCTACTGCGATTTGCGCGGGATCGATTTCAATGGCCAAACCTTCGATGGTGTCCGGTTTGATAAGTCTGCTCTAAACGATGTATCCTTCAAGGGCGCGACGCTCAGAAATGTATCTTTTACAGTACCTTTTTCCTTGACAAACAAATCACACCTGGCGCTGAAAACCATCGATTTCGACGGGGCTACTATGGACAAGCTCACTTACCTGGCGCTCAAAGGCCTAATGGTCGTCGATTTGTCAAACGTTACGATCCTCTAGCCGAAAGTAATCATACAAAAACTGGCAATACAAGTTGAGGGATTGCAAAAGTCCTCCAAAGGGTTTTCTGTGCTCAAAGAAGTATATTTTGCGGTGGAAAGGGGAGGGGGCTTCGCATTGCCGGGCACCGATGGGTCAGGAAAAACGACGATCGTCAAAATTCTTACCACCCTACTTAAACCAGATAACGGAAAGGCTCCGTCAGGCCATCAGTCTTACTGACCAGTTTGTCGTCGTGGATGAAATGCTTACCGGGCGGGAGAACCTGATCTCTGATCGCGCGGCTCCGAAATCTTCAAAATCCGCGTCAAATCGCTGACGATCTGCTGCATCGCTTCGGACTGAATTATACCGCTGGATGGCATCCACCTACCCAGGTGGTATGAGTTGAAGGCTCGACGTTGCGATGAGTCTGGTTGGGCAATTCTCAGTTCGTATTTCTAGACGAGCCAACGTCCGGTCTTGATCCGGAGGCCCGATTGCGGGCGGCATCGGTCTTGCGTATCTCTATTATCAGCAAAGCTGCTTTTTTTAGACCAGATACGAGGCGATCCTGATCGAGCAACAACAGTTCCTTGCTCAATCGTAAAGTAGGGCTCTTTAGGGAAGCCTGCTGATACGTTAACAGTAATTACTAAAGGACCTGCATGGATAGAAAGATCAGCGATGAGGTCAAAGTGAAGTTCTATAAACAACGCTCGACGGGTGCCAGGAATTTAACAAAGCATGAAACCTATAGTATTTTATTTTAACCAGATATCTGCAGATTAAAAGGAGGCAGCGATGCCTTCAGTATACCAAAATCTTGGTATTGAATGTCGTCCCGGTCCCAAATAGCTTTGTACATAATTCTATGTCAAAAAGCTTTTCATCAATAGAATATAAACTTTTTACACCAATCAAGCCGACCTGGAGAAACTAAAGTGTCTCATGATTTCGTGTTGGTACCAAACCACGATAAGATCACTTCTTAGTCATAAAAGAGTTAATATCTCGAGATTTTTTTACCCTAAAATCTCCCCAAACGTACAAAAATATGAGCTTATCTTTTGTAAGGGGGCGATCACTTTACAATACACGGATGATAACCGTTTGTGAAGTAACAGATCGAAATTAAATATCCGGTAGTAAGGAGTCACATTTTAAAACTTCAAATAATGAAAAGGCAATTTTCCTCCACATTGTATCTATTCCTACTGCTTTTAGCGTATATGGATGTCTACGCTCAAACATTCACCCTCGCTACTCCTGCTGGCAGTGACACGTATGGGACGAGCATCACCGTTCTTACAAATGGCAATTACGTGATCGCCGACCCCACCTGGCGCCACCCTTCCAATAACTATCGGGTCGGAGCTGTATACTTGTACAGCGGAAAAACTCATGCGCTGATCAGCACACTTACCGGTGAGTATAATGATGACAGGGTGGGATCCGGTGGAGTGGTGGCGCTAAGTAACGGTAATTATGTTGTACTCAGCCCCAATCGGAATGGCGGTACAGGTGCTGCAACCTGGGGGAATGGCACGACAGGTATTTCCGGTATCGTAGGTTCCTGGAACTCCCTGATCGGAACTAACACTTCTGACAGAATTGGATCCAAGGGTTGTGTTGCCCTGAGCAATGGCAATTATCTGATAATCAGCCCAAATTGGAAAAATGGTTCCGCCAGTAATGCCGGAGCAGTCACATGGGGCAGCGGCACCACGGGTATTTCCGGTATAGTAGGGCCTGACAACTCCCTGGTGGGTAGTACGTCCGGGGATTTAGTTGGCAATGACGGTTCTATCCAGTTAAGTAACGGAAATTATGTCGTAGTTAGTAATACCTGGGACAATGGCCCCGCCACGGATGCAGGCGCGGTTACTTGGGGTGACGGCACAAATGGTATTTCCGGCGTCGTGGGTATTACCAATTCGTTGGTAGGAAGCAGTGCAAACGACAGGATTGGCCATAATCCTGGTGGAACCGGAACTCCGAGTGTTATTATTTTAAATAATGGTCATTACGTAGTGCGAAGTCAAACCTGGGACAATGGCACTACTGCTGATGCTGGTGCAGTCACCTGGGGCAATGGTACTACGGGTATTTCCGGTATGGTAAGCCCAGGCAATTCCCTGGTAGGAAGTGCTGTTGGAGATAATGTCGGTAGGGTCATAATAGCGCTTGCCAATGGAAACTACGTAGTGTGCAGCAGTAATTGGGATCATGGCCCACTCACCGATGTTGGTGCTGTAACCTGGGGCGACGGTACCGCTGGCATTTCCGGTGCAGTGAGCTCGAGCAATTCCCTCGTAGGAAGTTCAGTTGGAGATAATGTAGGGAGCGGAGCGGTGGCCCTGACCAACGGAAATTATGTAGTAAGAAGCCCTTCCTGGAGAAATGGAGATATCGCTACAGCCGGCGCAGTGACCTGGCGGCGGGGAGACATTGCCACCTCTGGTATTGTTAGCACTGCTAATTCACTGGTGGGAAGCACTGCCAGCGACTTGGTGGGTCTTGGTGTTGTAGCGTTGAGTAATGGTAACTATGTGGTAAGCAGTGAGCTTTGGAACAATGGAGATGCTTCAGCCGCCGGGGCAGCCACTTGGGGCAACGGTACTACCGGAACCGTTGGCGTGGTGGGCTCTGACAACTCATTGGTGGGTGGTAAATATCTTGATAAAGTAGGCAAAATAGACCCTGTAACAGGTTTAGGGGTTATCGCGCTCAGTAACGGACATTATGTGGTCAGAAGTCCGGATTGGGATAACGGTGATGTGGAAGATGCGGGTGCGGTCGCTTGGGGCAATGGCATTACCGGTACCAGCGGCATCATCAATTCCAGTAATTCGTTAATCGGGAATACTGCCTATGACCGGATAGGAAACGTAACCAAAGGTGTAGTTGCCCTCAAAAATGGCAACTATTTGGTGAAAACACCCAATTGGGGCGCTGGTATCGCTTTTTCCGGAAGCGAAGGGTATGGTGCCGTAACTTGGGGAAACGGTAATGGCGGCACTACTGGTGTGATCAACGCTACCAACTCTCTCATAGGCAGCAAAAATGGTGATAGGTTGGGAGAGGATTTTATAAGCGGAGAAGGTGTTACTATCTTGAATAACGGGGATTACGTCGTGACCAGCCCCCGATGGGACAATGGCACACTCGGTCAGGTAGGGGCAGTCACCTGGGGGAATGGTACTACCGGTACTGTTGGACTCGTAAGCCCGGCCAATTCACTGGTTGGAAGTATTCCCGGGGAAATGGTAGGCTCCGGGGGCATAACTGCGCTCAGGGATGGCAATTATGTAGCAAAAAGTGCTGAATGGTCCAACTCGAGGGGTGCCCTTAGCCTTCTGGGGTATGGAGCCTTTGCCCTAACAGGCCCTATCAACACTTGTAATAGTGTAGTAGGTGGACAATATCAGGGGGTTCACTGGTCCGTCTTTGCTCATAATGAGGTACATGGATACCTGGTTGTCGGCTTCCCCCGGGAAAATAAAGTGGTGATTTACAACCGTCAAAATATTAGTCTGGCTGTTTCCAGCACCAATACAGCGGCAACAATAAGCGGCAGCGGCAGGCTGCCCTTTACTGATTCTCAGTGCCAGCTTCTCCTGTCGCTCTCTGTTGAAGGTGCTTCTATGGGCAACACGCTCGCCAAAGTATGGATTGACGATACCCAAAACGCCGCGTATGTGAAACGGCACTATGAGATCACACCTGCAACCAACACCACTACTTCTACCGCAAAAGTCACTTTGTATTTCACCCAAAGTGACTTTGACGATTTCAATCTTACGAATCAACTCAAGTTACCCGTCGGGGAAAACGACGCCGCCGGAAAAGCGAACTTACTTATTGAAAAAAGGCCGGGCAGCAGCACCGGAGACGGTACTCCTACCAGCTATAGCGGTACTCCTATCAATATCGACCCGGCCGATGAAGATATCGTTTGGAATTCAGAGCTCGATCGCTGGGAGGTGAGCTTTAACATAACTGGGTTCAGCGGTTTTTTTGTCAAGACCACACCTTCTCCCTTACCCGTGACTTTAGTCGACTTCTCTGCCGAAAAACAGGAAAATACGGTCGTGCTACGGTGGCAAACTACCGTAGAAAGCAACAGCGACCATTTTGAAATCCAACGCAGCAGCGACGCTCAAAAATGGACAGGAATCGGAAAGGTACAGGCAAAAGGCGAAAGCCAGGAGTTGACGGTCTATACATTTAATGACGGTCAACCGTTCCTGGCCGAACCGTCTCGTTCGGTCCTTTATTACCGGCTCAAAATAGCCGACAAGGATGCCAGCTCGGCTTACTCCCGTATCGCATCAGTTCGGATGGAAAATACTGCCACAATCATAATATACCCCAATCCGGCCATTGATGAAATTACCTTTAGTGGTTCAGTACATGTAAACGGCTACAGAATTCTCAATCCGGACGGACATACTATTTTGGAGAAACGCAATATAGACGTGATAAGTGGAAAAATAGCCTTACCCTTTTTACAAGCTGGATTGTACCATCTGGAATTGTATGGAAAGGGAGGATATAGGCGCACCCACAAAATTGTGATCAGCCGTTAACAGGCAATTCGCTGTGTGTAACTTATTTTCAAATCCTATCTATCCATTTAACACTTTTGACTATGAAGAACCTCCTCTTTACAATTTGTCTGGCAGGAATGGTCGCCCTGAATAACGCTTCAGCTGAAACGTTTCCAGTAAGGTTGGCAGTTGTTTATATGGATGTACCACCGGGACAAAGTGAATCACAGAAAGTTATTGCGAATCTGAAGCTGAAAAGCATACACGATGGCTATCCAAAATATTCTGCGAATGCAATAGGATTTTTCCCAGAGAGAGAGCTCTATTTTGACGGGACGCGATGGGTTTTTGTCGAGAAACCTCTTTCCGGGCCTGATATTGTCAAATGTCATAACTCTTCAGTGTCGATACGGCCTCCCACCGGGCGATGGACGAATTGCGTCTCGGTGTCTGTAGATGGCGAACAGATGTGCACGCCTCCCGAGCTTGTCGTTGAAATCAAGCGTTATACGCCTCTGGAGCAGCATGACGGTTATTATCTGACACTGGTTTCCAAATTAAATGGCACCGATGATACCAAGGCATCTTTCACATGGCTGCCCGGAGGGAAAACAGGTGAGAGCATCGAGGTACATGTTGATAAGCCAACCATTTATACTGCAACTGCCCTGCTAACCGGGTCTTGCGAAGGACTTTTAGAGATTTCTCAAACTATTCAGGTTCCGCCCCCTACCCCGGGATTGATGGCTGACGCAGGAAAAGACAATCTGGAATATTGTGGCACCAGATTACGCCTTCAAGCAAACAATCCACCTTTAGGTTGTAGCGGGTATTGGTTCGGTTCGCGATCGGAAGTGCAGGCGTTTTCGGATGACAGAGCCCCTGATTCTTTCTTTACCGGCGCTCCCGGCGAGTCGTATTCCCTGCTTTGGTATCTGACCGATGGGTATTATTCAAGTAAGGACGAAGTAATGATTTCGTTTAATAAATACAAGGCTGACGCCGGACCAGATCAGGTCGGGACTACATGCGGACCGATAGTTCTTACCGGAAATGTGAATGAGTTTGGGGTTAAAACCAAGTGGCGTATAATTAACGGTTTAGGTGGAAACCTTGAAAACGATAGCGATTTTCAAACCAAGTTTATCGGGTTCAATAACAATACATATATAATTAGGTTTACGGTTTTTGCTGATTTCTGCGTTACGGAGGATGACATAACTGTTCAATATAAAGAAAAACCATCAATTGCGTCGGCCGGTCCGGATCAACTTAAAGCGGACAAGTGTGATCTGCCCATTATTGGTCTTGCAGCCGACCAGCCACTTATCGGATTTGGCGAGTGGAGCATTGTGTCGGGTAGTGGCGGCAGTTTTACGGATCGTTCCAACCCGGCCTCGGTCTTCAAAGGAGCACCCGGTACAGCCTATGTTTTGAAATGGTCGACCACAAATCCCCCCTGTGAAGCATCCCATGATGAAGCAACTGTGAGTATTGGAAACATACCCGCTTTGTCTGTCAATGCAGATGCACAGCAAGCATTTGTTGGTGATAATATTGATTATAACCTCATCACACCGGAGTGTCGTATTATTGCGACCGTCAATGGAGTCGATCTTACGGATGGCATCAATCCTTTTTACGGGAGGGTTACGATTGACAATTCTGTTCTTAATTATGCCGGGCAACCTTGTTTGCAACGACATTTTCAATTTACAACCGGCAATAGCGCTGCTACAGCTGACGTCATACTCTACGTGAATAAAAGCGAAATGATGGCTTTCAATGCATCCAGTACCAAAAAGCTACCTGTTGACCCCTCCGATGACAAGAGTAATTTGCGAGTTTGGCAATGGCATGAAGCGAGTGCAACCGGTCCGCCTGACAAGACAATTGACCCGGATGACAATGATATCGAATGGGATGAGATGCTGGGGGCCTGGAAGATAAAATTTCCTGTCTCAGGGTTCTCATCATTTTATCTCACGGCCGAAAACGCGGCGCCGCTACCGGTCACTTTGGTCAGTTTCTCAGCAGGGCAAAATGAAAAGGGTGTGACGCTCTTCTGGCAGACCACCGAAGAAATCAACAGCGATCATTTCGAAATCCAACGCAGCAGTGATGCCAGAAATTGGACCGGTATTGGAAAGATACAGGCAAAAGGTGAAAGTCGTGGAGTAACAACCTATTCATTCATCGACAGCAATCCGGCGCCAGGTTTCGCTCCTACCTATTACAGGCTCAAAATAACAGACCGAGATGCCACCTTCATCTATTCCCGTATTATATCAATTTCGGTGGAAAATAATCCCACAATTACAGTTTTTCCAAATCCTGCGAGTCATATGGCTACTATTCGGAGCGCGGAGCCGATTTCAGGCTATGAACTGTTTTCCGGAAATGGAATGATGATAAAAGGGATGGGAATGCGAACCGCTCGCAATACGGAAATTAATCTGAGCTTTGTTCCTGCTGGTTTATACCTGCTCAGACTCAAGTTTGAAAACGGGGAAACCGTCTATAGAAAACTGGTGGTTGAGTGAACAGGCTCGGCCCGTAGAATACAGGTCTGTTTATGCGGAAAATAAAATATAAAATGGAGCTGGTTTGGCTAATGATATCGCTACTAGCCATTCTTTTAGCCATTATCGGCCTGTTGATGACATAAGGTTTTGAAAGCCAGTATTGCAAGTTCGATATCAAATATGTAGTTTTCCTCCTAACTCATACTTCTCTATGAATCGTGTACTCGTGGTCGATGATCATCGGATTTTTACAGACGGAATCTGTTTCCTGATCGGGCATACGACTGATCTGGAAGTAGCAGGAGCCCTGCATCAGGGCAAAGACGTACTCCCTTTTCTTGTGGGTCGTAAAGTCGACATTCTGTTGCTGGATATCGACATGCCGGATCAGTCCGGCTTTGACATTGCAAAAGCCGTAAAACAGCACTATCCCCACATAAAAATACTCGCACTTTCTATGATTGATGACGTCATTTCCATGGAAAGGATGTACAGCATTGGCGCAGACGGTTATTGCATCAAAAGTAGCGGTCGGGAGGAGGTTTTCAAGGGAATGCGGGTCGTTCTCGGGGGCGCTGCATTCTGGCCTGCTGCTTTTAAGAGTTTATTATCGAAGCAAACGGAAAAATTGGAAAAGTATCTGTTGAGCAAACGTGAAACAGAAATAATTCAATTGATCTGCGAAGGTGTTACTTCATTTGAAATCGCCCAAAAGCTGTACTTGAGCGTCCGGACAGTCGAGACACATAGGAAGAATATCTATCGCAAACTGGGTGTGCATAATAATATGGAACTGGCCAATTATGCACGTAAACGACTGGATCTTTAAACTCAATACCGAATTGATGCGCTGCTCCGTCGTATGGCTGATCTGGCTTTTGACCACGTTTCATGTTAACGGGCAACATACAACGGACATTGCGTCCGTTCCATCCCAAAATCATTTCTTTTTTGAGCATTTTTCCCAGGAAAGCGGGCTTTCGCAGGGTACGGTGTATGCCATCAGTAACTATGACGGTTATATGTGGTTTGGTACACAGGATGGATTGAACAGATTTGACGGGCATGTTTTCAAGACGTTCAGGGCTGGAAGGAGCTCTGGAAACTCCTTGAATAACAACTGGATTCAGACACTTCTGGCTGATAGCCAAGGCCGTCTCTGGATTGGTACGCAGGAGGGGCTCTGCTTGTATGAGGCACGAAAAGACCGTTTTCAAAGGTTCTCAAGCGTTGTAAAGAAAAATCACCCGGTCGATTCCGTCTCGGTGAAAAAGCTGCTAGAAGACCGAAGCGGCAATATCTGGATAATGACCGGTGGGCAAGGACTTTTTTGTCTCTATGTCTCCAGCGGTAAAGTGGTTTCGTATATGCAGGAAAGTGATAAACTCTACGATTTCTGTCTCGCCCCCGACGGAACGGTGTGGCTGTCGACCTATGACGAGGTGTACCGCTATGATGCTAAAAATGATCTCTTCAAAACTACTGGTATCAGGAAGAAACTGAACAAGTATCTCTCCGCGAAGTCGCTAATCCAATCCATTTTCGTGGATTCAAAAGAAAATCTCTGGGTTGGAACCTATCAGGAGGGTTTGTTTAGGCTTGACAATCCTTTGGAAAGGGGCAGGGTTTCGCATTATGTCAAAGGCACAAGTAATAAGAATATTGCCGGCAATGAAATACGCGATTTTTTGGAAGACCGTAATGGCAGGGTATGGATGGGGGTTAAGGATGCAGGGATATCAGTGTTTAATTATTCAGACGAGACGTTCGAACACGCTACCGGAGATGAAGTGCGCAGTTTATATGAAGATCATCAGGGAATTATCTGGCTTGGTCTGAGCTACAACGGCGTTAATAAATATGATCCGGCCAAACATGTGTTTAAATTTATTCGAAAGCGGGAAAGTCAGTATCAGAATGGTTCTGTTTATACTATTTATGGAAAAGGCGAGAATTTGTACATCGGAACTGCCAACAGGTTGATGATTTACCCCATCGGCGCACGTCAATCTGACAATGATCGTGGTCATCGCTTGTCAGGTGTAAATTTCGAAGTCTATAATATCTCCGAAGACAACCTAGGAAACCTGTGGATTGTATCAACCGATAAAGGTTTATACCGATTCGATGATAAAAGAGGCTACGTGCCTTACTCAAACGTAAGTGGCGCAGACCGGTTGCAATATTTTCTATATGCAGTTAAGGCACTGAAGAGTATTCCCGAAGTATGGGTAGGCGGACACCGAGGGCTGGAGAGGTTTGATTTGAAAACACTTAAGTGGAGGGATTGGGATGAAATGCCTCAGATCAAAACGGCAGCGAATTATACTGTTAGAATGATCTATGAGGATTCAGAACAAAACGTGTGGTTGGGAACGTTAGGTCATGGGTTGGTTTGCTACGACCCGAAAAAAAAGAAGCTCACTGTTTTCGATAAGAAAAACGGGCTTGTATGTGATAACATTCGAAGTGTATTACAGGATGGCACTCTCCTGTGGGTGGGGACAGATTGCGGGCTTTTTTTACTTGATATGAAGCGACTCCGGGTAATGTCACACTATTCCGAAACGACGTCTGCTCCTTTTAACTTACCTAATGAGGTCGTCTACAGTATCTTGAAGGAACCGGAAGGTGATCTATGGCTTAGCAGCAACAAGGGACTCGCGAAATTTTCGCCAAAGAAGGGAGTTCTTAAAACCTACGATGTTACAGACGGTTTGCAAAGTAATGAATTCAATACCAACTGCGCCTATAAACACACCGACGGAACAATGTATTTCGGAGGAGTAAACGGCATCTCCTATTTTAATCCGAAGGAGCTTAGAACCAATACGTTTGTCCCTCCTGTTAAAATTACGGGTATCACTGTATCCGACAGCTCGTATTCACCTAACCTCGAATTCATAACGCTTCCCTACGACCGAAACTTCGTTACCTTCGAGTTTGTCGCACTCAATTTTTCCAACACAAAAAAGAATCAATACCGATACCGCATGGAAGGTGTCGATCCCAAATGGGTACAGGCAGGTAGTCGAAGGTCTGCCAACTACACGAACCTGCAGCCGGGTAAATATATCTTCAGGGTTACAGGCAGCAATAACGACGAAGTTTGGAATAAAAAGGGGATTTCTGTGCGACTTACAATCCTGCCGCCGTGGTGGGCGACCTGGTGGTTTAAATCTGTATTGATATTGATGCTGGTCAGTGGTGTTTACGGATTGTTTAAATACCGGCTTGCTCAACAAATACAACAACGTGAAGCCGAGATACGAGGCTCGCTAATGGCCCAGGAAGCCGAACGACAACGGTTTTCACGTGAGCTTCACGACGGTGTCGGAGCCAATCTTTCGCTTTTAAAAATGTACCTATCTTCGTTCGGCGACGCCGATATTCCCTTGGCTGAACTGAAAGAACGTTCAGAAAAGCTGTTGGCGGGCTCAGTAGATGAAATCCGCCGACTGATTCATGACATGCACCCCAGAAACCTTGGATCGTTGGGGTTGGTTAAAGCAACCAATGAAATGGTACAGCTTGTAAATCTTGGCAATCAACGACAGGTCATTTTCAGAGTAGAAAATGTTCCTGATCATTTGCCTGAGGTCGTAGAGATTAATCTTTTCCGAATCATCCAGGAGCTCCTACAAAATGCAATAAAGCACTCCGAAGCACAAACGGTATGGTTGGATTTGCAATTTACTAACCAAAAACTAAGCCTTTCTTACAAGGACAACGGAAAAGGTTTTGATACCTCGTCACCTACACAGGGAAATGGATTGTTGAATATACGGAACCGGGCGACGCTATTGAAAAGTGAGCTCCACGTAAGTTCTGAAGTCGATAAAGGCACTTTCCTCCAGATATCTTTACCGTTATCTTTATAGTTACGGAAATACGCTCTAAACTGGACAGCTATTAAAAATTGTAACTGGATCAGTTGTGATTTATCAAATACTCCACACTCACATATATTTTGTTTCATACTGATCCACCAAAAGCAGCGCTTCATATTCATGCAGTGAAAAGCTTGTGGTCCGGATGATCCAACCCCCGTCGTAAGGCGCAGGGTTAAGCAAAGCAGATTGATAAATCAGGGCCTGATTTGTCTTAAACCCCTATAAAGAGGACAGATTATTCAAAAAGTTCAGCTAGTTCCATCTCGTCATCCCGGGCAGCTGTGAGGCAAAGATAGGCCGGTGGGCTGTCGTTGTCAAGGCTGTACGAAGCGGACCCCTGGCACGTATCTTGGCGGTCCGGCATATTTGTCTGTCAGCAGAAAACCATGGGTATGGCCACGAGCATCCTCAATAAAGACCCTCGCGAGGGGCCTAGCGCCAATATTTGCTAAGAAATGAACTGATGCAGAGGAATGGCAAAAAGGGGTTCCAGAATGCATGGCGAAATGAATGCTCCCGGGGTTACCGATGAGTTTTTCTAAATTAACAGTGGCTTATCAAAAAGCGCGTACCGGGGTATACAATAGCATCAGTTCATTATTCAGGCGCTTTCGTTTCAACGACTGCTCGATTATCTATCGGATTGGTTAATTTCAGTTGACTGCGCCATTCTGTCAAAAAAAGATAAAATGGAATCAAATGTTCGATAGAGATTTCTTTCTCTCTACTCATGGTGTTGTAAATGAGTGAGTTATAAATAAACTACACTTTCTTACACACAAAAGAGCCCTGAACAAACAGTTCGGGGCTCTTTTGTTTTACTTCTGAACATACCAAGCATTCCCCAAACTTGGAGAAGGGTAGAGGTCAAACTTTCGATAAACCTACCCTTGTCCAATTTTGGACAGGCATACTTAACTCTGTTAACTGCTCACCGAATTGCTCACCAAAAATTTGGGCTTTTAGGAACAATTTGATGAACGGCGAACAATAAAAAAGCCTGTAAATCAACGATTTACAGGCTTTTGATGCTTTTTGATTTGATTCTCAGCGGGCTGGGCGGGAGTGTGATCGAACCTATGGTGCCGTTGCTAGTGTTTCTGGATGAGTTGGAATTGGGGTAATATTTGTGGTGGTGTGTCAGGCAAACTCATTTCGAATGATATAGGCGGAATAGCTAATGTTAACCTCTGTTTTTGCTTTTTGTAGTCGTTTTGGGGAAACAAGTTTTAGCGTTTTTGACAGCCTTATACCAGGAGAGTCTGAGAGCTGGGTTTGCCTCTGCATCCCGGAATAGGATGGTCCGTCGGCCGGATCTTGACTCAGAGATGAGCACGAAGGCGAACCACAATGCTAACAGTTCATAGTTACATGTACCTGAGACTCTATGATATCACACTACATCCACACCCTCTCTAGCGTCTGCCTAAATACTTCATTAAGCTTTTCCGTGTCAGGCTGATTTTGTGGTCCTAACCCCCTGACGTACTCCGTGTAGAATTGGATCTTTTGTTCAAGAAAACTGTTCAGTACCTGAATTTTCGGTTCCTCATCCAGTTCCTCCCCTGACACTTTTCTGTTAAGCAGGTTCCGGATTTCATTCTCAACACCCGTATCTATCACCTGACTGTCGAGGAGCTTTTGAAACTCCATAGGAGCCATGGAGTTGGTTTTCCTGATCCAATCGCAGGCAAGTATCGGACGCAATACGTAGAAGTATTTCTTCACGCGTACCTTCTCCCCCTGCAAATACGTCTTGTAATTGCCTTCGGCCATATGCAGGTAATGATACAAACAGGATTTCGGGTTAAAATACATCTCCGTCAACTCCCGAAGCCTTTCAGCAAAGAAACCACGTTGCCAATAGACCATCGGACTTCTCAACCACTCCAGCATAGCAGGATTTGATTTTCGAAAAAGACGCAAGGCCTTCTTCAGTTCCCACCCGGCCAGATCGATATCGTTGGGCAGTATTTCCTCCTGGCTATCCTTTTTGTCGTCGATGTCCAAATACCATTCAGGCTGATGAACATACATGTATCGCACATCCCAATCGCTGTCAACGGATGCGAAACCCCAAGCCCGGCTGCCGCTTTCGACAGCATAGAGGATTTTGATAGCATGTTGCTGTTCGAGGCGTAGAAGCTCCCTTTTTATTTCTTCTGTCATCACTTGCGGTATTGTCATATGATCTCTGAAAACCGGCTTTTTACTTCGAAATGGTAATCTCCGGTGATCCTTAAAATGCAGAATCACTGGAGGTTAACCGGCCATTCGATAAACTACTAAAAACAGAAAGAGCGACAAGCCAGCTGTACATTTTCAGGATTCGAACCTGGGCTGTTTTCACAGCTTCTACCAGCGAAGTATTACATCTGTACAGCATCTTTCATTTTGTTAAGAAGGGTAAAAAAGCAATGCATGGAATATACACCTTACGGCGCTCTGCTCTACCCACTGAGCTACCCCGCCAGGGCGGGAGCCAGACTCGAACTGGCGACACGAAGTAACACACATTTACGACACCTTCTTATTTCTTTATAATAATGGTAAGGAGCGACAGGCAAAACGAGACGGGGGACCGCCGTTGAGGACTCGAACCTCCATCATATGTTGCCATACAATGCCCTCCCCCTCAAATGCTAGCGAAGTAACCCGTTTTTACGGCATCCTTATTTTATGGATAGAAATCAATCAGTCTGGCCTCAATTCCCCAACTCCTTCACAAGAAGCCGGGGGAACACGAAGCAATGTCGATACGCTCGATTTCATCTAGCGCTTTTCCGCCGTTTTCCAGGGCATCAAGCACGCCGAAGATCTTATCGCTCCATCCGGCCAGCAGGTAAACCTCATTCTGGATGATCTGTACGGGTGGGCGTCCATACCCCATCAGGTCAAAAAGGTATAACCTTGCATCGGGCGCTACAGTACGTTTGTATTCCAGCCATAACGCGTAGATGTTTTTTGTACCGGTCATGCTGTTCCACAACTGACAGTCGGTAAATAGCATCACTTTGTCCATTACTACTTTCTGTTTCAACAGATCCTCAATCACGAGAAAACCATTGGTGGAGTAGCCTACCTCTCCTTCCCGCCTATAAAACTCCTGTACATTTGCCAGGACGTTGTTCTTAGGCACCGGGATCAGCTTCCAGGTATCTCCAAACATCCCGACCCTTACGTTCCTGCACCGGCTTTGAAGCAGCATAGCCAACATCAGTCCTACATCATAGAGCAGGACCTTCGACTTTGGTGAGACAGGCTTCTGCATGGAGCCCGATATATCACACGCAAGCAATATCCTGGTATTTTCATCAAACCCGGCTATCACGGATGCACTTTGAACAACAGCTTTTTCAAGCGCTTCCAGTAGCTCGCCTACATATCCATCACTCCCGGTGAAAAAACTTTTCAGCTTTTCAGAAAGGCCGCTCTTTCCAGTAGGCAAAGACAGCAACTCGCGGTAAGCTGCCAGGTACCGAAAAGGGAATTGTTTTGCATTAGCCACTTTCTCCGGCGCAGAAAGCTGATCCGCTACCTTGCGGATGTGCGGGTGAGATACGCCCGCCTCCAGCATATTCCGCAGGTTACGAAGCGTAGCCATGTGACCCAATTTCCCACTATCGATCAGTTCTTCCCATTTAGCTTTAAATGCAGCTTCCTTTTCAGCGTCACACTCATAGGAAACCTGGCCCAGGGCTGACAGCTCTGTCTCCCAGGTATAAGGTGTTTCAAGCCTGTCGTCTGCAATTTTGTTAAAAAGATGTTGCTGCGCTTCATCTTTCGGCTTCGGGTGCACCATGAAAAGCGCATCCCGCAACCGGATTTCGGCCGGACGATTGTATTTGGCAAACTGGTATTCGTCAAACCTGTTAAAAGCCGTAGACAATCCTTTCTGCAATTGTTTGGACAGGCCACCCAGCTTTTTAAAGCCTTTGCGCTTGTTTAAGACCTGGTAACAGGCCAACAGCTCCGTGATCTCGTCAGCACGTGCAATGACCTTTGCAGTAGCTTTGGACACCAGGTCGTCACCGGAATGTACCCGGGCCAGTTCGGTCAGCAGCACCAGCGGCGCTGACCGCATATACATTTTATAACGGGTGTAAACTGCCAGCTTTGCGACAAACAACGGATCATTCTCCGCTATCAGCTTCCTGACGCGCAGCAGGCGATCATTATCCTTTTCGTAAAACGAATCACTGACAGACCACGTCACTACGGCGGTATATAGCTCCATTGCAGGGTCAAGCCTGAAGGTCTTCTCTCCTTCATAGTTTTTAATCTGCATGCTCCCGTTGTTGACTGTATTAAACCTCATGACATTCTTTGTTTTAATTGAATGTTCAAATTTCAAACTCAACTGCGCGGTCTTTCTGCGCAGTTGAAACTTTTTTTAATCCTCCGGCTTTTCTTTAGGATCGGCCATCCTGACAATCCGCGGCTGGAAGCTGGCGAGGACTTCTACCAAGTCGGATTGCGCGGCCATCACCGCATAGATATCCTTGTAAACCATCGGCGCTTCATCCAGCCCGGATCCGATCACCGTAATGCGGTTTTCCTTCAGGTTCCTGTCTACCACTGCCTTGTCGATGGTCTTAAGGGCCGCGCTCCGGCTCATCAACCGTCCAGCGCCATGAGAGGCCGAATGCAGCGACTCAGCATTCCCTTTTCCACGAACTACAAACCCAGGGGTGCTCATGGAGCCGGGAATAATCCCGAGGGTATCCGCTCCGGCCGGGGTTGCCCCCTTGCGGTGTACCATCACATCCGTACCGTCGGCCAGTTTTTCCTTCCAGGCGAAGTTGTGGTGGTTCTCGATGCGTCTCACCGGCGATACGCCGAGTCCTTTGGCGATCTTGTTGTGGATCTCATGATGGTTAGCCGAAGCGTAGTCGCCTGCCAGGTTCATCGCGATCCAGTACTCTTGTCCCTCGTCGCTATGAAGGTCCAGCCAGGCCAGGTGACGTGCTTCTTTTGGAAGCAGGGTCTTCTGCATCGCAATGGCCGAATAGGTATTGGCAATATTCCCGCCGAATCCCCTTGAACCGGAATGGGACAGTAAGGCCAGGTATCTTCCGGCGGGGATACCGTCCAGCGCATTTTCCGTAATCGTCAGCTCACCCCATTCCACGAAATGATTACCGGTTCCGGAGGTACCCAGCTGCGCATAAGCTTTATCCTTCAGCGCTTTTACGGTCTTGATTTCATTCCACTCCGGGCGGTCGAACAGCGTCGTATCCAGGTGTACGTTCGTTTTAGCCCCCATACCGAAGTGCGTATGCTCCATCAGCAGTTTTTCCAGTCTTGGCTTTTCGTGCTCCACCGATGCTGCCGGCAGATCGAAGATGCTCAGGCACATACGACAGGCGATGTCCACCCCAACCGCATAGGGGATAATGGTATCCGGCTCTGTCGCCAGTACTCCACCTATCGGCAGACCGTAGCCCTGGTGCGCATCAGGCATCAATGCCCCTGCCACTGCAATGGGCAACTGGATAGCCGTACGCATCTGCGCCAGGGCGCCCACTTCTATGTGTTCCGGGCCGAAGACTGGGAAAGTCATGATTTCCTCCTTTAACTGCTGCACGCTCCGGGCCTGTTTGATGAACTGACCTTTCGCGCGCAACTCAACGATCCGTTCGGCAAGATTCTTGAATTTACCGTTCCGTTTCAGCGCATAAGGTTCCGGGTGCTCGATCAAGGCTTCAAGGTTGGCCATAATAGTGGCTTTGTCCATCACCTCGTGCTTCAGCAGGCCGTTGGCCACGCGGCTGAATGCTACCAGCAAGTCCAGGTCGCTGATTCCCAAAGCGCCTAATTCTCCATTGCTGATTTTTTCTCTTTCCATGAAAGGTATTTTTATTTTGATGCTACAAACCAAACCTCTAACTGCGCAGTCTTTTTGCGCAGTTGAATTTATTTCCTTACTTTTCTAAAAAAGTTGCGATGCCTGTCAACCGAAACGCCCTCATACGTTACCGTACCATTGACCAATGCCTTCAGAACCGGTTCCGGAAATGGACCCTCGACGATCTCATTGAAGCCTGCTCGGCCGCCTTGTATGAGTTTGAAGGGATCGACAAAGGTGTGAGCAGGCGGACCGTCCAGGCCGATATAGAAATGATGCGAAGCGACAAGCTGGGCTATGAAGCGCCTATTGTTGTAGTCGACCGGAAATACTACAGTTATGCGGACAAAAACTACAGCATCGCCCATATCCCGTTGAGCCACCAGGATCTGAAGGTGCTGACCGAAGTATCGGGCCTGCTGCAGCAATTCAAGGGCTTCAGCCATTCTACCGACCTGACCGAGATGGTCAGCAGGCTGGAGGATAAGATACACGCCCGTAAAACACATTCAGCCCCGGTCATCGATTTTGAAAAGAACGATCACCTTCGCGGCCTGGAGTATATTGAGGGCATCCGGAAAGCGATCGTTGCCCGGACAACGCTTTATCTTACTTACCAATCGTTCAAAGCCCGGCAGGCCAGCTCATTCCACTTCAGTCCATACCTGTTGAAAGAGTACCGGAACCGGTGGTTTATGCTTGGCTTGTCACACCAGCGGCATGCACCTTTACTCACACTGGCTTTGGACCGGATACAGGATTTTGGGGAAGACACCGGAGAGCCCCACCGGGAAAATACCCAAATCGATCTATCCACCTATTATTCGGATGTGATCGGCGTGACCAAAACTCCGGGGCAGCGCGACTGTGAAGTAATATTCAGGATGGATCACAAAGACGCTCCTTACCTGATCACCAAGCCGCTTCATCCTACGCAGAGGGTTTTGAGCGAAGACGCAGGAGGGAAAATTTTCAGTATTAAGGTTGTCTTGAACTTCGAGCTGGAAAGGGAGATACTTGGTTTTGGTCCAAGAATACACGTTTTAGGTCCAAGGATTCTTCGTAAAAGGATCAGGGAACAGTTGAGAGAGGCTTTGGAGAAATATGAGTCTCCAGAATGAGATCAACTGTCGTATTACCTTGGAAAATAGATGCTGTTAAATAACGCGGTAACGGAAGGGAGTTCTCTGTGATCCCGCTGGGGTCGCAATTTGTATTTTAAAGCACCTGTAAGTCAGGATTTTATATCAATTCTTTGTAATGGGTAATCGAAAAGGTAGCCGAATTATTTGACTCGTTTAGACACGGGTTGGTTGTTCAATGATTCCGTGGTACTAAGATAGTGATTTGGCAAATCAATAAGATGGCAGTAAGTAATTTATTTTCACTTCGTAAGAAACTTGCGATTCAGCCCCGCTCACCGGACTGGGCTGAATCGAACCCCTGGTGCCTTTGTTGGTGTTTCTGGATGAGTTGGGAGCAGATTGACTTGATTGGAATCATTGGTCATTTTTTGTCACATAACCATAAGTATCCGAAATAAAACCTGAAAGCGCATTAAAAAAGAGACTCTCACTCGAAAGTATTAAATTGTAGTTGAGAAACATAACCAAAGATTCTCCGAATAGTAAAAATGTCACTTTTCAGTCAAATGGTGAGCCAGATTCCGCGAGATAAGTTTGAACTCTTAGTGTCTAAGTACGCTTTATTGGGCTCCTTGTGAACCCAGTCTGTCGTATAAAACTCCACATCTGTTCGCACTTTTCAATATTCTAAACTATTTTTCGGGCAAGTTAGGAGCGGAACGCAAGAGACAGAATATGCTGTTGAAAGGGTGCTTCCCAACTGGTATGAGTTCATAGACGAACCAGCCCTGGCCGATTGAGGCTATCCGTGACATATTGACTGCTTCGGCCACCATAACAGAAATTCAAGGAAAGTCCTTGAGAAAGTGAAAACAATAGCGTAGAATTGTTATTCTTTAATCACCGTATTCTCAGTGAACTATGGGGACCGGTAAACATTAGAGCGGAATGGGGGTAAACTTTTGTCGGATAAATAAGTAGCCAAGCGAGAATAGAAAATGCAAACAATAGTAAAGAAAATAAAAGGACTGAGGGTTTGTGAGCCGTACACACCAGGTGACATATGCACTGTGTTAGGCTGTAGCAAAGTGGCAGATTCTCTTGTAGTCTTCACGATGAGTATATGGTTTCAGGGGAGAAGGAATCGTTCAATAAACAAGATTTTATCTGTCGGTTTATTTGTAGGGAGTATCGGGTATTCAACGACCATAATGTGGTTGGACAGCTTAGGCCGCGTAGCATTATTTCTTGTCCATATATATATCAAAATGGAGCATTGATTTTTTATATTTTTTTCTGCCGGTTGAAGCGATTTAATCATGGATTCAATATTAAAAAGACTAAGTAAACTATCTGAAGAGCAACATAAAGTTCTAGAAAGTCTACGTTTCAAAGATCAAGATCTATCTACCAAGTTAGGTGCTTTACTCGCTTTTTCTGGATTGATGATTGCTACCTCCATAGTTCAGCTTTCAACATCTGAGGGGTCGATAATCCATGTGGATATTAGTTCTGTATGGTTGGTTTGGTCAAATGTGTTTTCTTTGTTGTTATTGTTTGGTTCTGGTTTTTTTTGTATTTTTGGATTAACGTCAACAGGTAACTATTCTTCTGATGGAGTGGCTGCTCTTGAAGAGTATAAAACATATTTGAAAAATAAAATGGCGGCATTGAGGTGGTCTGTAATACTTGTTCTTATCGGTAGCAGCCTAGTATTATTGACATTTTTTAAAGTGATACTAGACCAAGTTTTCCATTAATTCGTCACAACTCCCAATATCCATAATCCCTCATCGAAGCCATTGGATTGAAATTATAAACCCCAACGCCAACGTTTCTTTTCAGCCGAATCTGACTGCTGCGTTGTCTTTTGCTGAACCACGGTTAATGATTATTGAAGTTGTTCGTGTTTGCTATTTTAAGTTATGTCTATTTGTAAATTTTGCTTGACTAGAGAAGCTGACAAGGGTAATACTCACTTGTTAGCTCACTCAATGATTAGAAGATCTGTTAACGAGCCAGGAAAAAAAGGGAGAGATAGAGAGCTTTATTTTGATTTATCGTTTGATGGCTCTACAGTTAGTAATACTCTAAAGATAGGTGATAGTGTGTTGGATATAAAGAGAGAGGAGATGGAAAGCTTATATCATTCAAAGTTAATAGGGAAAGGAAGAGAGAGAGATTTTGCAGTGGATAATGAGTTTTGCTCGGAATGTGAAAAATCGTTTGAGTATATTGAAGATTTGTATTCTTCGGAAGTGGTTGGGGAGGTGGAGAAAAAAAGTAAAAATCACTTTCAGGGTGTATTGGAGATCCTCATTACGGATAGATATCGTATCAATTTATTTTATGCGTTCCATTTTTTGAACATATGGAGATACTCTATTTTTAACTACGACTCAGCTCTATTTTCGAAGAAATTGATTCCGATTAAACAATATTTGATGGAAATTCTGACTAGTGATAAAGATAAATTAGATCAGAATTTGAAAAAATCGATTGAGTTAACAGCTTTTATTGCCGTGTTTATTCTAAAAGTTGGCGGAGAGAGGGATGGTGAAGATATTATTAATGAAAAATTTACTAACTCATTATTTTTTCACAGTTTAGATGAACCTCGATTTTTTGTGTTTGGGACGACAATAATATTATTGCATAGCAGACAATCTTACTTTAAGACTAGGACGAAGCCTTACTACGGTTTATCAAGTATTTGTAATCTTTTTGACGCATCATCCAATTGTGATGTAGTGAAAATTGAAGTTTTGGGTGATGATCATACGTCGACGTTTATGACTAATTGTGCTATTGAAATAAGCGGTATTATAAAAGAAGAGTTGATCAGAAAGGTGAAATTGATGTATAGTGCTGCCGTATCGATCGGGGTTGGAATCAAGTATACTAAAATAAAGGGAGAGTTTATTGTCAATAAGTTTATCGAGAATAATCCGAGTTATTTATGGGATAATTTACCTGCCTTATATGTCTCGCGAGAGTTAGCTTTATTGATAGAATCAAATGAAAGTATTCTATCCGACAGTGATAGTAGACGGTAAACCTTGGAATTGAATTTGGAATCAAGCAATAGACCAAGTTCGTGATCCTGATCATTATTAACCTCTACTCCGGGAGAAAGAGTATCCTGTCTAATTTTTAGGATTTCAGCTTTACTGACTAGAGAAGAATTTTTACCCACTATTTCATTCAAAACTTTTACTGATTGTTTATCTGAGAAAATACAAGCGGCATTTTTGATCTTTAGGCACACGCATAATTTTACCTAATATCTATACCGGTATTTTTTAGTCCTTCCGCAGATTCACTGAAGAATGAGGCTGTTGATTTCAGAAATTGTTTATTCCGACGTAAGTGGTTCTTCTCAAACATTGGTAATATCACCAAAAGTGACGAAGAACCAGTTTACTCCGGAATATCCATTTTGAGTTTAGAACTGAGTCTTTGAGGCTCGAATGAGTCGTTATTGATAACTGTGCCACCCGGCTAGGCTATGTCTGCCCGGGGATTTTTTATGTGAACTGGCCGTCGGCAAAGGTTTCTCTGTCCAGGCTGGTTGCAACCTTCAACTATAGACGTGTATCTGCTGAAAATCCGCATAAGCCTGATCTTCACCCGGATTACGCCGGTCCCACATTTCAAACTGTCCCAAAGAGAGTTTGCGCTCCCCCCACACTGCCCATACCAAAGACATTCCCAATTGATCGAGCAGGCTGTCCAGTAGATCCTTTCTTAAGAAGAACAGGCGTTCATTGTTTTTTGACGAGTTCTTTGCGTAAAAGTTCTGAAAAGTAACCTGCTCGCTCGAACTATTGCGAAGATCCCTGCCCTGCGGTATGGTTGTTAGATCCAGCATTTGGATCAGCTTTTTGTTCAATGTTGAGCCGCCAGTGAATTCTTCAAAAAGTGTTTTCCCAGGCGTACCAAGGTCGCAGACTGGTTGGATCACCGTGATATCGCGGGTCTGTTGCTGGACGCGCTTCACCATGACCGTTTCCTTCCTGATCTCCAGCTTTCCGAAATCCTCATCGCTTAGCTCAAGTCTCTCATCGTCTTCATCGCTCGAAAAATCAATAACAGATAAACGAAGCTTATCAAAGAATGAAAGCTCCACAGCTATTTCGTTCAAGTAGAACCTGTCCACTTCCTCTGGCTCCTCGACAGTGATTTCAGCCACAACAAAGCGAAGCTCATTCGGTTGCTGATCCGCGAAATGGCTACTCCATGGCACTTCTCCGGCGAACGCGCAGCTTTCTTCATATTTTTCTGGCAGCCACCTCCCGCCCAGGCGCTGCTTCTCCAGCAGTGAAACCAGTTCAGCCTGCTGGTCTTTTGCAACAAAAAACGCCCTGAAAAATCCGAACATACTCCGCCCCCTCCTTTCATCCTTCTGCCCAAGGTGCCCATCCAGAAGCACCCAAGGACCTGATAGGCCGCCCAATGTCTCCTGCTGAAGGTAAATACCTAGATCTGGTATCTCGCCACTTTTGACCCATTCCTGCGGCGGAATATCAGGACTGCCCAGCGTGTCCATATCGATAATCCGATCGGCTCTGAGCGGGTAAGGGAAACTGGGGTCGATGTCCGCATCCGATTCACGCCGGTCCAGATAGATATCTTCATCTTCTTCATTAGATTGTTCAATTAATCCCTTTTGCTCGAAATAGGCTATCCAGGAATACTTCTTGCCATAACGATCCGTTTTGTCGATATCGCTGTCCTCATGCCGGTAAGAGTTTCTTACGTTTTCGATCGAGCGCTCCACTGTTTCAAACGCCTTGAAAGACCAGCCAAGGTCAAATATCCTCCATAGGATCTTTGACCTTACATCCTTGTATCCCTCGTGGCCGTAATCATAATTTCGCCTGCCGGGCACAAGCCGTCCGATCACATAGTTCTCAAAATCCATCCTAAATGGAGACTGCCCTCGTTCGGTTTCCTTATGGTATTTCCTTATACTTTTATCACCTTGGGAAGGCTTGGGTGTTTTATAGATTTCGTTGAGCTCTTCAGGCGAAAATAGTGCGGCGTTCCGGGATTCCGCGAGCTCGATAATCCCTCTTGCATAATCCAGTATAAGTATGTGAGTCGAAAGGCTCTCAGCGTTCAGACTGAACATCAGCTCATAAATTTGCCTTGCAAAATTAGGCAGTACATCATTGCAAAATTCAGAATTATCTGGATCACAGGCGCGGGCCATGGCTGCCCCGTAGCTTGCGGCGAGCATACGTTCTGGTATGTAAGGGTCGTTTACGGAAAGGGAACTGATCGCCAGATCGAACAGTTGTTTGGCCGCGCCCCTTCCGTACCAGTACAACGCAAGCGTCGCTTTGTGTCGCATTCTATGGCTCGTGCTGGTCAACATCCACATGATCCACCTCGCCATTAGATTGTCGGTTGGAATTCGTTTTTGAACTTCAGCGGACCAAGTGGAAATAATACCGTCAAGATCGGATTCGAAGCGAGGCTGATTTCTACGTAGCCACTCGCTCCAAATAAGATCCCGTTTGCCAACCTCGAGCGACGACAGCACCTGGTCTACAAAAAGTACATTTAGGGGGTGTCTTTCAGTGACACGAATCGGATATAGCCGTCCCAAATATTTGTTTAAGTTCGGCTCTGATTTTTTGATGCTCTCTGCGACTGCTACAGTAGTTTGGGTATCCAGATATTTTGGCTCCAACAAGATTGCTAATTCCAACGCCTCGTCGCGTAGGTTATTATCTACCACCTCCCAGAACTGAATATGATGATATTGAGGCAGCAACGCCGTCAAAAACCAAATGATATCATCCCTCAAGGGATGTTGGGTTTCATAATTGTTATCCAGTGCTTTGGCGGTCGTTTCGTTTTTGATCCAAGATTCAATAGTATCCCTTCCGTTTTTGGAAATTATATATTTGGCGATCAGGTATCCGCCTAGAAGATCATATGTTGGAGTGATCTGATACTGATAAGGGAGATTCCCGGGCATTCTCAATAAAAGCCCTTCCTGTTCCATAAAATTAACTGCGCTATTGTCCCAGTTGCTGCGGTCCTTGATGTCTTCGCGGAACTGCTCCTGGGGTACTTCCCGGGAGTGGGTTTCCCATAAAGCCTGGCCGAACTTGTCCAAATAGGCAGTGATATCCGCTTGGCGGTATCGGCAATGATAGGGTGATAATTCTTCTATTCTAGCGGCGGCTAGCTCCACGTACTTTTCAAAAAGTGAAGCGAGCGAGCGCGGAACGGCCTCCATCCCGACGGGCTTTTCACGCGTGGGATTGCACACCTCGCAGAATATCCTCAAGGTCAGCGGATGGCGAAGGAAGTAATTATATACCAGATTCGGCTGGGCCTCTATCTTAAAATGTTCAAAATACCTATCCATGGCGTCACCAATATCGTCCCCAAAGTCTGGAATTTCGAATGTGAGCGTATAGTCAGGCAGGCATTGTTCAACGAAGGGGTGACGCTTTGCTTGTTCAGAGTCGTATTCATAGTCACTCTCTCGATCCCCTCTCCTTGATCCTGAACGGAGGGTACAGATAACCAAAATGTTGGGATATTGATCCAGTATCACTTTCAATGAACTCAAATGTAACTTCCATTCCATTGGATCCTCTGCTTCGTTGAGCCCGTCTATGACCAGTGGCAGGATACATTTTGCCCGCTCCCCCACCGAATTCAGAGCAGCCAGAAGTCCCTGCATGCTCGAAACAGGTTTACCATTGATAACTATCCTGCTCGCCAAATCATCGAGTGAACCGCCGTGCTTCAGAAACCGACCGAGCAGTAGTATTCCCGCGGGTCTGCTATCTTGAGGAGTGGTGAGGGTAGCTGAAAGTTGTGTTTTACCACAGCCGGCGTCAGCTACAATCCCGACCAATCTAGTTTCAAGAAATTTCTTAGTTTTAGACAATAACCTATCGGCTTCCTTAAGGTCAGCCATAGCATTGGTGGCGATAAGCGCAATCTGTAGCCTGGCTCCACGTAGCTTCCTGGGCAACCCGGCTAACTGCTGAAGCTGCTGTCTCAGCTCAATAGGAAAGGACTGCTTTAGATGTATAAACTCCCCGCCGTCCAGCATTTTAAAAATGACTTTAAGCTTCTCTGCGTAGGATTCCATGCAACTAAGGAACTCACCAGTCATTTCCTTCAAAGCCGCCGGTACCGTCGCGATGCTAAGTCGCATTTCTTTGTGCAGTGCCATAATATTTGTTGAAACTTCGGTCAGTTCGTCCCAAGCGGCAGTTCTGCCGAGCATGCGCAGTACCGAGCGTTCGGCATCCACCTTCTGATGTACTTCCGGAAACCACCTTTTTTTGATGGGTGCTACAGAATGTTCATGCAAAGTAGCAAGTTGCTCTGGTCGTAAGATCAACTCCCCGAAATAGGTCTGCTTCAATTGTTCCGCCTCTGTGTTCAGCAGAATCTCGGACTCGTGGCTGCTCCAAAGGTGCAATTTGATGGTATCGGATAACGAATAGAACCATTCCTGATCGCTTTTAGTAAGGGTGTGCCTGGTCCACAATACCCAGTCCGTCAGCCCATGAATGTCCTCGATTGTTTTTTCGAGTGCATCCTTGATCTTGCCTCGCCTGGTCTTGCCGATGTCCGTCCCACTAGCAATTCCATACCAACGGCATTGCCATCCGAAATGCTGTGCAGGTTTTCCAAGGCTGCATTCGGTATCGAGCTTCAGATCAAATTCTACACCAGGCTGGTTCAGTTTAGCCCTGAAGCTCCCGTAACGTGAGTAGGCAAGCCATACAAGCGACCGGGAAAGAATCTCAAAATTATACTCTTGGCTACCGGGTAGGCTTTCGAATATATTCCAGTTTACCATGATTTTTCCTTATCTGCCTTCGCCCGTTTCTGTATAGTCATGGGCTGAATAGACCTTCACCTTCGCCGAATATTCGATTAGTATTTTCAGGAAGGCCGAAAAATCGGATTCGTCGGTGGTGATCACTATCTTATCATCTTTCAGTTTGGTCGAAACATCGTAGGTGAATTGGCTTATCTCTCGTGGCTGTAGCGAATAGACTTTCAGATCCCTCAGCACGTCCAGCATTGGCTGGGTAAAGCGTTCGGCATCTTCGTAGGTCTCGTCGGTCCTTGTCAGATGTTCTTTGATTTTCTCGATCGCTTCTTGGGCTTCCTGAGCATCTGTATTACTTTTGAAATGGCCGATCATTACCAGATTGGCGGAGTGCTCTGACCCGTACGAGTTCCAAAATTTCATGTTTGTAGCATTTAGTTGATCAACTGCGATCGCATGATCTCCAGCCCGTATAGGATATTGCCTTGAGAAATGTCCACTCCGCCGAGTTCATAGGACGTTCGCTTCAAAATACCTCTGGCATCGACAAAAGCATAGGCATTGATCGGATCCAGATCTTTGAATGGATCGGCCACGGGCATACCGTCTGTACAGTTTTCGTTGATCCTTAATGGTAAATTACCCCTATAATCTGTCAGAAAATCCCTAAGATACTTCAAGTGGCTTGGATGGAAGCCGCCATTCTTATCTATTTCCGGAAGAATTAGAAATTCCCGGGCACCAAGATTTTGCGCATAAACTATAGCCTCCTTCAACTCATGAACCGTGTCTGCATTCAGCACATAATTGATGCCGAAGGGCGCGATTGTCCTGAGAATTGAAATAGCTGATAAAAACTGTTCGAACGATCGACCACGAAGGCGCTCATAGGTTGCCCCTAGTCCGTCCATACTGACACGGATAAAATGCACATGGCCGCTCAATTGCTCAGCCATCGAAGCTGCTACGCGATGCCCATGGGTCGTAAACGATACCGAAAGGCTTGTCTGCGTTGAAGTGTATTTGCAGAGCTCGACGAAATCCTTGTAGATCGTTGGTTCCCCACCTCCGAAACCAACGCCAAGTGATCCGTTCCGGTCGATATCTGTGATCCAGCTTTTCAGCCTTTCAAAGTCAAGTTCTGCTCTATGTTTAGGGGCATAACAGTAGCCACAGCGCAGATCGCAGCTGTTGGTCAATGCGAAGGAGACGTGACGTGGCGATTTTGCCCATTGAGATGGTTCGACGCTAAGCTCGTCTATTAAAAGGTTGGCACCAGTCCTTCTGTCAAAAAAATGGATTCCGTTCTCATCATACCGGACTTTCATAACTTATGAATCTTCTATTTGTATTGCCTGTAAGTTATAAAAAATCGTCGAAATGGTATATGTCCGGGTGTCTGAACTACTCATGTGGATAAACGCAATTATTTCAGAATATGCATGTCTCATGAGTCAATTAGGGAAGTTGGAATAATAGGAATAGCTATGCTGGGTGTTTTTAGTTTTGAGAGCTTGAAGAACCATCCTCGTTTTTTGCAGGTAGCAGATAAAAGTGAGGCGAAATTTCTTCGACATTTGAGAAATGCAGCCGCTCATCCCTTTCTCTTCTTAATTAAATAGCAATAACAGTATTGAGATAAAACAAAACCCCGAATATGGCAATTTCTTGCCTTTTTCGGGGTTTTTGCGTATTTTTAAAAAGTCGAGATTGTTTTCAACGTCATTATGCAGCTCTCCAATCGGGTTCAGCTTATCAATCCGGTTATTCAACGTGCTCAGGGCAGCTTCTGGCGACGACAGGTACGATTTAAACAAGCCAATCGCGAACAGCAGGTCCCGTTTGGGTTTTGCTTTGACTTACCGGCGAAGTGTCCTTCCTTGATTTCGGCAGCAACCAAGGTATGGATGGCCTCAAACTTTATTTGTTGTTGCAGTTGGAGAAAAGCATTTTCGTCGGGGCCCAATTCGGCGTGGATAAAAACAACATTCCGATCCTGAAAGTTGGAGCGTACCGATTCGTCTTCGATGTCGTTCTTAAAGCGGCGGACGCAATAGGGAAGGATCTCTTTCTTTGCTGTAGTTAAGCTCGTCCTTGATGGCCAAGGGCTCGATCATGTTGATCAGATTTGCAAAACTCTACTTTTTTCCATTGTGTGGGGTGGCCGAAGTGAGCACCAGGGATTCACGTTTTGTGCTGAGCAACTGGGCGAGCCCGCCGCGTTGGGAGCTGGCGTTGGCTACGGTATGGCACTCGTCGATCACGATGATGTCCCACCTTTTTTTTCGATGTACTGTTGAAACTGCCCGTTATTTTTCAGCGTGTCGATTGACACGATCGTTTGATCGTAATATTCGAAAGGGTTTTTGTTGAGCGGCAGCTCCGATTTGATTTTTTTGATACCCTCCGAGTCGAGGCGCACCAGCGGGATCGCAAAGCGGTTCCAAATTTCCTGGTGAAACTGACCGAGAATGGACTTGAGTGTCAACACCATGATTCGTTTTCCCTTCCCTCGCTTGATCATTTCGGAGAGAAAAATGCCTACTTCGACGGTTTTTCCCAAGCCTACGCCATCGGCGATCAGGATTGCGCGGATGCGGTAGGTCAAAAGCTTTGAGGGTGGGCTCGAGCTGGTAAGTGGCGAGGTTAAACGCCGCTTTGTGGGCAACAGTTATTTGTTTGCTGTACACCGTTGCGCATCTGGTTCTCGATAAAAAGCTTGGTTTTACGGTAGCCATAGTCGGTGTCGGCTATCAGCCTGGTATCGATAGGGTTGAGTCCCTTTATTTCGTTATCGATGCGGGTATCAAACACAAAGCGTTTGCCTTTCACCAATTCGGAAATACCTTCCACTCTTAATATCCAGCCGGTGCTGTTGTGAATCGCATCGTTGATGATAAAGTCTTCATCCCGATTGGAGATACGTTGACCAGAGGTAAAATTCATCAAATCAAGGGTAAAAGTAGCTTTATAAAAGGTGAAAATAGGGATTAGTAATGTACTATCAAGCTGTTGGACGGCCGAAGTTAACATTTAAGTTTGTTTCAGAGAATTTTGCGAAGTTTCTGAAATAAAAGGATATCAAAAATGAGATACTCCAGATTAAGGGCTTCGCTTTCTCACTACCAAATGCCGCAGCCCTGGATCATTCCCTATCCTCTCCATCTCCGCATCTCTTAAACCCTGAACGTCCTGTCGTATCTGATCATAGTTCCGCTGCACCATAGCCGGAGTGATTTTCCGTACCTCTGGTATCGGCCGATACGCACCTTCTTCAGCCTTCAACGTATCATGATCATTCACAATCTCACAGTGAAATGCCTTGAGCTCAATCTTGTTAGTTGGATCATCCGCTACCAGCCCCACGAACTCACCGGAACTAAGTCCAGCTATTTTAGAAGCCGGTACCGCCGCCTCCAACTGCTTCGACTTACTGATTGAAGTGTCTGTTCGGTTAATGGAAAGGCTTTGCCGGTCCTGCATAATCTTCCCGATTCGCTCGGATAACTGCTTGGCTGTATCCCCCGTTACCTGGCCGGAAATAACATTCCCCACAATCCCCATAATCACATCGGCCTGCTCTTTCCCGTAGTCTTTTCGGAGCTGAGAGAGATCCTGGATGCCCAAAGTAGTAGCCACTTTATTACTCCTGGCAGTAGCGATCAGGCTGTCAATCCCGTTAAGGTAGATCGTCGGAAACTCATCAAAAACCAGGCTGGATTTCAGTTTTCCTTTCTGGTTGACCACCTTTACCAGCCGGTTGACAAAAAGGGAAAGTACCGCTCCGTACGTCTGGATTTTCTGCGGGTTATTGCCCATACAGATAAGCTTGGGGCTTTTCGGATCGTTTATATCCAAGGTAAAATCTGACCCGCTCAGCACATAGTATAGTTGCGGTGAAGATAGCCTTGCCATCGATATTTTCGCACTGGCAATCTGACCTTCCAGTTGCTCCATCACATCGGCTAGGTACGCGGTCACAAACGGATTCACGAGGGCCTCAATCTCCTTTTCGGTTCGCAGGAGCGTAAACAGACTATCGTAATCCAGCATCAAAAACTCGATCACATGGGGCAGTGTACAGAACATCCCATCCTGGTATTTGCGCAAGTACCAGATAATTCCGGTCAGAAAATTGATAGGAGATTCTACAAAGAAATCACCCTGTTTCTTGATCCACTCGCGGTTTAAGCCCAGCAGGATGGTACGTGCGGACTCGGCCGCATCGGTAATATCCAGCATCCCGGAAGCATCCAGCGGGTTACACCGGTGGCCCCTGGACAGGTCATCAAAATTGATAAAATAGCAAGCAGTTCCTGCCGGATATTTATCTTGATTTTTCAGCCAAGTATTGTACGCGATCAGCGACAAATCCGGCATTTTAAAGTCATAGACAAACATCGAAAAACCTTTGCTGATATGCTGGGTGATCACATGACGTATCACAAAGTAACTTTTTCCAGCCCCGGGCGTCCCCACTACCAAGAGGCCCCGGAACGGGTTGATAAAGTTGATCCAGCTGCTTCGGAGCTTGTTTTTAAGCTGATACCTGGCTGGAAGATTGACTGAAAACTCGTTTTCCAGCAGCCTTTCTTCCTGCGGAAAAGTCTCGTTCTCCTCGTTGAAAATATCATCCTTCAGCCTGTCTTTGATGATCCTGGAAAGAATGGTGCCACCCTTTAGAAATAGCAGGTAGCCGGTTCCAGTAATCAGAAAATAAGAGACCGACTTGACGGTAACGGTTGCCGGTATATACAGCACCAAAAAGCTGATCGCGTAGATAAATAAGCCTGGAATGAGATAGGCCCAAGCCGTCTTGTAAAAGAGTTTTTCACTTTTCTTACCCCTGGATCCGATCAAGGAGATGATCAAAAACAACAGCGCGTATGCTTTCGATAAATGGAAGCTGGTAAACAGTCCGGTGCCAGCAATGTTACTCAAAACCCGATCTGAAAACTCGTATACCAGTCCCCATTCTGTAAAGGCCGCATAGCAATAATAGTAAAAATGAAGCCCTAAAAGGACAAGGGAGATCAGGCGTGTCATATCCAGAATCTTCCTTAAGCCCTGTTCGTTTCCTCCTGTCTGGTTGGCCATCGTGATGTTCGTTATAAAAGGTGGTTAAAACAATTTTCGCTTTCTTTTTTTCTTCCGGGTTACACCGTATTGCGGGGTGTATCGATGAATGTGCTCGGGGGCCATCAGCGATTCCAGAAGCCCTTCTTGGGATAGGTTGCTATTCCCTTGCGCCGTTTCCTTTATCGACAGAGACTGCTCTTGCGTTAGGACTGGTTTTATCTCTGAAGGATGCTCGTGCGCCACTTTTAGCAGGTGGTCCACAATTGCTTGTGCACTGTAGTTCTTGCCCAGATCGCTCCCGTTGAAAACTATTTTTCTGACATGATCCACAAAGGTGATCCCGTAGATTCGTCCTTCCGTATTGACCCTGATCACCGTATCAATCCCCTGCTTTTTTAGCTCTTGGATCATACCCGGCAACGTGGGCCGGGACGAAAGAAATAATGCCCCATCTACCGCTGATTTGAGCCGGAGTTGATGCTCTTTCCGGCGCGTTTTGTTCAGCTGAAAGCGACCTTCTAAATACTTTATCCCAGGCTTACCCGGAAGCAAACTCGCTTTGATTGGCACCCCGATCTTATTGCCTTTTTCATCCAACAGTCGGTAGGAAAGCCCGCCGGATCGATAGGTACGCGAGTTGGGAGTGCCTCTGTCGGCCGTGACGTTATAAAGATTTAGAACGGCGTTCAACTCGGCAAGCGAGGTGTAGGTATATTGGTTTAACACACTGGTGAGCACGTTTCCTATCGCGCGTTTGGTCTGGATTTTACCATATTCGATAATGCCAACATCTACCGGTTTCACCTGGAAGAGTTTGCGTTTTTGATCCTCGGCGCGTACCAGGTTGTATTCCTTTTCCAGCGCTTTTCGGGCTACTTCTGATTGTACTTTCCCCAGGTTGTGCAGATTGATCCGACTACCGTCTGACCGGATATTGGTAGTCACCACGTGACAGTGCGGATGGGCGGCATCGTGGTGTTGATAGAGTAAATACGGCTGATCGCCAAAGCCTATACGCTCCATGTACTGGCCCGCGATTTCTTTTAAAAGCCCTTCAGAAAGCTTCTCGGAAGAATCAAAATTCAGACTGATATGGACGGCGTTTACCTTGACTCCCGGGTTTAATTGGATGTGTTTTTTGAGCCTGTCCAGCTTCATTTCAGTGGTCATGTCTACTGCCCGGAGCGGGTAGTTTACCGCTTCCAGACACACCGCTTTCCCTTCCTTTACCTTGTTCTCGTTGTAGTGGAAAATGCCCCGGATGCTATTACTGCTAAAGATTATGGCCACCATTTAAGCACCAGTTTTTTTAGCTCGAATTCGATGTTTCTCATGCGGTCGGGGAAGTTATCCCGCTCCGCTTGATAAGCCCTAAACCAGGCTTCGAGCTGATCTTTTCGGCCTAACAACTGCATCTTTCGGATGAGCTGATTGAAGTTGTTTCCGATGGCGTTTAGCTCCTTTCGTAAAGCGGTTAGTTCATTGAGTAGCTCTTCTTTTGATTCATCGCGGACTCTTACGACCACCGGCTTTTTCTGTAATACTTTTCGGGCATAGTCGCTGATGTTCCGGCAGGTTGTTTGTTGTACTGCCTTTTCTAATTGCTGCTTCTCGTCCGCGCTCAGGCGGATGTGCAGCCATTGACTGCGGTTGTTTTTTTGCTCTTTCATCACATTTCGCTCTATCACAAGTTGAACTATAAAACACGTATCAATTACCAGGGGCGCCGACTTCGGAGGATGCGCCCCACCCATTCCGGTTGTGGCACAACGGTACATCTTGCCAAAACCGGTGCAAATAGGATATGCTCCCGGTTTTTAAGGATAAGCCCGCTTCTGAAAGTCATTGGAAAACGCTGAGTCTCTCGATTCCTTCAACGCTTTACCTCTAATCCGGATCAAGATAATCTGACCTTTCTGGATACCCTTAGTTTCGGTCGCCTACTAACAAGGAATTCATTCAGATCCTGGGAGCCTTTGTAATACACACTACCAACCTGGATGATCCGGCTTTTACCGAGCAGGTATCCGGTTGCTTTCAGTCCGGCCTGATCGTTATCCAGGTAAAGCGATACGGCTTGGTAATCCAGGATTAGCGGGAGTGATCGCTCTAACAGGGAGAGTGAATTCAGGACCAGGTAGTCTGTCTCCGGCCATTTAATTTCCGGACGTAACGTCAGATAGGAAAGAAGGTCAAAAAAGCCTTCAAAGACAGATAGTCTGTTGTGTCCTGTTGAAATGCTGCTCACCGCTTTTGGGGTACTACTTCCTTTAAAGAATTGGTTGCGGATTTCATAGCCGCCCAAATCGTTCTTGAAACCAAGGGCAAAGAGAGACTTCCCGTTCAAGGAGAAGTTGATTTCTTTCAGGTGCTCTTCAGCGATTCGGATCGGGATCCCCCTGGCTTTAAGATAGCCTAACAGTGCCGGAGAGGTGATGGGTTTCTCCCCGGTTACCAGAATGAGGGGCGTCTCATCCGGTATTTCTGGAAACTCCTTTTTCGGCAAACTGGTTTGTCCGGACAAGAGTTGTACTATTCCCTGAAAATCCCTTTGGTAATATTCCAGACAAAAATCAATAATCGAGCCGCCCTTTCCGGGGCCAAAATCATGCCACCGGTTCAAGCGGGCATTGACTTTGAAGGACGGGGTCTTTTCACTACGAAGCGGAGACCGATACCAATAGTTGAGTCCTTTGATTTTTGCGGGTTCATATCCGATCGATGCCAGGAACCCGACCAGGTCAATTTCGCGGAGTTTTTCCCACGAAATAAAAGAAGGTGTTTGCTTTTCCATTCGCCTCAGTCTTTCTCGTTTAAAAACAATTTGTGAGACGAAGGTAGAGGCTGATTTCGATACGACCACTACCTGTTTGAATTTCAGACAGGTGAGTTGCCGGCTTTAATAGGAAGATCGAAATCCTACAGCGGTTATGTCGGCACTTATCTGTGCATAAGGTATCGTCCTGGAGCAACCGGAAGTGGAACAACCAATACTGAAACTCGACATGCAGAAGTACGCGCCGGGTATCCACCTGCTCCGTACTTCGGACGGGAAAGTGCTGAAGCTTGTAAGGGAATGATCTTATAACCCGGTATTGAAAAAATGAAAATGGTTTTTCTACGGTCCGGTTTTATTATTTGTAGTTCCTTTTTACGACAGAAGGACGAATATCAATGCTGCAAGCGCCGGTAATCCCTGTTTGATAAATATACTTTTGGAAGCGGTAAGAGCGCCATAGATAGCTGCTGTCACCACACAGGCTAAAAAGAAAACCGCTACGTTTTTCTGCCACTCAGGATTGGAAATCAGCAGGGACCAGATAAGGCCCGCTGCGAGAAACCCGTTATAGAGTCCCTGGTTGGCTGCCAGTGCTTTGGTGGGCTTGAACAAGTATTCGGGAAAACTTCTGAAAGTCTTTTTGCCGAGGGTTTCCCAGGCAAACATTTCTATCCAAAGAATGTAAAGATGCTCGATTGCGACCAGCCCGATCAGGATTTTTGCCAGCATTCCGATTGTTTCCTCCATGTTTGCCAAAAGTTTTTCAGGTTATTGCCTTCTGATAAAAAGCCTTCAGAAGGAATTTTTACTGCGATCGGTTTTTTTTTATTCACAATATTCCCGGTGATCTGACTATGGCGAATCCAAGCAACAACAGGGAATCGGCTGCTGCCTTATAGACGTTCTGTAATTAATTCGTATCCAACCGCCATGAATCCTCTAGCCAGAAAATTAGGTGGTCAACTTCTCCGAAATACCCATTCAGACGGGGGAGTTGCCGGCTTTAGTAGGAAGATCGGAATCCTACAGGGTATAGCGTGAGGGAAGCGAGGGACCTTGTTAATTGGACTGCTTTCCTGCTACGATCACTACACCATTCAGATTCGGATTGGCGGGGCTTTTCGGGATGTAATTGGGTGGAAGGACTAAATAAGACATTGGCAAGGTTGTTTTCTCCTGGAAGATCTGACCGGAAATTTCACTTTCGTAGTCTTGCATCTCCCAATTAGGATAGGAAAGCACATACGTGTCTTCCCTAGATTTAAATCCGGCAGTCCTGAAAAAAGTTGCTCCGGCAGGAGCTTCTTCTCTTTTGGTTTGAATCGTCACGATTAATGAGTCAGCGCTTTTTCTACCTACCTCTATGTAAAACGCGCTATAGCCGAACTTATCGATACCGTCCCCTAAGAGGGTATCGCCATTTACTACATAGGTTTTTACATTATAGCGACCCGATAATTGAGCGGCTGTATCATTGGGTACATTAACCTTGTTGCACCCATAGAGAAAGAAAAACAAAAGAACAGAACTGTATCGCATCTTAGGCAAGGATATGATGGATCATCATTACGGCAATGGATTCAGCAAAAGTATACAGTTTACCTTTAAAGACTACCTGTTTGAAATTCAAACAGGTACTCAAGTTTGGCAGTTTACTAGATTTTCCCAAAAAAGAGCCTCATTATTTTGAATTGAGGCTTTTTTTTATGAGATTTATATCTAGTTAATCAACTAGATATGGGTTATTCAACAAAAATTCAGGTTATCAAGCGAACTGCCAGCGAGCAGTGGTATGTCAACTTTCCTGCCGCCGTGGCGCAGGCGATTGAATTTCAACAAGGAGAAGTTGTTGAATGGATTATAGATGATCACCAGCGTCTGGTGCTTCAGCGGAGTGATGAAGCGGTGAAAGGCCTTAAAAAAAAACTGCCGAAGAAAACCTGATTGACGTGTTTGTCCTGCTTTGGAGTAGATGTAACCGTGCTTTCAAGCAGGCCAGAACACACCAAAGAGCCATCAGTCTGGCTCATGGGGTGTTGAATTGTTTGGGGCGTCGTACCATAACGGGCATGTTGTGTGGGAGCGAGCAGCAATTTAAAGACTGGAGTTGGGCTTATCGTCTTTTTGCGGCCAACCGAATGAATGTGAGTGAATTATTTTCGGTTGTCAGAAAAGAAGCCGTTGAGCAACTACCCGATCTTGATCGTGAAACCATCTATGCGCATATGGATGATACACTTATACGTAAAAGAGGGAAAAAGGTGGCTGGTACCAAATGGCTGCGAGACCCGCTGGGCCGCATTTTCATTCCAATTTTGTTTGGGGGCAGCGTTTTATAGGCATGTCGTTGTCTGTTTTTGATCAAAGACCGGGCATAGCACGGGCCATTCCCGTTGATTTTCATCACTGTCCGCCAGTCAAAAAGCCGTCCAAATATGCCGATCAGCAAGAATTGTCCACCTATAAGAAGCTACAAGCACAGACCAAGATGAGTGTGGTGGGAGCAGAAAGAATACAAGAGTTAAGAGAAAAGCTTGATACGGACGGATATGAGAACCGCCGCCTTCTTATCAGCGTCGATGGCAGCTACACCAATCAGACGGTCATCAAAGCCCTGCCCAAGCAGGTAACCTTGATTGGACGGTGCCGTAAAGACAGCAAGTTTTACGAAATTCCTCCACCTGCACACAAGGGACGCGGGCGGAATAAATATTATGGCCAATTACTTCCCACACCGGAGCAAATACGCCAATCCGATGAATACCCATGGCAGCAGGTGAAGGCATGGGCCTCAGGAAGTATCCATCATTTTGATGTCAAAGTAATCAGAAACATCAGGTGGCGAAAAGCTGGCCAAAGAAATCTGGTATTGCTTGTTGTTCGCCCTATTGCTTACAGGCCTACCCGCAAATCAAGATTATATTACCGGCAGCCGGCTTACCTTATCGCTACCGACCCGGATATACCAGTCAATCAATTACTTCAGACCTATTTATGGAGATGGGAAATCGAAGTCGGATTTAAAGACAAGAAAACCTTAATTGGCTGCGGACAGGCACAAATCAGAAAACCTGAACAGGTACAGCAGGTGCCCGCTTTTGTAACAGCATGTTACGCTTTGCTTCTGCTGGCCTCACAAAAAACCAAAAATGTGTCTAACTACTTGCCGACTACAAAATGGTATACGCCCAACAAACGCACAAGAAATACAACAGGGGATATCATTAATATGTTCAGAGCCCAGAATTGGGCCAAGTCAACCGCCATCAATTTCTCCCACTTCGTAGACAAATCAAACAAAAATATGAACTTTCAGAAATTGACAAATCCAGCAATGGCGGCGATGTTTTACAACAGAAATTAGCCAAACTTGAATACCTGTTTGAAATTCAAACAGGTAGTAAAACCTTATGTTGCGTGCGCTATCTTTGAAATAGTGTTGAACGAAAACGCGAGTAAGATGGATCAAAAAGAACTGGTACGGGTGTATGAAACGCTGTTGATCACGCCGGGAATGAACGATGTAGTCAAGCTGGATTTAAAGATTTCCAGAAAGCTGGTCTTGCTGTTAAGCCAGGTAGTAGAGAAGGGAATACGGGTAGAGGATACCGGTCTGAATGCGGTTGACAAGGAGGCTGCCAAAGAACTACAACTGGTAGTGGGTGATTGCCTGGCCAAAGCCGGGTTAACCGGGCTTATGGGGAAGCTCAAGGAAATGACTTCCGGATGAGACTTCCGTGGAAATAAAAAATGAGTAAAAAGAAAGCCACTGATCTCCATTCAATAAGATTAGTGGCTCATTGACTCTCACATTAATCCTTCATCGGCAAAAGATTTGTAAGTCCCTTCCGGAGTCAGAATAATATGATCCAGTACGGGAAGCTCCATTAGTTTCCCGACTTCTACGAGTTGACGGGTTAGGGTCAAATCGGCTTCGCTAGGCTTAAGATTACCTGAAGGGTGGTTGTGCGATAGGATCAGGCAGGTGGCCGCTGATTTCAACGCAGCGCCGAAAACCAGCTTAATGTCTACAACAGTACCGGTCATGCCACCACTGGAAAGATTAATTACTCCGAGCACTTTATTGGCGCGGTTGAGCAAAAGCACCTTGAATTCTTCAAAGAGTCCGATCGTATCAGGGTTCCAGCAGGCTGAAAGAATTCTGAAAGCATCCGAACTCTGGCTCACTACCGGAGCATCTGAAAGTTTAGCCCCGCTGCGGTAGCGCAATTGTATTTCGGCAACCTGAAAAAGAGTGTTAGACTGAAGCATCGTTTCCATAATCATCAAAAGCCTAAAGTGAACAAATTGATTATGGTGCTCCCACCGGACGGTGGCGATCAAAGAAAGGGAGGAACGGAATAAAAGAAAGGTACGCGAGGGTTGGTGTTTATGCCGGAAATTCCCTTTCTGCTTCAGTAGCCACCTGTTCGAACTTTGCATCGGAATGAATGAGCAACACATGCTTGAAATCGTTACATCTCGCACGAAGACCTAGCCGGCAGCGTGTGGAACCAGGCATTTTCTTTGTTGCCCGGCCGGACAAAGAAAGAAAAGAAAGGGGGACTGTTGCTTTTTTTTGCACTGCGAAGAAGGAAAGTTGGAAGACTGTACCGTACTTATTTGAGGTAAAATCGTAAGTGTCCTTCAATTTCCCGGCAAGGAGACGTATGAGTTTTAGTCCCAGCGTATTACTCTGGCGATTTTTGAGGGGGTTAGGTGCATCCAGTCCTGTTGTCGCAGAAGGTAAGTCTGATTTCAGCGTTCTGATAGTGGCAGGAATCGTTGAGGCAAGATTGATGGTTGTCTGGAGTGCGTATTTACAGGCGTTGGTAATCAACTCATTGAGGATAGAAGGGATTAGCGACTTGTTTGAAACTTTACATTAGTACGTCTCCTACCGGCTGAACCGGCTTCGGTATATCATTCTCACCAAGCATCTGTAACAGGTCTATCTCGATGGTTCGGCAGATGGAGAGCATCGGAACGTCCGTCCCTAACCCCTCGAAGGGGTTCTCTGAATAGTCGCCAATGAGTTCCATTACTACGTAAATCCAACCGACCAGGGTACCAAATGGGATCATCAGCCATACACCGGCCTCACCTATCTTGGTGAACTCCGCCACAATCCCAAGGGGCAGCAGGAAAATAAAAAGGCAGGTAAAAATGAAGCTCATGTTGGCGTACTGACGTGGTAATGGAAATTTCTTGATACGCTCTGCTCTTCCCTGATGATCGTAAAAATCGTTGAGTACTTTCTGCAGATCAAGCTGCCGTCGCATGTGCAGCGTTCCGTTTTCCTCAAGTTCGGTCAGCTCCAGAGACTGAAGGTTGATGATTTGTGTGGCCTTATTCGCTGATGAGTCGAGCGCTGTCATTTCAGAAAAATAGTTCTCTTTTTGCACCTGGTTCAGATACTCTTTGAACAGTCCTACGCCTCCTGTTTCTCTTCTCCTGGCGCCCAGCTTCCCGAATTGGCCTCTCAGGCTAACGTGTTCCCATTGCGTTGGGATCAGCAGCTGCTCTCTTAAAGTATATAGCCACGCAATATGACGGTAGATCAATTTCTTTTTTACCGCCTTAATTTCAGCCTCCGAAAGTTCGTTACTCCGAACGAAAGCATTCACCATTGTTCCCCAGCTTCTGCTGCTGTTTACGATGGCTCCCCATACCTTCCGGGCTTCCCAAACCCTGTCGTAGGACTGATTATTTTTGAAGCCAACGTAAAAAGCTACCGCTGTCCCGATCAGCGACACCGGTAACCAGGGAATGGAAATCCAGTGCCAGTCAAGGACCCGGTACAAAACGGAGACGATGAGCATGTACCCACTCAACCACAGGAAATGATGTCCTGCGAATGCGAGTATCGCCTTTACGGGTAGTGTTTTTCTGACAAGCATGTGATATTAAGATTCTGATTACAGTCAAATTTAGGGAATCGGATGATTCATCCTTCGGGACCTTAAGCGAATAAATAATAAACAGCTGAAAATCAACAAATTCGTTTTCAAGTAGCTAAATTGCCTACCAGACTAAATTAAAGAGTTGTCTTGGAGCTCGATCAGCTTTATTTGTTCCCGATCATCTTCCTGACTTCGGGAGCTACTTTGGTTGCTACCAATTCAATGGATTTAGCCAGTTTATTAAAAGGGAGCCGGTTCATGTGAAGTACTCCCTAATCTAACTCATGTTGCAGGAGATATCCCAGGTTATTTAATGCGTCCGTATTTGTTGGATCTGTTTCTAACGATTTGTTATAGGAATCCCTGGCCTTTTTGTGACGGCCGGAGTTATTCTCTAGTTTTCCTCTCAGGCTGTAATAATAGGTATTGGTGTCAAACTTTTCTGAGTAAGCTTCAAGAGCGATTTCTTTGAGCTGGCTGTCAGAAATGCGGGATACTTTTATAAGTTCAGTTAGATGGGAATGGTCGCTGATTCCCAGTTTTTCGAAAATTTGCCTGTAGTTGGTTTCGATTAATGTATCATGATCAAGATGGTACATATTTGCGACCTTGGTAAAGAACTCCTCAATGAAACCACCTATTAAATTGATTATTTTAAGCTCCGTCAATGATGAAATTCCATTTACCGGGTCAACTCCAGCAATCTCTCGCTGTAATTCTTCGGATTGTTTCTGCCAGTATTTCACATAGGATAACCGGCCTGCTGGATGATAGATTTTAATCTTACCAACCGTGATCGGCAAGATCTTACTCCAGGCGTCAGCCTCTTTTAACAAATGACCCTAACGCGGTTGGCGGAAGAAAGGCTGAAATCAAGGGTCGGTCAATGTTTTCGATCGTTCCGTCTATCAGTTATAATTTTAGAATAGGAGCTATATGAGAGATGCGTGGTTGGTATTGATTCTGGCGTTGGGCCTGATGTCTTGTGACCCGGGAGTAGAGGTTCAGAACGTGTTGGTGGATAAGCTGTTGTCGGTGAGTGCTGTGGTTTCTCCCCGGGACTCATCTTTAAAGGTGTACGTTTTTCGTGCTTCAGGCCTCTCTAAAAGGATTCCCTATGATATGCTCATCGAAAAGAATGCCCGCGTGACCATTTCGGACGGTACGCGCGAGGCATTGTTGTCTTATTATGCGGATACAGAGCGTTATGAGTGTGTCAACCCCTTTCATGACCTGGAGGCGGGTAGCAGCCTTACGCTTACCGTACAAACGCAGGATGGCGTCACGGCTACCGGGCACAGTGTTATCCCGCCGAAACCGCAACTGGTTTCCTTTACCCATCACCATCGGAACGATTTCCTGGTTTATGAGCTGGTATGGAACAACCCGGAAGCACATAAGTATTTCCAGGCGTGGCAAAGCATGGAATTTGCGACCTCGTCACAATATGATACCTGGCTGACAAACGCGGAGGAATCAGGTATCCTGCCCGTTTTCAAAGAACCCGTCGATGTGAGCAACAATATCAAAGGAGGCTTCGGGATATTTGCGTCGTACAACTGTACGGATTCCCTGATCGTGAAAATTGATGCCGAACCTGCTGTGAAATAACTATTCTTTTCGATTTTATGTTGTCCCACTTTTTGGGGGAAGTCTTCAAACAAGCCAAACATTAGTATATTAAACTTCATGTGATTATTTTTATATTTAATTTAAAAAAAAATTGCATTTCTTGATTTAGTTATTTTTCTTAGTAGAATATTTTGATTTTCTATCCCAGGTACTTGTGTCCAAAAGTGTATACCTTTTACCTATATGAAATAAACTCGGGCCCTCTGCCACTGTGTTGAAAGTCTATTTGCTTCCCAGGAAGGGGTATAAGTAGAGACTCTTTTTATGTAAATACAATAAGTATATTCACAAATAGGTAGCAAAAAATCGATGTATAACTGACGATAGACTGCTTGAGATGTTTAAACAACGACTAGCTATTCAATTACCGAGAAACTATCCTCTCTTTGAATAAATATTTTTTTGCAACCACAAGTATATATTTTTCTGCTTTTAAAGTATTTAGTTAGGTCTGTTATCGTAATCGAAAGACAATTTTTAGGTTACTGAAATATCCTAGAGCGTGTAGTATGGATGGTTAGTACAGAAACGTGGCGAGTTGTAGTGGTCGGAGAGGAAAAGTCTCGGAAATGTTCGCGTTCCGATAATAGATTTTAGATACTTGATTATGCGTATCAAGTCGATTAAGCGACGGATCTTAGATGTTAAAATATACTTCATTGCCAGTTCTGCGAAATAATAAATCTGTAAGGTGAAAAAATCGATACAAAGTAGTAAGAAATTTATCGCTCAAAAGAGTAACAATGGGTCTGATATATTCCAAATACATTGCGTTTTAAAAAATGACTACAAGGTATCATTCATACGAGCAATGAATTTGAATAGTAATATATAATATTATCTGTAAATTGCTTAGTAAATAACAAATATACATAATGTTTTTATTCGCTTTTGAAAATTAAGTTTTACGCAAAAATAGTGATTAGTGACGAAATAAAAGTGTTGATGTGTCGATACAGATTCAAAAAAGAAGATTCATAAGAGCGTTAATTGGTAATTCGGAATAAAGACTATTTAATTGATTGTTGCCTAACTAAATATGTAAAATAGAGTAGGAAATGGATTTATACTTTACTATGCAAGAAGATAATTTTCACTTTAAAATCAATTAATATGAAAAAGATTAAAAAGTTAACATTTAAGAAAAAGGACATTATTGATCTAACGAAAGACGAACAGCGCAAAATAATCGGTGGATTTGCAGAGACTTACACTCAATGTACAGATGGGTGTGGAGGTATGACTGTATACGCCGACAATTGCACGTCGGGTTGCACTTCCGATTGTGCAAGCAACGTGGGAGGAGGTAATTGTGATCCGGCCTCTGGCCTCGATAATGCGACATGTTATATATCGGCAGCCGACCTATGTCACACAGATAGAAATTGTACTTACGCGAGGTGTACGGAGGGGTGTCCGCATAGCTATGGTGACCCAACGTGTGGAGATGATGCTACTTGCAAAGAATGTTAAACAAGTAGCTATAAGTTCCATAAATTGAGAAAAGTAGAGTAATGATTGTCTTAAATCTCTACTTTTCTTTCTTTGCATATGCTTCCTCATGAATATAGCTCGATAAATATTTTTTGAGGGAAGCCTCAAATGAGATAACTATTTGATTGATATATCAGCCTATTTGACATACTATCTCATACTAATTTAAGTTATTGTTAACTAAAATTGGAAAATATTCATACATATTAAATTAACAAAACAGAAGAAAATAATTTACTGGTTTGTTGATCTGTTCACGATATATGGAAAGTTTAACAAAAGGATTTCAATGAGAAGTAGCATGGAAAATTTTCAAGAAATTGAAAATATGAAAACTAGTAAAGTTGAGAGCATTGATTTGTATATATCGCTGATCTCAAATCTATCTTGGGAAAATACAAGCGCACAAATATTAAAATGTTTGTCCATCATTGGTGTAGCAATTTTGGCTAAAAGTGACTTTATTTGGAATCTCGGTATAGAGTGCCTGTCGCAGCTCATAAAGGAAATATATAGTAAAGTAAGGGATTGTAGAAAAGGTGAAAAGTCAGAGTATCTAAAGGCACTCGTGGCTATTGGTTTTATTTTACGCTCTATTGAAGTGAAATCGGACATTAAACCAGTTACTAAAATTATTAACAAATGGTTGTATAAAGCGAAATTTTTGTCAATATATGAATTGTCTTATTTGCAATTATATAGAACAAATAATAAGACGAAAATGCCGCTAAAAAAATCGAATTTGGTGACAATACCGGGTATAGGTAAAAATTTTCTGAATGAAAATCGAGATAAAGTGGAATTGCTTATTTTGGCCTCAATGAGGATAAATAATTGCGTAAAGTACTTGGATGACTATACACTTGTACATTTACCTTCATATCTAATAAAGGAGTACTATGATACACATAATAGATACCATAAAACGCTAATATGCCTAAGTTTGTTTATGCTATTTGAGAGTAATTGTGACGAAATTAGAAGCTATAAAAGTGATATATTGAGAATTATAGAAAATGAAATTTTAATCAAGGAGGCTGTTTCTTCTTTGACTAAAGACGAGCAATGTTTAAGATGTTATATTAGAGACAGGTGGGAGATACATAGTTCAGAGTGTTTTTTAGAAAACGATGAACATCAATTCGGTAATTTAAATATATTTTGGGTCATTATGAAAAACCCAAAAAGTTTTAATTTTGACTTTATAATTTCATTTGTTATAGCGACATCGTTAAATTTTGATAAACCTTGAAAAGGAAAAATATTTTTTTTATTGATACTCGCGGAGAGGGAAAAAATTATGGTATCGGTACTTATAGGAGAATATTATTTCATTATCTACTGGATTCCAATAAGTACAATATATTTTGGGTAAAAATTAATTATGCGGCGACACCCGATGTAAAAGTATTATCAAATAGTTCTACTTCGGGAATGATATCTATTGAAATATCACTATCATTTGATTTTCGTGATGAATTTGATGCTACAAGTAAAATAGCGTTTCGCGAGCAATTTCGCTCGCTAACATGTTTTGCGATTTTGCAAAATTTGACACAATGTCGCACTGGAATCGTGCATCTAAATTCTGTGGGAGAAAAAGGGATGGCGATTGTAGCAAAGCAGAAAGGTTTTCGAGTTATTGGTACTCAGCATACGGCACTTTTTGAAAAACCGGAATTTAAAACGAATGACCGGGCAGATGAATTAAATTGGAGCCTATTTAATTCCGAAAGGGAATATTTAAGCAACCTAGATGCGTGTATTTTTTTGTCGGATATTACAATGCATAGAGCAATTGATTATAATCATATCTGTCCGGAAAAAGCTAATCTTATTTATAATGGCGTTCATTTCGCTCCCCCACAGGATAATAAGGTTACTGAAACACTAAAAAATGAAATGGAACTGTCCTCTGATGACTTTATTATATTGTATGTGGGAAGATTAAATAGGCGAAAGGGATTAGTTGAACTAATTAGTTCATTTACGAGCTTTTCAAAAAATAGAACTAAAGTTAAACTTGTGATTGTTGGCGATGGCGATTTATCAATATTTGCTAATTTGAAAGACGATGTAAGAGGTAAAATATTGAAGATAGGATATATGACAAACGACAGAATTTCGGCTATCTATAGGTTGGCAAATATTGGTGTATTGCCTTCATATTCAGAACAGTCTAGTTTTTCGATTCTAGAAATGATGAATTATGGACTTCCCTTAATATTGAGTGATATACCAGAATTCTGTTTATTTAAAGACGATTTTCATGCTATCAAATCAGCTGTACATAAAAGTACATATGGTACGGTGTCTGGTATAGATATTGAATCCTTGAGAATATGCATTGAAAGACTATACGAATCTAAGAAATTGCGCGATTTTTTAATTAGAAATTCGAAAGAATTAATTTCAAAAAAGCTAAATTCGAAGCGAATGTCTGATTTAACGATTTCTTTATATGATAAACTATAATACTAATATCTATGGTAGGATGTAGTAGTACGCGTGATATTATCTCGCAAGTTGAAAATATATATCGAATTATTAAGGAAAATATTTCTTTTATAAAATCTGATAAAGGAGCATTGTGCAATTCTGCCGGTTTATCAATATTTTTGTATAATTATTCTCAAATATTTTCAAATTGTGAGAGTAAAAGACTTGCAGATAAGGTCATAGAAAATTTATTTGATAAAGACTTGGAGTTTGAATATTCGGATGCGGGGACTGTTAGCTTTTGTTCTGGAGTTATTGGCTCCGGGTGGTTGATGACTTATTTGTCTGATTCCGGCTATTGCGAGATTGAGCAGGATATGGTGGAGCTTGATTGTATAGCAGAACTTTTTTTTATAAAAACCATTGAAGCTGGAAACTATGACTTTCTGCATGGCGCATCGGGAGCTTTGCGCTATTTGCTTGGAAGACCAAAAGATGAGTTAACCATACACGCCATTATCAGGATGACTCGAAAACTGCTCGACGCAGCTTGTAATACTGATGAATTCCTATTCTGGCCTTCATATGAATTCAAAACTAAATCAATAAAATCTGGAGTTATAAACTTAGGACTTTCTCATGGTACGCCGTCAATACTTGCAATACTATCAGCTGTATACGAATATTTAGATCAGAATGAATTTCTTGTCGATTACATTAGAAAGTGTGCTTATACAATTTTAAGTTGCAAAAATAGAGGTGACACTTTTTCCTTATATCCCTATCAGTGCGATATTGGCGCTTTTAATAGCTCCAATTCGCGCCTCGGTTGGTGTTACGGAGATCTCGGAGTAGCTGTCAGTTTGTGGAGTGCCGGAAAGATTTTATCTGACAATTACATTCTTAATGAGGCAATTCTTGCCATAAGAAGTGCTAGCAAAATCTGTGATACAGAAATGGGGCTAGTAAAGGACGCAGCAATATGTCATGGAGCCTCTGGAATTTCTCATATTTTATATAATTTTTACCTCGAAACAAATGAAAAAGAGTTTCTTTTATCATCAAATTATTGGTATAATAGAACTATTTGCTATCTTGAGCCAGTGAGGAATTTGATAACAGCGCGGACAAACTGGAATTCTACGTTCGGTTATAACAATAGGTTTGGTTTACTAGAGGGTATTAGTGGTGTTGGGATTAGCCTTTTAAACAGAATTTATCCGTCTATGCCTATTTGGGACAAATGTCTTTTACTTAGAAACTGATTTTGTTATGAAAAATAGAAAATTTGATTCTCCGTTTTTTCTTGTACGTAACCCTATTTTTCCAATACAAACATTGTTTAATCTATACGAAGAAATAAATAGGGTTGGGCCACACTCTGTTTTTAGATATCTCACTGATGAATTTTACGAAGCGTTGTACTTAGCGTCGCCGGTTCTTTTTTATGAAATAAAAAGGCATGCTACTGAAACAAGCCTTGATATTAAAAATAATGACGGCAGATCCATACTTAGATCACTCTTGAAATATTTGGCGAGATCATGTACACGTTGCACTCCTTTCGGTCTCTTTGCTAGTTGTACTGTAGGGCAGATTGATCATAATACTAATTTAATAATTGACAGTACATCAATAAGGAGACATTTTCGCTTGGATATGGATTTTTTATGTCATTTAGCAATTCGATTGAGAAATATTCCCGCCATTAAAAAGCATCTATTGTATTTTCCCAATTCCACTGCATATAGATGCGCAGGGACCGTCAAATATATTGAGTATAGATATGATCAAGACGGACAGCGCACTTTTCATTTAAGCGAGACAAAGTATTCATCAATTATTTATGATATCTTTCTGTTGTGCAAGAACGGTTTATGTTATGATTCTCTGTGCAAAAAAATATCCCTTAAGTATGGTTTTGAGATAAGGGAAGTGCAAGATTATCTCGATTGTTTGATTGAAAATAATATCCTGTATAGCAGTATTGATCCAAATGTTACGGGAGAAGAATTTTTTGATTCTCTTTTTAGAGAAATATTTAGAATAAGTGAAATTGAACCAAGTGTGGTTAGTATACGTGAGTCGTTTGCATTGATTGCTAAACATATAGAGGTGATAAAGCTAGGAAAAGGTGAAATGTCGAGCTATTTTGCAGTAAAATCTATTGTAGATAGTATTATTCCAGACTTTAAATATAGTGAGAGTAGATTATTTCAAATGGATACATTTGGAGTATCAAATGATTTATCTCTAAGCGCAGGCGCTATCAGCGATATTTTAGATGTAGTAAGTGATCTTAATGCTTTGAATACTGACTTGCATGAAAACGTGTATATGGAGAGATTTAAGAGAAACTTTACTCACATCTATGAGTTACAATCCGTAAGGCTAGTCGATGTACTTGACAGTGAAACAGGTATTGGGTACCGAACTGCATCGGAACTATCCAATTTAAGATCGAATATGGAAAATATTGACGATGGGTCTTTATTGGAAAGACTATCGTTTGCTAAGTATCTTGATTTCATCAAATCAGGTTCTAGTGAAATAGTGATCAAGCAGGAGGATATTAAGATGGCACGGGTTCCCAACCCACTTCCAAACGCATTTACTATATTTGTAAATTTCTTAGGGAGTAACAATAAGGCAGAATATAACATCTCGGGAGTAAACTTATCTAACACTAAGTTGTTTGGTAGATTTTGTCATGGATCGCCGGATCTTTATGATAAAATTAAGGCAATCAGCGAAGAAGAAGAGAGCGATGACTACATCAATGCTGAAATTGCTCATTTGCCTCAATCTAGGATTGGGAACGTAGTTTCTCGTCCGGAGCTGACAAAGTATGAAATCGAATTTTTGTCGCTCTCAAAGGTAAAGAGCGATTTTAAAATAATGTTGAATGATTTATACGTTAGAGTTCAAAATGGTGAAATAATTCTCTTTTCTAAGAAGTTAAAGAAAAGAGTAATTCCCAAACTAACAAATGCGCATAATTATGCCACAAATAGCCTCGATATATATCATTTCTTAAGTGACCTTCAATATCAAAATGTGAAACCTGTGTCTATTTGGAAATGGGGAAAATTGATGAATTCGGAAGCATATCTTCCTCGTGTGATATATAAGAATTGCATTGTTTCTCGCGCCAGATGGAGAATATATCTAGCAGATTTTGTTAATGTTCCAAAGGGTTTTTCTTTTTTTATACGGGCATTTAGGGAAGTTAAAAATAGTAGAGATATTCCTCGATTAGTCACTATAGCCGAAGGTGACAATCAATTGGTGTTGGATTTGACTGTTGACTTATGTCTTGAAATTCTAAAAAAAAATTTGGAGAAATACCGACAAATAGATTTGCATGAATTTGTTTTTGCGGCCGAAACTGGTTTGAATTCGGGTTCTGCTCTTCAAAATTATGAGGGAAATTACTTTGCTAATGAAATATTAATTCCGGTGAAGCAAAGTGGGGAGAATAAGGCAATTGCAAAATTTGATAATTCGTGGTTGAATTCCTTGGGGGCGAAGCGTACGTTCTATCTTGGAAGTGAATGGCTATATTTGAAAATATATTGTAAGCCTAAGCACTTTGACGAAATATTGGCTGCTTTAGCGCGGGACGTTAATTTATTGCTAAAAAATGGATCTGTAGAAACATGGTTTTTTATAAAGTATGCTGATCCGCTGCCCCATATTAGACTGCGTTTCAAGGTTGGCTCTGAGATTGGATGTGTTTTGGAGAAGGTGTATTTCCGGCTTAAGAAATTCATTGACAAGAATTATTTACGTGATATATGTTCTGGTACTTATAGGCGTGAGATTGAGCGGTACGGCAAAAAGAGTATTGGATTGTCTGAGCATTTATTTCAGCTAAATAGTTGTTTTGTATGCGAGCTGATTAGGCAATTTAGGAAAGTCAATAATAGTGCTGATATATTTTTATTAAGTATCTATGTAGTTGATAAGACATTAGATATTATGAAGATCGACAAAACCGAGAAGTTTTCTTTTTTGAAATTCTATTTTGAAAAGTTTGCTCTTGAGTTTAGTTATCAAAGAGACAAAGCAGTAAGAAAAGAGCTTTCTAATCTGTACAGAGCCCAAAAGGACCAACTACAGGATAATTTTGGCTTCTATATGCTTTCGATAGCCCAAAGGAAAATAGTAAATAATTATCTGATGGGTGTTGAGAATTTGATTAAGCTTAGTGATTGTGCTGATATGAAAAGTTGGCAGTTCGTCGGTAGTCACATTCATATGTTTATTAATCGACTTTTTACACAAAAACCTCGCTTGATTGAATTTAGAATGTATTTTTTTTTGTTTTCCTATTATAAATCTGTAGTGGCAAAAAGCCAAAAAGTGATTGTTAGTGAGTATACGAATAGTATTCAATTTTGAGTGTCTTTTTACGTTTATTATTTACCTATGAGAAGGATAATCTTAGTGTTGTTTCTGTTATGCTTACAGATACCGGTTCAATCACAACAAGGATTTCAAAAGTTCAGTACTTCAGAATGGGTTTTGCCGTTAATAAATTCGTCAACTAGTATGGGAAATATTGTTAGTATTTCTTCTGATAAAGAGGGCGAATTTAATGCCAGTAATATTCATACCAGAGTTTCTATCTATAAGAAAATTTGGGATATAAAGAGGAATAGTGGCATTGTAGTGTTGCGAGGTGAGTTAGAAAAACTTTCAGATCTTGACTCGTCACAGATATATGTTTTCATTAAGGCCAAACTTAAAAATAGGAGCGCTATTTCATGTTATGTACCTGTCTGTTTTATTGATGAGCAAGTTGTTACTAGAAAGTTTAAAATTTCTTTACCATTTGAGCAGGAAATTGATACTGTTTCTTGTAGTCTAATTTTGAATAGAGTTAAAAAGATTGGGATTAGGAAGTTGACAGTTGCCGTGGAAGATGGTGAATTAAATTCGGAGTGGGTTCATGGTATGCAAAAACGAATATTTCTAGATCAAAATTTAGTTCAAGGACTATATAGCTTAGGGCTAGTATGGGGATTTTTGAAGTATTTCTCTCCAAAGATATCCGTAAAGAATAATGACTGGGATGCTATTGCGCTTGAGAGTATAGAGAGTATATTGGATAATAGTTCTAGTAAGAATATTCGAAAATCGATAAAAAGCGTAATCGATTTAGCTTATGATAATGCTATTTCTTCGTCTCATCATGAGAATTTTTTTGTAATGGGAGCTAAACTTTCTGAGCGAGTTAATGTAAATCACAGATGGATTGATAGTATTCAATTTATTGATTCTGAGTTAAGGAGTAAGTTGCTTGAAATAGAAAGTAAATTTAGACCGTTTAAGAATGTTTATGTAGAAACTCCGGCCCAAATTAAGAAGCCTTCTCCTGTGTTTCATGAGAATACCTACTACGATAGCAATTTGATAGACGTAAGATTTCGCGTATTATCACTGTATCGTTATTGGAATATCATATTCTATTATTATCCCTACAAATATATGTTGCCAAATTCATGGGAAAGTGTTTTAAATAAACACATTGGTCTTTTTATTTTGGCTAATTCATCAAAAAACTATCGACGGCAACTTGCTTTACTAAATGCGTCTATATATGATGGCCATGCGTTGCTTTCTGAAAACTCTTTGACACTTGCTGGTATCTGTTATTCAAATCCTATTCCTGTTCCAATGAAGTTTAAGATTGTTAATGATTCTTCGGTAGTTGTTACTTCTATCGAAAAGAACTTTTCGCAGAAAACGGGGATAACAAATGGAGCAGTCGTTGTAGATTTTGATTCAGAGTCGATTTCAAACAAGATTGAGAGGCTGGAACGATATATCGGTGCTGGTAGAAAGGAGATTTCTAGACATATCCTCGAGAAATTTGATCTTTTAAGTTTCAGAGAGGGTGAGAAGAAAAATTTTGTGATTACATACTATATGAATGGCATTCGGAAGATGATTAGAGTGAATTGGGACTATAACGAGATACCTGAACATTTTCGTTTCTTGCATGATGTAAATACTGACACTAAAGCTCTTAAAAAAGGATTTGAACTTCTTACGAATAAGACTTTGTATTTGAACAGTTTCTATTGGAAGCGGTCCGATAGGGATACAACGATTAAACTTTTAAATGGAGTTGAAAATGTGATTATCGACACACGTGATTATTGCAATTCTGATTTTCTTCTTTTTGCGAGAATGTTTGTGCCGGATTCGACGACATTTGTTAGGTTTATGACGACTCACGAGTATCCGGGGCTATTAAGAGAATCTTTTGGTACGGTTTTCAGACGTGCTGACGATCATATATTTGATGGAAAGATTTTTGTTTTAATTTCCGAAGCTACTAAAAGTAAGGCGGAGTATCTTACTATGATGCTCAAGTCTAATAGCGAAAAGACAATTCTAATAGGACGGACAACTTCTGGTTCTGATGGAGATATTTCTTCTATTCCTCTGATTGGGAATAAGGACCTAAAATTTTATTTTTCTGGCCTTAGGGTAACTTTTCCTAACGGAATTGAAAGTCAAAGTGTTGGGATTGTTCCAGATGTATTTGTTGAAAGAAGTAAGGGTGAAATAATGGATACTTCAGATGATATTTTGCGAAAAGCTACGAATTATAGTCGGAATTAGGTGATGAATATTTTTTTTGCGAGACGTATTTATCGGTTTTAAATTTGAGAGTTTAATTTAGCTTTCAGATTTCTTTTATTTCTATTGTGATTTGTGTAGATTTTGTTTGTTTATGGTTTGCTTATTTAGTTCATATTTATTTTTTTAATTTTTCTTAAAACTTAACTAAATACCTGGTCCGTGTTGAAGCAATTTCCATATTTTAAGCAGATGGACTCGATGGATTGTGGTGCGAGCTGCTTGCTAATTGTATTCAAACATTATGGGCGAGCGGTCTCCATTCATAAGTTGAGAACTCTTACGCAAACGACTAGAGAGGGTGTAAGCTTTCTGGGAATTAGCACTGCTGCTGAAAGACTGGGTTTTCGAACGTATGCTGCTAAGCTATCGCTTTCTCAACTGGATGAGTTAGAGCTGCCGTGCATTCTTCATTGGAATCAAAACCATTTTGTGGTTTTGTATAGAGTTAAAAATGGAAAGTATTTTTTATCTGATCCGGCCGCAGGGCTGGTTTGCTATCACAAAAGTGAATTTAGAAAATCGTGGTGCTCTATTGACGGGGATTTAGGTTTGGGTATGGTTTTGAGTCCTGGGCCTGAATTTTCAAATTTTGAGAGTGATTTGGAAACAAATGGTACATTAAATTGGACTAAGATATTTTCTTATTTTTACAAATTTAGAAGATTGTATTTTCAAGTAATACTTGGAATGATTGTTGGACTTGTTTTATCACTATTTGCTCCATTTTTGACTCAATCTGTCGTTGATTTGGGTATAAATGGAAAGGATATGGGTTTTGTAAATTTGATTCTAATTTCCCAATTTTTTCTATTTTTTGGTAACATATCTATATCTTTTATTCGATCGTGGATAATGTTACATATTAGTACAAGAGTCAATATTTCTATTTTAACTGATCTCCTTATTAAATTGATGAAATTACCTATGACTTTTTTTGACCTTAAGACGCATGGCGATATTATGCAGCGTATAGCAGATCAAAAGAGAGTTGAGGCTTTTTTGACGGGAAGTACTTTGAACACTCTATTTTCTTTGGTCAATGTGTTAGTGTTCGGCATTCTTTTAATTATTTATAGCAAGCTTATTTTTCTTACTTTTTTCTTTTCCACACTTCTATATACGCTATGGGTCATCGCATTTATGAGGAAGAGACGTGAATTGGATCAAAAAAGGTTTAAAATTTCTTCTGAAAATCAGACTTATTTGGTGGAAATGATACAGAGTATCAAGGATATTAAATTAAATAATGCTGAAAGACAAAAAAGGTGGATATGGGAGGGGATTCAGGCGAAACTTTTAAAGTTTCGTATTCAAAGCTTAGCTTTATCGCAATATCAGTCGTTAGGATCGATTGCTATAAATCAAACAAAGGGGATTCTTATTTCATATTTTAGCGTGAGAGCCGTTATAGATGACGAAATATCCTTTGGTGCGATGATGAGTATTCAATATATTGTTGGTATGGTTAGTAGCCCAGTCGAATCACTTATAGGATTTATGCAAGGCTATCAAGATGCTAAAATTAGTGTAGAGAGGATTAACGAAATATATGAAGCTGCGAGTGAAGAGGATATCGAAAGAGAGTATTTGAGGGTTTTACCAAAGTGCCGAACAATTGAGCTAAGGAATATTTCTTTTAGGTATTTTGGCTCCGGTAGTGAGTTGATATTCGATCAATTGAATTTAAAGTTTTACGAGGGGAGAACTACTGCTATTGTTGGTCCAAGTGGAAGCGGAAAAACTACCATTTTAAGGCTTTTGATGCGTTTCTATTCTTATGAATCTGGCGATATATTTATCGGTAATAAGAAGCTAGACTCTATCGATTTTTCATTTTGGCGAGACAGTTGTGGGTGTGTATTGCAAGAAAATTATATTTACAGTGATACTATTTTACGCAATATAGTTATTGATGATGATTTTATAGATAGCGAGCGTTTAGAAATTGCTATTCGGGTGTCGAATTTGAGTGGATTTATTGATAATGAACCATTCGGCCTTAATACTAAAATAGGTACGTCTGGAAAGGGAATTAGTCAAGGTCAACGCCAAAGAATTATGATTGCTAGAGCTGTATATAAGAATCCTAGTTATATTTTTCTAGATGAGGCTACGAGTTCTTTGGATGCGAACAATGAAAAGGAAATTATTGAAAACTTTCATAAGTTTTGTGTAAACCGTACCGTGGTTATTGTTGCTCATCGCCTTAGTACGGTCAGATATGTTGATAATATTATTGTATTGGACAAGGGAAAGGTCGTAGAAGAGGGGACTCACAATGACCTAGTGAGTCTTCGTGGTAAATATTTTGAATTAATTAAGAATCAACTGGAGCTTTGTGACTAGGAACTGTTAACATATGGAGGATAATGTAGTCATAAATTCGAATGTGTACTCCAAACGTGAGAATAGCCATTCTGAAGAGGTACAGGATATTATATCGAAACCGCCCTCTTGGTTATTGAGGCGGGGTATTTTTTCAATTTTTTGTGTTGTTTCTTTTTTTATTTTTTTAACATTTTTTATTAAATATCCAGAAACTGTTCGAACGTCTTTGATACTTAGTACTGACCAAAATCCCAAGACAATTTTTAGCAAAAAAGATGGTAATTTGGTTAAGATTTTGGTTAAAGAGAATGTCTGGGTAAAAAACGGGACTGATATAGCATATTTGGAAAGCACAGCTGATCATAATCAGGTTTTGTTAATTCTTAAAAGCTTAAAAGAGCTTAAGGAGGGGTATTTAGAATTTGATAGCTTGGATGGTATTCTTCTGCCTCGCGAGCTTGAACTTGGTGAACTTCAAAATGGTTATCAGAATCTGTATTCTTCATATCTTGAGTATAGGGCGATGACAAATTTAGGAATTTCTAGAAAAAGAAGGGAGTATATTCTAGAGGAAATTGATAATTTGCGACAACAGGGCATTTGGCTTAAAACAACGTTGGATCTACAGAGAAGGGAGCTTGTCCTAGGGGAGGCGGAATTTGAACTATATAGAGGATTAGAGAGAGAGAAAGTAATCAGCGCTCTTGATTTGCAGCAGCGAGAAGCTGTACTCTTAGCTAAACGACAGATAATCCCCCAAAGTGAAAGTAGTATAATTAACAATAACCTAGCGATTCTTTCAAAGAGTAGAGAGCTTTCGGAGCTGGAGAATGGAATTTTGGAGGAGAAGAAAAGGTTTGTTCAATCGATGAATAGTTTTATAAGTGAGGCTGAAAGTTGGAAGAAGCTATATGTATTGACTTCGAGTACTAATGGGTATCTGGTTTATAGCTCGTCTCTACAAGAATTGCAGCATGTAGCTGCAAATGAAGTATTGTTTTATGTGAATCCCGGCAGATATAATTATCATGGAGAGATGTATATTTCGCCTGCTGCTATGTCGAAGGTTATGAAAAATCAAGAAGTTTTAATAAAAGTCCGGAGTTATCCCTACCAGCAGTATGGTTTTTTGCGAGGAAGAATAGATCAAGTTGGAGATATCCCTACGAGGGATAGCCTATACTTTTCTAAAGTAACAATATTTCGTGAGTCAAAGGATTCGCTTATTAAACTTAAACCAGGTATGATGGCAGATGCGGAAATTATTACTTTAGACGTGTCTGTCGCAAAGCGTATTTGGCTTGATGTAGGTAAATCACTTAATTTTTTGAAGTAACTGTACAGTCTTTCCATTTTATGCAGTGGTGTTATGGAATTTGTCATACCTGTCCAAAATAAAACCTGAAAGCACATAGAAAAGAGAGACTCTCACTCAAAAGTGTTAGGTTGTAGTTGCTAAACGAAAACCTAAGAGTCTCCCGATGGTAAAAATATCACTTTTCAGTCAAATGCTGAGTCTGATTCCCCGAGATAAGTTCGAACGCTTAGTATCGAAACACTCTTCTGATAAGCATCAGAAGGGGATTAATTCTTGGACGCACTTAGTAACCATGCTGTTCTGCCATATCGGGGGTGCAGCTTTGGTGCGTGACATCAGTAACGGTTTGACCAGTACGACCGGCAATCTGTCTCATTTGGGCGCCAATCGTGTTCCTAGCAAGTCCAGCCTATCGTATATCAATAGAAATCGAACACCGGAATTATTCAAAGCGGTATATTTCATGTTACTGGAGCATTTAAGCGGTGCTCATAAATTTTCCAGATCCGGGCTGTCACGGCTTCGAAGGAAGATTTTTCTCGCCGACGCCAGTTTTATTCCTCTGTGCCTGAAGGTCTTCGATTGGGCCTGTTACCGTAGTCAAAAAGGTGCAGTCAAGCTGCATACCGTGCTCGATTACGACGGCCTACTCCCCGTATTTGTAAAGCTTACCGAGGCCAAAACGCATGAGATAAAAGTAGCCAAAGAAATGACTTTCCCGAAAGGAAGCGTCGTAGTAGTGGATCGGGGCTACTTGGATTTTGGCTGGCTGAAGGTTTTGGACAGCAGGGGATGTTTCTTTGTGACTCGAGCCAAATCGAATATGGCGCATGAAGTCAAAGAGCAGTATGACGTAGAAGGCGGAGTGCTTCAAGATGAGGACATTTGCCTCACCTCCTACGCTTCCAAGAAGGAATATGGCTACTTATTGAGGCGTATTCGCTATTTGGACAGCAGAACTGGAAAGGAGTACGTCTTCCTGACCAACAACCGTCATTGGGATGCACAAACGTTAGCGGATATTTACAAAGAGCGCTGGGCGATAGAGGTATTCTTTAAACAAATCAAGACTCATATGAAGATCAAGTCCTTCGTCGGCACCTCGGAAAACGCGGTTTTGATCCAAATCTGGACCGCTATGATTCCCATGCTGCTACTCAAATACCTCAAAGAGAAAGCGGATTACAAATGGCACCTATCCAATATGGTTGCCTTTATCAGACTGAATCTGTTCGTCAAAATAGGTTAATGGAATGGTTGAACAACCCGTTTTACAAGCCAATAACTGGACTCGAGGGAGACCAACTACGTATAAGGTGTGGATAGATTTTAGAAACAGGCTTAAAAAACGTGTAGAAATCCTGGAAGCCACATTTTCTCAGCCCCAAAAAACGTTTTGGACGGCTGTGGGAATTTGTGAGAGTTTGAGCTCCTCCTGAACTATGAGACGGTTTGAATTGGGGTTTACGCTATTTTCACCTAGTTGAATTCAATTGAAAAAGTAACTGAGAGCTGTTAGAAAATTTTTTGGAAAAAGAAATGTGAACATCTCTCGTCCGAAGAACGGGAAGATTAAGTACTTGTTTCTGTCTAAAGTGGCAAAAAGGGTTTAGAAATTTTGTTTATTACAATAAACAAACTCAGAGTTTGCGAAAGTACATGTGGCCCCTACCTTGAAGCCTACTGTACCAGTGTAAGCGTCGAAGAAATTTGCCACCAACAAATGTGATGCATGGATTTTGTACAAGGTACTTTATATTGTGGCGAAAGGTTTTGAGTGTTAACTGTATCGGATAATTGTGGTAGTATTAGTTGTGGACTTCTATTTGTTAATTCCTAAGAAGGCGCTGGATGCAGCGGTGTACCTGACTTAAACTTGCTCGTTCTAATGTTGTTTTCATGAGCTGCCGGTGTTATGATGATTTGAGTTTATTTTAATGGAAGAGAGCTTATGCATATCTGAATGTTGTGACTCTAACTTGTCAGCACTTGGAAAGACGCGATAGTCGTATGTTGAGTGATTTAGTGAAAAGTTTCGCATCAACTGTTTGCCTGTATATTGACTTTATATTTGTATGATGAATGATAGAAATTGAAAATTTTAGTGCGAGTGCAAGCACTCCAACCTAAACAGAGCGTTGGATGACTTTGCACTAGAGAGCCTCCCAATTTACACGTGACTCACCAAAACCTTTTTCTTAACTGTCTGAAAATTTGAGATTGTATCAGAGATTATTTTTATTATCAGATATTTAACTATGGATTTTTATCTTACAAAGTATCTATCGATTGTTCGAAGTATGTTGTTGAATGCACATTCTATTGACAATATTGGACTACTACACGGGAAAATGGGAGTTGCTATTCAATTTTATCATCTTACTCGAAAAACAACAAATCCAGCGTTCGAAATAGTTGCAGGGGAACTAGTAGATGATGTCGTCTCACATCTATCAAGCAATACTTCTATTGATTTCGAAAGTGGGTTAGCTGGAATTGGTTGGGGGATTGAATATCTATTACACAACTGCTTTTTGGAAGCTGAAAATAGTGATGAAATTTTAGAGGAGATGGATGAACAAATATTCAAATTTTTTTTGCAAAATACTCCCAGAGAAGTTGGACTGCTTGATGGAGTAGTTGGGCCAGGAGTTTATTTTTTGAATCGTATCAAGAACAGTTTAGTGAATTCAACGAGTTCGATTTTCAAAACAAATAGAATAGCTTTGCAACAGATTTGTAATCACGTCAGTTTGATTTTGCCTGAAATGTTGCATGCACTTAGGGAGCCACGCCGAGTACCAGATGATTCTGTTGAAATGCAGAATTTTCGGATTACTGATCTTGTTAAATTTGACATAACATGGACTCTTCCAGTTTTAATTGTATTTCTCGCAAAAGTCATTGAGCTCGATATTAACGTCTCTGAAAATATTTTTGTTATGTTATTGGATGAATGTATAACTTGTGAACCTGTTTTGCAGTGCAATAAACTGTTGTTGCTTTTAGCTTTGGAGGAACTTAAAAGTGGGATTCAGTCTGCGAAAAATCTGAATATTTTTTTGCTAAATCAAAAGATTGTGGTGTCCAGATTTAGCCTTTTGAATAATTTGAATGAAGAGGAATATAGAGACGAACTTAATAAACTTGATTTTTCGCTAAGAAATGGTGTTCCCGGAATTGCTATCGTTATTTTTTGTTTAGAAAGAAGAATTGAAAACATAGCATTCTTTAAAAAATACATGGAATATGCAAAAAAATACATTGATTTAAATTTAGTTGAACGAATTGATTTAGAATGTATTAATGTATTTTCTAAATCGAATATGAAAAAGTTTGGTATACTCGAAGGAGTAGCTGGATTACTCTTGTTTGTTTTTTTTGATTCAGACGTGATTTTTGACTCAAATGATTGAACATAAGCCTAAAGTATCAGTGGTTATTCCTTTCTATAATAATGGAAAGTTTTTACTTCGTGCGCTCCGAAGTGTTTTGTCTCAGACTTTCGAGGACTTCGAGATTTTGGTAGTTGATGACGGATCGGAAGAGAGTTATTTCTCAGTCATCGACGCGCTTCGTTTAAAAAATTTGTCATATTTGAGACTTAAACATAGCAATGCTAACGTTGCAAGAAATTATGGAATTATTTCTTCAAATGGAAGTTATATCGCCATGTTGGATGCGGATGATGAATGGCTCCCTCATCATCTAGCGAGTGGTGTTAATTTCATAGAAAAACATAATTGTGATGGCGTATATAGTAGCGTTTTTGCCAGGAGAGGAGATGATATGGAGGTGTCTTATAGCAGGCAAAAGCATACAAATGAAAAAATGATTAACTATTTGTTATCTTCAGGATTTGGTGTACAAACTTCTACTTTATTTATGAAAGCGTCGGCTGCAAAAAAAATCCTTTGGGATGAAACACTTTATCGTCATCAAGATTACGATTTTGTAATCAGATTTGATAAAGAATTTGAATTACTTTGTAATCCGAATATTACCTCCATATATCATATTAATGATAGTTCAAGCCGTTCTATTGATTTTGACTCATGCGTTCGATTTATTGATAAATATAGGAGTGATATATCGTCTGATATTTACAAAGTGTATCACAAGGAGATGTTGAAAAACGCAATTAAATTAGGGGCCGAAAGTCACATTATTAATCACTATATTGAAAATTCTACCGATGAAAATAGCGTTTATCACAAATAGTTACAAATCACCTACGGAATTATGGCTATGGAGGCAAGTTGATTACATGAGAATGTATATCGGATATATTGGGGTGCTGGAGTCCTCTCAACGAAAACTTGAGGAGGGTATTAATATAATTGGACTATCCGAAGAAAGTTCCGCGACTTATTTAAACTCTTTTTTTCTTTTGCGAAAATTGGAAAAGTTAGAAATGGAATTTGGAATTGATGTTTATTATATTCATTATTTGACAAATTTTTTCTTAATAAAGGATTTTTTTCTGTATGGGACCCGTAAAGTATTTGTTCATTGTCATGGATTTGATTTAACTTTTGATCGAAAATTTGAACGCGATTCTACGAGCAATTTTCATTCAGAAGAGTATTTAGAGTTTTGTAAGTCCTTACCTACGTCAGTTAAATATATAGCTGATTCCGTTCATGCGAAGATGTTACTTGTGAATAGAGGATTATCTGCTAACCACATTAAAGTAGTTCACTTCGGTGTTCCCATTGAGGGACTAAGCCCTTATAAGTCATTTTTGCCTGTTAAAATACTTTTTTTGGGAAGACTTGTAGACTTCAAAGGCCCAGATCTTACAATAAGGGCCTTTGAAATTGCTTGTGAAAGGGGGATGAATGCCGAACTATTAATTGTTGGAGATGGGCCTCTTTTGATTACCTGTCAGTTGTTAAAAAGCAGATTAAATTTTTTTGATAGAGTTAAATTCCTTGGAGTATTGCCGTACGATGTAGCAAAAAATGTCCGTGAAAAATGTCACATTTTCACTGCGCATAATATAAAGGGTAGTTTGACTAATCAGGAGGAGGCATACGGGGTTTCTATTGTCGAAGCAATGGGAGCTGGATTGCCTGTTGTTACCGGGAAAAGTGGAGGTGTAAAGGAGACTGTTTTGCACGAGAGAACAGGTTTTTTGTTTAACCCTGGCGATATTGAGGCACATGCAAATTATTTATTGAAACTTTCCGAAAATCATGAGCTTAGAGAAAGAATGAGCCGCGAAGCTTTAAGGCATGTCGAGGCTAATTTCACCATGGAAATAGAGAGGAATGTGCTTTATGAGCTATTCGGATTAGACAGGCCAATTGGTAACCATCGGGAGAGTGCAATTATTGTTGGGCCATATAGATACCATAATTTTGGCGATGATGTTATTGGAGCTATTATTGCCCAATATCTGAAGTCTAGAAATTATAATGTTTGCATTCCCTCTTTTCGAAAGGAAAATGCTGTGTGGCTAGGGATTGAGTACTGTGACAATCTTGATTTCTTGATAAGGAAGGCTAAATTATTGGTTATTGGTGGAGGAGGGTTATTGGGAGATGCGGGAATTGTTCCAGATGATTATTACAGGGAACTAGCTTTAAAAGCGGCATTGAAAGGCCAATTTGAGGGGGTTCGCGTAGCTGTGACAGGGATAGGTGCCGGGCCTTTAATACAGAGTAGTTCCAGGAAGCTAGCTTTAGATATAGCCAATCTCGCAGACAAAATTGGTGTTAGAGATACGGACTCTAAAAATTTCCTTCAGACATTAGGTGTAGAGAAGCGCAAGTTGATTGAAGGAGCTGATTTGGCTTTGTTGACTCCTTACTACCTGAATTTTTCGAGGTCATCATTAAGCAAGATTGCAATTCAATTTGATATTTCTCACTATGAAGATGCCAAAGTGAATAATCCTAATGTGAATGATATATTTACTTCTGTGTGCTCATATGCTCGGCGAAATTTCTCAAATGTTGTTTTAGTTTCTAATGGCAATTTTGAATCAGAAGTTTCTAAATTTTCAACCGAATGTGATACTTTATCTTATTATGATTTGGAGAAATTTTTGACTTATTTTTCGGGAGTTAGGGCGGTTTTTACTTCTCATCTGCATCTTGCTATTGTAGCATACTCCTTGCAAATACCCTGTTTTTCAATTTATGTCAGGGAGAAGACAAAAAGGTTTTATGAACAAATAGGACACCCTGAGCGAGCTGTTGATCTTAAAATTGCGTCTATTAGTGATTTTGAAAGATTAATAGAACAAGCTGGGAATGCAAGTTGGTCAAATAAGGACGGAAGGAGACTGCGGACGCTTCAAAAAAGAGCCTCTAAATTACTTTCTATTTTATAGTGGGAGTAAGCTTGGAGGGGCACTGACGGTTACCGGTACTCGCAGTTTTGTCAGCATCTTCACGAGTTGGCCTTAAAAATAGGGAGTACTTCGAACTCCCAGGAAGAACTTCTTCTCGGGAGTCCTTTTACTAGGTCAGTTTGTTGATGAAAATAATTCCCAGCATGCATCCACCAGTTTGCAAAGCATTCTATATATTAAAAGAGTATCCTCCAGGCAGCCTAACTCACTCGGGTTATCACTGCTAAGTGCAAAAAAGGTAACTTCCTTAACGAGGAGCTCCCATTCTTCAAGGCTTCGGTATTCGAAGACCTGGTTAATTGCCGCTAGATGTCCGTCGATTGAGGGGACGACTGCAGAGTGCATGTCGCCTTCTGACGGCAGTTGCGAACCTACAAGACTGCCGGTATCAGAAAAACACCCTTCCGCCACAAAGATTTGGTGAGCCGTTCGTACGAGATCTGTCAACTTATCCGTAAAGCACACCAAATCGGCGGGACAGGTTTCCTTGTAGTACTCATCAGAAGCATAGATTTCCAGTATGTGAATCAACTTATCATTGAACTGACCTTGGGTGTAGGTCTGAAAAAACTGGTCTAGCTCATCTCTTACATCAGCGTAAGATATACCACTCAGCCTATCCGTTTTGTATGTGCTTGGATTGCTATGAAAAGCGCCCTCTTCCTCCTTGAGACCTAACTTGCCGCCAGGCTGAGCCGGCTGCTTGTTAACCATATATACCGCCTCAACCATCGAGATAAGATTCTCAAAGAAGTGGATCTGTCTCTGAACAGGTAGAACGACATCATGATCTTGATAGGAAATGCTGCCGGATAACATCTTCCAAAGAAAATAGCGGCAATCAGACAATTCCCACTGCTGGCAAAAATCGCCTATAAACTTACCTGGGTCTTTTATCTCTTCTGGCGATAGCCAGACCGCAGTGTCCTGAAACGAGTTAGAAGCGGTGTATCTCATGGGGCGGAAAGTTTTGAGTGATAACTTCACCGAAGTTGCAACTATTGGGAGGGGCAGTATATTCTTGAAAAGAATACTTTGCCCGCCAACTGGGATATTTTATCCGTGAAGTCCGCCTTCACCAGTAGGGATTCCTGGGCAGAATAAGTATATTTGAAAGTTAGCAACTCAAAGCCAACCTATGAACAAGACCATACATCAAGGGCGTAATGTGAAACGTTTTCGGGAAATGCTGGGACTCAAGCAAGAAGGACTTGCCTGGGAACTCGGTGAGGAGTGGAGCCAAAAGCGTGTTTCTATCCTGGAGCAAAAAGAGGTGATTGAACAGGATATTTTAGAAGAAGTCGCGAAGGTATTGAAAGTGCCAGCCGAGGCGATCAAGAATTTCGATGCGGATAACGCAATCAATATCATTTCAGAAACGATTAACAACCACGATCAAAGTGCATTAATCCAGCACAATCCGATTTTCAACTTCAACCCTATTGACAAATGGGTCGAAGCGCTGGATGAGAATAAAAAGCTTTACGAACGCCTTTTACAGGCCGAACGAGAAAAAGTGGAGCTGCTGCAGAGAATGGTAGATCGAAACTAACCGTTCGCAACTATTTTTCTAATATTTTCCGGCCAGCCATTGTTTTTCCTTTGTGAGGCATCGATGAATATTTTTTTAAGAGCGTCGAGAAAGTCAGACTATTCCGACGCTCTTAATATTATTGCGCTAGTAGTCAGAAAAGACATGTCCGTTTAATTCGCAGTAGCCCTCCAGGAACAGATCCCGAGTGAAGGCCTCGTAATCAAAGTAACTTTCTACAATTTTTGGAAGGCCGTCTAACAATCCGGTTTCCTCCAGGTACTGGTAAGCGAATGCCAGGCGCGGATTGTTTTCATTTCCAAAATAGCCTTGATAACACGCCTGAAATTCCTCTAGCTGTGTATCAATATCATTTTTGTTTCCCGGCCAACAGCTAATGTGCTCACAGTAGCACTGAAAAGCATCCTGGGTAACCGCGTCCAATTGGGCTACCGTGTTAAAATAATCAAAGGCCCTTTCATCAAGTTTGTATTCGCAGATCAGCGCTCCGGGAATATGCTCCCAGTCCTGGAACATCAGTTCAGGGCTTCCTCCCGGCTCTTGGGAATGATACACCAAACAAGCGTTAATAAACTCGTGGTAGCTGTCATACTCGCTTAATTCAAACCACTTTCCAAACAGGGATCCGCTATTGTACTGAGCGTAAGTACCTACATAAATCCGTGGAGCATTCTCTAAACTTTTCATGTTTGACAACAGGCTTTTAGCTTATGGCCTTTCAGGCCGCCCCGGCGTTGTGCCAAAGGGCAATCACCAGCCGTGTCGACAAACAAGAAATGACGGGGTGTAACCCTTCAGGTGCAATGCCCGGGAGGCGGTTTACGGTGCGGAAGGACTGTGATCCGCTAAATAGCCGAGCGACGAAGTGCAGGCTTGCAGCCGTCATTTTTTGCTTTGTAACTTTGATTAGCCCTGTCGGTCCGATTTTTTTTCTGACCATTCTTGTTGTCAGGTGAAAAAATAAGACTGTAAACATTGTTTTATATATCTCTAAAAAATAGAAATATGTTTATATTTTTTGATAATATTTTTATTAAATTTATTTGCACGTCTTTATGGCCACTGTGACGGTTTTTAGAGTTGGTAAAGGTAAGGTCTGATTCCTGGGTGTTGATCTATCCTTCCGCTATTGAAGGTTATTAACTAAATCATACTGTCTTTATTTCCAATGAACTCTTTTACTGATAGTCTGCAAAGCCGCTTGGAGCTGGCTTTGCAAGAAATTGCGTTGTCTAGTGGCAACGAAGTAGAAAAGGCCTTACGTTCGCTCGCGGCTGCTGAAACTGCACTGTGGGAACTTAAAAGTTTTATGTCAAGCTATCATTTCAATAGCATGGAAGAGGAAATTCGCTTCTTCAAAGAGATTAAGACCGGATTTTCAAAGGAGCAGATTTTTTATACAAAATTGCTTTTTATCGAAAATCATCGACCAACCGATAACAAGGCAAGTTTAAAGAAGTATTTGAGGAACTTGCTGAAGGGAATTGACTTGTACTATCGCGAAAACCAAGCATTTTACAGTTATTACAAAATGTCCCGGCGGGATATGGATGAACAATTCTTTGTTCGTCAGGCGCAACCTATTCTCTCTATCTTACCGGCTACACGGCCGGATCTTGATGCCCATTTCGGCAACCCCTATACGCTTAAGTTGGCTAAGATTCAGGCTTTTGAACGACTATCGGGTTATTTAGCCGACTTACTCGATCACGTGGCCACCAACCGTATCCAAAACAAAAGTGATCTTTTCTGGTCGGGTACCGATTCTCAATTTGTTGAATTGCTGATGGGTTTGCATTCTCGCGGGGCTATTAATCACGGAGCGCTGAACTTTAGTCAGCTTGCCGAAAAACTAGGGAACCGACTAGGATTTTCGTCCCGGAACCTCCATCAGATTGTAAAAAACATCAGGAGCCGTAAAAAAGACCGAACCGTATTTCTAAAGCAGCTCATCGAAAGTACCGAACGTCAAATGGACGAAAGGGATTTTTAAAAACAAGGTGGCAAATAAACTTGTTGGAAATATAACTGAAAGTGATTTCGGCTTTTCAATAGCCGAAATCACTTTTTTGTAGAATATGTAAAAAGCAATTCTCCTAGAGGCACTGTAGAGAAATATACCTGTCCGTCACTGGTAGAAAGGAACCCATGACGACTACGCCGCTTCCCGTTTGTGACCACCGGAAGATCAGGCAAAGAAGCCGGAAACCTTTAACATACCTGACGAATCTACTCAATGGAATGGATATCGGACAAGTAACGCTGACCTATTTGGGTCGGGAATCGACACTTGGACTGCGGAATTGATGCTGGTACCATTCAAAGCTTCAGAATCCATGTAACAACCAAGATGGTAGCAGGAAATTCGGAGATTAACCCTAATTTGCAATTAAAGCAGAATGCCGATTATACACTAAAGCTTTAGTTTTATAGTTAAGCGAACCTTAAATAGCAGATGGCAGAAGAAAAACTAGCTGTTTTGATTGATGCGGACAATGTATCCTACGCCAACGTCAGGGAAATGATGGAGGAGATATCCAAATACGGTAACCCGACAATAAAGCGTATATATGCAGACTGGACAAAACCTTCTCTTTCCGGATGGAAGAACGTGCTTTTGGAGAATGCAATAACTCCGATTCAGCAATACAGTTATACGACTGGAAAAAATTCCAGTGACAGCGCACTGATCATTGATGCGATGGACATTTTGTACTCGGAAAAAGTAAACGGATTTTGTATCGTATCCAGCGACAGTGATTTTACGCGGTTGGCGACAAGGCTTAGAGAAGCGGGCATGACTGTGATCGGATTTGGCGAAAAGAAAACACCTCAACCCTTTATCTCCGCATGTAACAAATTCATATACCTGGAAATACTGAAATCCAGGGCTCCCGAAGGCAAGGTGGAAAAGAAGGTAGCTAAGTCAAAAACTGATGGTGAGCTCCTCAAGAAGGTTGACCAGGGAACGGTTCAACTTATTATTGAGAGTGCGAGCGATCTGGCCGATGAAACTGGCTGGACATTTCTTGGAAACCTGGGGAATTTCATTTTAAAAAAGAAACCTGATTTCGACCCAAGAAATTACGGATTCCCTAAACTCCTGCCTTTGATAAGGGCCCTGAAGAAATTCGAGATTGACGAAAGGGAGTCTGGCCAAGGCAACATCAGACATATTTATTTGAAGCTTAAATAAATTTGTCTTTTAGTTAACTGACCTGGAGGGGGTAATCGCAAAAAGTAACTATCGGAAACTTTAAAAATGAGCGGAATAAAAAAGCGGTTAGTCTTCTTATGCTCCTTCTTCTATATAGCGATCGAGGTCGTAGCTAATTTGGTGACCTTTGCTGATAGCCCGTGGGCAGTTCAACTATTAAATTTTCAGTCTATTATAAAGATGGAAGACAGTTTGACTCAAATACAATGGCTGATAAAAAACCACCAGACATTTCGAACTGTCTCTTTACTGTGGGCTGGTATGCTTGGTGTAGTATTCGTAATGATTTGGTGGGCAGGTAAGAAAGAAAAGCCCAATACGCATTTTATTAGTCTGTTATCGGGTATCATACTATTTGGGGTTAGTTTGTTGTTAATAGCCTTACTTATTTTAACTCAACCCGCCTCGGTGTTAGCGGTCTTAGTGAGTGGTGTGATGTTCGGTTTTGGTTTATACATTCTCCGGAATGGCGCTCTGGCCATATGGAGGTATACATCTTTTAAACCCCAATAATAGGGCCGCTCGGTTTCTAATACACAATCAATGTGATAAGCCCTTTAAATCCTTGTTATCAATAGACAGTCTAACTATATTTATATCAAGGCGCTATGCAGGCGTAAAACCCTTACTAATAAAACCTAATTGACATCAGCCTTTTTTCTGGCTGAGGGGCTCCTAGGTTTCACACAATTGGTATTATTATCTATGAATAGTCCTAAAGATAGCTAAATAGTACTATGCGCTTGCGAGATAGATACCTGTTAAGAAAAATTACTTACCTAAGCGGCTGGTAATAAAAGCAGCGCAAGTAATCCGCCAGTTTTGTTCCCACAAACAATCACCAAAACGATTAAATAGTGATGGAGCAAGTTTCTTGGCAAGTGTATGTAATGTCAGTAGTCCTGGTAACGGGGACCTACTACCTGTATGTGGGATTCCGCTATTACCGGCAGGATTTTAAGAACCTGTTAAATAAGGTCTTTCAACCACCTGAGCGGCAAACCGTATATCAGGACCCGGAGGAAGAGCCTATCCAGATCGCCGAGCTGGAGGCGCTCAGCCAGGCAAGCCGGACAATGGAGCAGGTTTTTGATGAACTTACCGGCATTGAAGTCACCAAAGAGGAGGCCATTTCCGTGGCACGAGAATACCTGTCCGGTTTCAAACAGCCGGTTTTCCGAATCAGCTTATCCCAACTGGTTTCTCGAAAAGTGAAAGAAGCCTTCAAGCTGGAACTAACCCCGGACGAGCTAAGAGCTATCTGGGAATAAAATATCACGTATAGTAGACAGCGTGACAAACAGAACAAGGCGAGCCGCCAGGCAGTGGAGCGAAACGGTCTAAGAGGGAGCGCGGACGCCTTTACCAATTTATTTATTTTAATATAACAAATAAATCAAACGAGGGGGTATGAAAAAGTGGGGAAGGTGGCAGAGCAGCCGCCAAAGAATATCAGGTCTAGCCGTGATGGCAGCTTTAATGGTTTGCAGTTTTTACGCGGCCGCCCAGGATGGTGCGGCGGGACTGAATGAAGCCAACACACAGGTGAGGAGCTATTTTACAGCGGGGACAAACCTGATGTATGCCTGTGGCGGAGTACTGGCATTGGTCGGGGCTATTAAAGTGTTTACCAAATGGAACCAGGGTGATCAGGACACGAGCAAAGTGGCGGCCAGTTGGTTTGGCAGCTGCATTTTCCTGGTGGTGGTAGCCACGGTCATCAAGAGCTTTTTCGGAGTGTAAAACAGGGAAAAAAAATGTACGGAATTTTGAGAGAAATGCTGTGGGCGTACATTGTTCACAACCATCCCGAACTGTTCTTCAATCTGCACGAAGCCTATATGGCCCGCACCTTTATCGAGGAAAAAGTGCTGGCCATTATGCCTGAAGGGGAGCGGTTGCTGGCCGATGGCCAGCCGCAGGATGAGGTAGAAGAATATTGTCTTCAAAAAATGACCGCCAGCCTTGGCGCTTCGCGCTACCGGTATCTTTATTCAGTCCTGGAAGAAGATTTCCCCATGGATTTTAGCCGGCTGGCTGAAAGCGGAAAGCTCACCTATGAGCTGGTCAAGATGGCCGAAAGCTTCCAGGACACTTTTCAGGATTTTGACTTCAGTCACAAGACGCTAAAAGACCAGCGATTACGGCACGCGATCATCAGGCAGGTTCACGATTGGCTGGTGTAAGGATCACGAATAGACATAACAAAAATGGCATCACCTGTCTATATGATTAACAAAGGGATTAATAACCCGATTGAGTTCCGCGGTCTAAAGGCTCAGTACATCTGGTATTTTGCCGGAGGCGTAGTAGCGCTGGTCATCCTGTTTGCGATCCTGTATATTTCTGGGATTCCTTCCTGGCTCTGCGTAGGGATTATCCTAACGCTGGGCGGCGGATGGACGATGCAGGTTTATGAGATGAGTAGCCGCTACGGAGAGCACGGGCTCACCAAGAAAATGGCCCGCAGAAGTCTTCCAACCGTGATCAAGACTCGTAACCGGGCGGTGTTTACAAACCTTAAAATCGAGCGTTTGACATGGAGAAACTGATGGAGAAGATCTTTCCGCTCTGGGGAGTAGAGCAGGATTGTATCGTAAGCAAGCAAGGGGACATTTCGATGGTGTTCAAGGTAGCACTGCCAGAGCTTTTCACCCTGTCCGATCAGGATTACACTGCCCTTCATCAGGCCTGGGTCAGGGCACTAAAAGTGCTGCCGGCTCACACAGTGTTTCACAAACAGGATTACTTTACCAAAACCGCCTTTCAGCCGGGCATTGACGCAGAAGCGGACTTTTTAAACCGGAGCAGTGATCAGTTTTTTACCGGAAGGCCCTACCTGGATCATGTCTGCTATGTGATCCTGACCAAAAAGCCAAAGGGAAGAAAAGAGGCCAGCTCTATGTATTCCAGTCTCTTGCGCGGTTCTATGGTGCCGGAAGAGCTTTTAAAACAAGAAACCCTGGAAGCTTTCCAGGATACGGCCAGCCAGTTTGAGCGGATCCTCTCCGACAGCGGACTGGTTTCCCTTACTCGCCTAAAGGAAGAGGCGCTTGGTAGTCAGAAAAACAGGATGGGCCTGATTGAGCGGTACTGTACCCTCTCCCAAGGCCCCCGGTTTATCCAGGATATTCAGTTGGTTCCGGATTTAAAGGTAGGTTCTAAGCACGTGCAACTTTTTGCCCTTTCTGAAAACAGTGATCTACCCGATGTCTGCGGGCCCAGGATTAACTATGACCGCTACTCCACCGATCACACCAAATTCTCGATCGGGTTTGCGTCAGCCATTGGACACCTCCTGGACTGTGATCATATTTTAAACCAGTACCTATTCATAGAAGATGCTCAGAAAACCCTGCATACCCTGGAGCGCAAACGGCTCCGGCTTCAATCGCTGGCCGCTTACTCGCGGGAGAACAGTATTTCACTAGAGGCGACCAACGCTTTTTTAAACGAGGCCATTGCCGAACATCGCCTTCCGGTTAAGGCCCACTTTAACATCCTGACCTGGACGGATGATAAAGAAAAGCTCCAGGAGCTCCGGAATCTAGTAGCCTCTTCGCTTGCCCAGATGGATGCCACCGCCCGGCAGGAAACAGTGGGCGCGCCGCAAATCTTCTGGGCCGGGATCCCGGGCAATGCGGCTGATTTTCCGATGAATGAGTGCTTTGACACGTTTGCTGAGCAAGCCTGCTGCTTTTTGAACCTGGAAACCAGCTACCGGACCAGTAAAAGCCCCTTTGGCCTGCGCTTGGGGGATAGACTTTCCGGAAGGCCCCTGCATGTGGATCTTTCCGACGAGCCGGTCAGGCTGGGGATTACCACTAACCGGAACAAAGTGGTGATCGGTGGGAGCGGCTCAGGAAAAAGCATGTTCATGAACCATCTGCTACATAGTTACTTTTTGCAAGGCGCGCATTGTCTGGTGGTCGATGTCGGGCACAGCTACCAGGGACTTTGCGAGCTGGTAGGTGGTTATTATTTTACCTACACCGACGAGAACCCGATCCGGTTCAACCCGTTTTACATTGCAGAAGGGGACAGCCTGGACATTGAAAAGAAAGAGAGCATCAAAACGATGCTGTTAGCCCTATGGAAACGGGAGGATGAAGAATTCAAGCGCTCCGAATACGTGGCCCTTTCCAACGCGCTGAACCTTTATTACCAGTATTTGTCTGAACACCCAAAGGTATTTCCCTGCTTTGATAGCTTCTATGAATTTTTGCTGGTAGACTTTGCTGCGGTGCTAGAAAAGGACGGGGTGAAGGAAAAGGACTTTGATCTGGACAGTTTCTTGTTCGTGCTCCGGCCGTATTACGATGATGGGGAGTTTGCCTATTTGCTCAACGCGAGAGAAAACCTGGACGTCTTGCACCAACCTTTTGTGGTTTTCGAACTGGATAATGTGAAGGAGAATCCGATTCTTTTTCCGGTCATTACCCTGATTATCATGGAGCTTTTTATCGGCAAGATGCGAAAGCTTCAAGGGATCAGAAAAATAATTGTGCTCGAGGAGGCTTGGAAAGCGATTTCCAAGGCTGGAATGGCCGAATTTATCCGCTATCTCTATAAAACTGTCCGCAAACATTTCGGGGAAGCGATTACGGTGACTCAGGAAGTGGATGATATTCTGGATAACCCTATCGTGAAGGAGAGTATTGTTGGCAATGCGGATTGTAAGATCCTATTGGACTTAAAGAAATTTCAAAATAAGTTTGACGGTATTCAAAAGGCGCTGGGTTTAACTGATAAAGGAAAATCCCTGGTGCTTTCGGTCAACAAAGCCAATGATCCGACCAAACGCTACCGGGAGCTGTATGTGGAGCTGGGCGGGCAAATCATGAAAGTCTACCGCTTTGAACCTTCGCCGGAAGAGTATTATGCCTATACCACAGAGCAGACCGAAAAGGTGAAGGTCAGAGAGTACGCGGACAAGCACGGCGGGGTCGCCAAAGGTATCCGGGCGCTGGTAGCGGAATTGAAACGGCCTTAGGCCGACTTAAGGATTTTTACAAATAGCTTCCGGAACCTGCTCACCGAAAATCCAAGTCAACCTAAAAATCAAGAAAGAGATGAAACGGTATGTGCGTGTCATGATTTTATCTACGGTGCTGGTATTGGCAGTTGCTCCTGCCCAACCGGTCCAAGCGGGTTGGATTGAGATCATCCGGCAACTTGCTATCAAGGTGATTAAAGCCATTGACCTGGCGATCCAAAAGCAGCAAAACAAGACCATTCTCTTACAGAACGCTCAAAAAGCGCTGGAAAACACGATGGCTAAACTCAAGCTGGATGAAATCACCGACTGGACCCGCAAGCAGAAAAAGCTGTATGAGGACTACTTCGCAGAACTTCGGAAAGTAAAGGAGCTGATCCAATATTACCAGCGGATCAAAGAGACAATGGGAAAGCTCTACCGGATGGGCGATGAGCACAAACGGGTCTGGGCGCTGATTCAGAACGACAAGCATTTCAGCCTACAGGAATTGGCCTACATGAAACGAGTCTACGAGGGCATTCATACCCAGACCGAGCAGGTAGTCATGGCGATCCTGGATATCGTTAAACAGGATCTGACCTCGATGAGTGATGTCAAGCGGCTGGAACGCATTGAAGCAGCGGCCGATAAAGTCGATGCGCTGTATGCGGAAATGGTGCGGTTTACCCACCAAAACCAGCAGGTGAGTTTGCAGCGGGCCAGATCTATACAGGAAGCTGAAATCATCAAAGAACTCTACGGACTGCCTTAAAATCAAGATCAACATGAAAACGTGGCGCGTGATAGTGGGGATATGGATGAGCATACTGGTTTTTAAGGCCAATGCTCAAAATAACAAGGAGATCAAACGGCAGGCCGAGCAGATCGCGTACCTAAAAATCTACGGGGAGCTGATCAAAAAAGGCTACGAAATCGCCAGAGCAGGCCTTAACCTGATCGGAGATATCAAAAACAAGGATTTTCGCCAGCACCAAAACTACTTTAAAAGCCTGGGCAAGGTTAACAGCGTGATCAGCAAGAGCCCCGAGGCAAGCCGGGCCGCCGAAATTGGAAAACAGATCCTGATCGTCTACCACCGGGACTGGCCGAAACTGGCAGACAGTGAAAACCTGTCAGAAAGCGAGAAGACCTATGTCTACGGTGTTTTTCAGCGGGTGATCCGGAACAGCCAATCAGAGCTGGAACAATTGGAAGCCCTGTTGACTGATGGCAAACTGACCTTAAAGGACGGGGAGCGATTAGAGCGAATTGAAAAAGTACAGCTTCAAATGGAGGGCAACTATGAATTTATCAACCGCTTTTCCAGCCAAACCCTAATGTTGGTAGAAGCCCGTATAAGAAGCCGGCAACAGGTGGGACTACTTAATGAACTTTTAAACCCGGATCAAAAATGAAACGGCTCTTAATTGTATTACTACTACTGGGAGGATTCATGGCCAAACCACAAAAAGCATCCGCCCAGGCCCAGGAAATCGCCCAACTCGTGCTGAATGTCCAGAAACTCAACCAGCTCAAATCGATTCTGGAAGATCTGGAAAAAGGCTATGAGATTGTCATTAAAGGCTATACCACCATTAAGAATCTGGCCGAAGGGAATTTTAAGCTTCACGATCTCTTCCTGGCTGAACTTTTAAAGGTAAGCCCCACCGTGCGCAATTACTACAAGGTGGTTGAAATCACAGACATGCAGCTCAGGCTGGTGAAAGAATACAAAACTGCCTTCCAGCGGTTTCGCTCCGGGAATCGCTTTACTACTGATGAGCTGGACTATATCGCAAGGGTCTACGCCAAACTTCTGGGGCAATCGCTCCGAAATTTAGACGAGTTGCTCATGACCGTAACCGATAATAAGCTTCGCGCGTCGGATGATGAGCGCCTAAAAGCCATCGATCAGGTACATGCCCGGATGCAGGAAAAGCTGGTTTTTCTTCGTGATTTTAACCGAAACGTTTCAGTACTGGCTGTCCAGCGGGCTAAAGCGGCTCATGAGGCGGAAGTACTACTTCAAATTCAAGGGATCGACTAAAACCGCAAACAAACATGAAAGTAAAACGATTGACCATGATATTCATGGCGGTAGGAATCCTTTGTCCCTTTTTTGCCCAGGCACAAGGGGTAGCCGGGGACATCAAAGGGTTACAGGTCGTGCTGGATCAGCTCTATTCGGACATGATTGGGCTTTCTTCCAGCCTGATCGGTGTCAGCCGGGGACTGGCAGGCTTTGGGGCGCTGTTTTACATCGCCGCTCGAGTCTGGCGGCATATCGCAGCCGCCGAACCGGTGGACTTTTACCCCTTGTTTCGTCCTTTTGTCCTGGGTTTCTGTATCCTGTTTTTTCCATCGGTGCTGGCATTGATCAATGGAGTCATGAAACCGGTCGTAAGCGGAACAGCCAATTTGGCGCAAGGCTCTCAGGCCGCCATTCAGAAGCTACTTGAGCAAAAGCAGAAAGTCATCGAGCAGTCCAGCTTCTGGCAAATGTATGTCGGGGCGACCGGTGAAGGAAACCGGGATGCTTGGTATCGCTACACGCATCCGGGCGAAGACCCGGAGGACGAAGGCATGTTTGACTCGGTCGGCAATGACATCAAATTCGCGATGGCCAAAGCCTATTACAACTTTTCCAATTCGGTCAAGCAATGGATGGCCCAGGTGTTAGAGATCCTCTTTCAGGCAGCCGCGCTTTGTATCAATACGCTTCGCACCTTTCAGCTGATCGTGCTGGCAATTCTGGGTCCGCTGGTATTTGGCCTGGCGGTCTTTGACGGTTTTCAGCGTACGCTCTTCTCCTGGCTGGCCCGCTACCTGAACGTATTTCTGTGGCTACCAGTGGCCAATATATTTGGGGCCATCCTGGGACGGATCCAGCAAAAGATGATTGAAATCGATATTGCCCAGATCCAGCAGGCGGGAAATACCTTCTTCTCCAGCCAGGATGCCGGATACCTCATTTTTTTAATTATCGGCATAGTCGGCTATCTCACCGTCCCCTCGGTAGCAGGCTTTATCATCCAGACCGGTGGCGGCGGGGCATTGGGTCAGAAAATGACGAGCCTGTTTTCAGGAACGATGGCTTGGGCAGGAGCACGTTCAGCGGCGGCAGGCAGAACGGTTGTTAACTCGGCCCAAAATCTGGTCAGCTCTCAGACCCATCACACTACCACCCCGCCTTCATCTCATTCGTACAGGAGCCGGAATATTTCGGGAACTCCTCGCTAAATGCTTGCTACTATGTTTAAAATCCCTAAAAACATTGATACTGCCTTTCGCCAGTTCCGCCTGTTTACGATCCTGGTGGTTTCGGCTAGCTTTTTACTGTCTGCCTTTAGTGTCTTCCAGGCTTTTCAGATGGTCAGCCGGGTCCAAAGCAAAATCTACGTGCTTTCCAGCGGCAAAGCGCTGGAGGCACTCGCAGAAGAGCGGAATGAGAATATCCCGGTAGAAGCCAAAGACCATATTGCCGCCTTTCACCGATTGTTTTTTACGCTCTCTCCGGATGATAAAGGGATCAAGTCCCGGATCGGGAAGGCCCTTTACCTGGCTGACGCATCCGCCCGAAACGCCTACCAGGATTTGTCGGAAAAAGGGTTTTACACCGGGATTGTTTCCGGCAATGTCTCCCAGGAAATAACGATGGACAGCATTGCTTTCTCCACCGGTGACTACCCGTATCCGTTCCGGTGTTATGCCACCCAGCACATTACCCGCACGACTTCTACGGTCACCCGAAGTCTGATCACCGAAGGCGTTTTGCGCAACGTAGCCCGCTCGGAAAACAACCCGCACGGGTTTCTGATCGAGCAATGGAAAACAGTTGATAACCGGGATGTCAAGGTGGTAAACCGGTAGGCGCATGAAAAGCGAACCCAACTTGAGACAAATTCTTATCACGTAAAATAAACCAACAACCATGAATATGCATTCCATTTCTTTCCGGCGCGAAAAGCGTCTTTATACGGTGCTGCCGTTACTGGTGATCCCTTGTGTCACATTTATCTTCTGGGTACTCGGCGGGGGAAGCGCCGATCAGGCTATTGTCAAGACCGAAGGGGCAGGCTTTAACGCCTCGCTGCCCGAACCGTTTCTAAAGAATGGCCCTTCCGATAAGCTTGCTTTCTATGAGAAAGCCGACCGGGATTCAGCGGCGTTACGCGAGCTTCAGCGAGCGGATCCCTACTATTCCGGTCAGATCGCCGGACAGTCGTTTACCCAGGAAAGCAGGCTGCTGGGTCTTCCGGAAAAGAAACAATCCTTCGATCAAGGCCATCAGGCAGAAGCTCAGATCAACCAAAAACTGGAAGAGCTTAAAAGCGTACTAGCGGCCAAACAGGAAACTCCGCCTCTTGCCGCTGCACAAGATCTCACGAGTGAATTAGAGAAACAAAGTCCTGCTGCCACGGATCTTGACCGGCTGGAAAAACTGGTGGAATCCATTCATGCTCCTTCCAGCGCAGCTGATCCTGAAATGGCGCAACTGGATCAGATGCTGGAGAAAGTCCTTGATATTCAGTACCCGGAACGCGTAGAAGATCGACTAGCCGAACAATCCCGTCTGGAAAGAGAAAAAGTATTTGCCGTCACCACGATAGAGCATCAAATCCCTATTTCCTGTATGGCGTGTGAAACAGAATTGGCAACACCGGCAGAAGATCTTCCTTATGAAACCGTTGGCTTTTACGGATTGGATGATGAGTTGAACTCCCAGCCCCCGGTCAATTTGATTGAAGCAGTGGTGCATGAAACTCAGGAAATCGTAGCAGGGGCTACGGTCAAGCTCCGGCTCACCCATGACGTGTTCATTGCTGGAGTCTTGATTCCCAAAGATGAGTTGGTGTATGGTATTGCGGTCTTAAATGGCGAACGTCTTCAAATCCAGATTAAAAATATCCGGTATGGGCAGACGCTATTCCCCGTCGCCCTGCGTGTGTTCGACTTAGATGGGCTGGATGGGATCCACATCCCGGGAGCGATTACACGGGATGCTGCCAAGCAATCCGGCGACAGGGCCATACAGTCCGTCGGCCTGTCCACTTTTGATAGGAGTCTCGGCGCTCATGCGACCGCTGCCGGTATCGAGCTTTCCCGAAACCTGCTCTCCCGAAAAGTCAAACTCATCCGCGTGACGGTGAAAGCAGGGTATCAGGTACTGCTCCGGGACGACAAGCAGATTCAGGTTTAGTCAGAGGTTCCATCCAATCAAAAACTAAAAGTCTTTTAACCTAACCATTGTGCTGTATGAAACCTGTGATAGGAGTGATTTTGAGTATACTGTTTCTGGCTGAACATCTATTGGCTCAGCCGGTAACCGACATTGTATCCCTGCCTCTTCAGGTGGCGACTCATAAAACCAGCAACCTGATTTTTCCGGCCTCGGTAAAAAGTGTCGATAAGGGAAGCCGGGATATCCTGGCTCAAAAAGCCAAGGGGCTTGAAAACGTCCTTCACCTAAAAGCCGCCAGGGCCGGGTTTAAAGAAACCAACCTGACCGTCATTACCGATGATGGCAAGCTCTATGCGTTTACACTGACCTACCACGAACATCCGGATCCCTTAAATCTTAAAGTAGGAGTTACAAGTCACAAGTTTCCGGAAGCACTGTCTGAAAGGCCATCTGAGCGTGAATTGGAAGAGGCTGCGATGGCTGTTTCGGGTAAACCCACCTTTTTGACTGGCAAGCTTGATCAAAAAGACGGCGTACGTCTTCAGCTAGGAGGCATCTATGTCAAAGAGCAGGTCATGTACTACCAGTTTCTGATCCAGAATAATACCGCGCTTTCCTATGATTTGAGCCAGTTCCGCTTTGCCATCCGCGACAGAAAGCAGGCCAAACGAACCGCGATCCAGGAACAGGCCTTACCGGTTCTTTTCGCACTTGACAAAGCCGAGCGGATTCAGGGCGGTCAAAGCCAGCAAATCATCATCGCCTTACCAAAACGAACTATACCGGATAAAAAGATCTTGCTGGTTCAATTAATGGAAGAGAACGGCGGCCGACATCTTTCCCTCCGGCTTCACAACCGGCACCTGATCAAAGCCAGGCCGCTTGAAATGCACTGAAAACTAATTGCTAACCTATTAACTGCAAATCATCATGAACCAAAAGAATTTAGAGTACCTGGCAAGCCAGGTCAAATATTCCGGCTTTGGTACCAGCCATGAAGCAGCACTTGCCGAAAACATCAAAAGTGGCAAACCGGCTTTTACCTTGGAACATCAGGCAGTCTTCGGAGCAGATTTAGCAAACGCTACCTTACATTTTCAAAAGTCAAAAACGACCGATAATTATTTCTTTAACCACTATGAGCTGGAATTAAAGAAACAGGAGGGTAGTAGTCTGAAACAAACGTTTCAAATGGGCTATGACAACAATATCACCTTCAAGGAAGCGGCTAACCTGCTTGCCGGAAGGGCGGTTTTTAAAGAACTCGCCAAACTGATTGATACCGGTGAGAACGGGCAGAAACGCCTGGAGCCCAAAGGAGAGAAATACAACGCCTGGCTGCAGCTGGATTTTACAGATACCGACGCCCGTGGCAACTTCAAGGTTAAGCCCTATCATGAAAACTATGGCTTTAAGCTTGAAGAAGTACTTGCCCGCTACCCGATCAAGGAACTGGAAACGCCTGATTACAAAGCGCGCCTCATCGAATCGCTCCAAAAAGGAAATGTACAGTCAGTCACGTTCGTAATCGATGGAAAGGACGAGCGCCGGTTTATTGAGGCAGCTCCGCGTTTTAAGGCCATTAATCAGTACGATGAGAATATGGTTAGGACCAGCTTTAGCCGCCAGCAGAAAGAGGAGCAATCACAAGGAAAAGCCCAGCAGCAGGAAACTCCCGGCGGAAAAAAAGCCAAGGCAGAGAAACAGGATCAGGAGCCTGAGAAGAAACAGCGAAGCCGGAAAGCGAAAGGTATTGTTTAAGGTAAAGTTCATTCAATTATTCTCCACATCTAAACAGGCATAAAGATGAAAAAGTCGTCTGAAAATCGATATTCACGGCCTTTACAAGATTGGAAAGAAAGTCAACAGCGCCTGACCAACATCTTTTCTCCGGCCATTCTCAAGAGTGTTGCTCTTGAGAGAGAGGAGTTAGCTTTTCGTCAGGAGTTGCTAGCTCGATTCAGAACTCCCCGAAATCTGGAAGAACGTATTACCCGAAAGCTCCTAGCGCAAGAAAAGGATCAGCTCGAAAAGAAACTATATCCCAATCGAGTAATCCGGTTCTTGCGACAAGTATCGGTGTTCTTGGCAGAGCGATTCAATACAGGAACTTTTAATCGACAACAGCATAAAAAAGCCTCCCGGTCCCAATCTTCATTCCGTTCTCAGCAAGCATTAACCAAGCTAGTTGCTTCTCAGGTAAAACCAGCTTTGGTAAGAAATGAGACCCAGCAAGCATTTGTTGGACAGGAGAAATTTTCCGAAAGTCAACAAAAGAACCTGCTGGAAGGGCGAAGCGTGGAACGAAAGGGGCAATGGTACCGGCTGGACCTTGCTGACTCAGATACAAAAGGACGATTTGCGCTCAAATCGATTCCCACCGGATTTGATCTTGCTGCCAAGTTAGCAAAGTTTCCTTTTTCCATGCCGCCTCAAACTCTTGAAAAACTGCAGGCAGGCGAACAGGTTACGTTTAAGGTTCCAACACCTTCAGGGGAACAAGCGATATCCTTAAGGGCTAATCCAAGCATAAAAAGTCTCGATTTTTATGATCATCAGCAAAAACGGATCAGTATTAAACAGCTTCTAAGTCCGACGGACGCGCCCATACATAACATTGGCAGGCAAAGAAAAGCCCGCATGGCTGTGAGTTAAATCATGAATGCGCTCGAGCCATTTATCAAGTTTATGTCCGTGATACCGAATGATGCCCGTATCGGTACTACGCACATGGCGTTATATGTGGCTTTGTATGACCTCTGGCTTGAAAATAATCAAGTAGACTGCGTGGAGCTTACTGTTAGCCAGGTGATGAAAAGGGCGAAAATTCTCGCGCGATCCACTTTTGTGAGGGTAATGCGGGATTTACATGAGTGGGGATATTTGGTGTATCTGCCGAGTTACGACAATAGAGTAAAAAGCAAGGTATTATTAAAGACTAAAAACGATGGGGATGGAAATAGCGAGCAGACAGGATTTAGTCGAATTCAAAAATGAATTGCTGAGCGAAATAAGAATATTGCTTTCAGAAAAAAACGAGCAACCCTCTTCACGATGGCTTAGAAGTGCGCAAGTGCGACGGTTATTAAGTATCTCTCCTGGTACCTTACAGCAAATGAGGATTTCCGGAGAACTGAAGTACACCAAGGTCGGTGGCATTCATTTTTACCAGGCGAGTGATATTGAATCCATGCTACTCAAAAACCTGACCGAGTGATATGGAGCCAGTGCAAAACGAAAAAGTGCGATTAGAAATATGGTTGGACAGCCGCGTCAATGTCTGGCACTTGGGTTTGTACATGGTGTTTCTCTACCTATGGAATCAGAATAACCGACAAAACCCGATCACTATCTCCAGGCGGCGAGTGATGAAATTGGCTCGTTTTAAAAGTACCGCCACCTACCACAAATGCATCAAAGAGCTGATAGCATTCGGTTATATTGACTACGATCCGACCTATAACTACTATCGCGGTACGAAAGTGTTTTTAAAGAGGAGGTGAGATTATTTCACCTCCTCTTTAGTTACCTGTCAGGCCTTAAGAATACAGGGCTTTTATTTTCTTCATGTCCTCGCTGATCTTCTTATCCACCACCTTCGCATAGATCTGAGTTGTCCGGATATTGGAGTGTCCCAACATTTTTGAAACACTCTCTATAGGAACTCCGTTCGATAGGGTAACGGTTGTGGCAAAGGTATGCCTGGCGATATGAAATGATATGTTTCGATCAATACCGCAAACATCAGCGATTTCCTTCAAATAGGCGTTCATTTTCTGGTTGCTAAGGACAGGTAATAACTTGCCCGTGACAGCGCGCGATCGGTCGTCTTTATACTTTTCAATAATATCCAGCGCCATAGGTAACAGAAGTATCCGGGACTGTGTATCGGTTTTTTGTCGGTTGATGATCACCCACTGTTCATCATCTTGCCCTATGCGGATATCTGATACAGTTAATTTTTGCACGTCCACATAGGACAGGCCGGTGTAACAGCTGAACAGGAAAATATCGCGAACCTGCGTCAGGCGAGCAGTTGAAAACTCTTTGGCTGCAATTGCTTTAAGCTCTGTTTCCGAGAGAGCTTCCCGGTTGACTTCTTTTTTACGGATCTTGAAACCAAAAAAGGGGTCTTTCTGTAATTGCCCGGTCTTGATCAAGCCCAAAACGATCTTCTTGCAATAGACCAGGTATCGCATGGTGGTATTGTGTGCACATTTTCTCTCAGTCTTGAGCCAGAATTCGAAATCAGAGATGAACTCGTAATTCAGTTTACTAATGTCAATATCTTCTTTTTTGAACTTCCAGAATATGAAGTCTTTCGTGTGCTTGTAAGAGGCCTTGTACCGAAGAATGGTTCCTTGCGCATAGTCTTTCCCTTTTAGAGCAATCAGACGCTGGTTATGCTTGTCAAATTCTTTCAGAAACATCACTTCGTTTTCGGACTTCCCCGTTAGCAATGCTTTGATTGCTGAAATGGTTACCGGCTTTCCCATCATTACCAGATGGCGATGTATTTCGTGAAGTTTAGAATGAAGCTCGTCTAAATAGCTGTTAAGGCTACGTGCATCTTCACGGTGCCCGTTTCTTCGACCCGATGTCGAATTCCACTTTTCAGGCTCACAGACGCGTTTAGTAGCCAATTCGAACCGTCCACCATCCAACGTGACACGCAGATAAATAGGAAGTGGACCTGTTACATAATTGCTCCTTTTTTTGAGGTAAAAGAGCACAGAGAAACTGTTTGTTAACATAGCAACCTGTTTTATAAGTGTAAAACTACGATTGCATCCTTATGAAAAACAAGATGTTTTCCTCGTAAACATCTTTATATCAAAAAGTTACGAGGTTTCTGGTGAGCACTTTTTCCGAACCTACCTGCTCACCAGATGCTCACCAGAATTATGCGATTTTACGCATATTTTGATGTTTTTTAGTAAACAAAAAAGCCTGTAAATGTTTGATTTACAGGCTTTTAGTTGATTTTGATATTGTTCTAAGTGGTCTCGTAGGGATTCGAACCCCAAACCTTCTGATCCGTAGTCAGATGCTCTATCCAATTGAGCTACGAAACCGTTACGCTGTTGCGTTCCCGATGAACCCGATCACTTTTGATCCGGTCAACGCCTAAGCGTCGAATCGGACTGCAAACATAGAGGTTTTTGGTTTTTTCCGCAAGAGAAATTATAAAAATAATAATGCGCCCAGCCCGCAAATGAAGTTGCCGAGCAGGAATCCGGCTAGTACTTCGCTCATATTGTGTGCATTAAGCTGAAGGCGCGAAGCTGCCACCCAACCGGAAATAAGAACGGAGGCTAGCAGCGCCGGGAAAAGCGAAGGCGTGCCGAATTTTATAATTGCCATCAGCACGGTGCCGGTTACACCGCCAAGGCCAGTCATATGTGCGCTGATTTGCCAGAAATTGCTGATCAGCAATACGGCTGCAATGGAGATGGTAATGCTGCCTAAAACGACCCGCATCAGCGGCGCCAGCTCGGAGATCTGGTTAAATCGCCAGCCGAAAAAATAGGTAGCGGCCAGGTACGTCGCCAAAGTGATCAGAAAGGGGTATCTCCGCTCTTGCCGGTGCTGAAGCGTGAGGTCTTTTACCATTTTTAACTGAACCATGGCGTAAACACACAACGAAGGGAGCAGGAAGGTGTATACGAAAACCATCAGCAATAATACTAAAATCAGCTTGGGCGGATAGAAGTCAATTCCTGCATCAACGGGTGCCAGACCCAGTAAAAGCCCCAGCAAAAAGGTCGGCATCAGGAGCGGATGGAAGAGATAAGAGAGAAATTTTGCTACCCGTGTATTCAATTCTGCTCGACGATTTACTTTTTGGTATTGTGTATTGCAAATTTAAATCAATTTCCGGCATCGAATTTGTATTTTTGCGGTTCTATTCCCGGTGGTACCGGTTTGGTGCTGACCGGAAAGTGTAATTTATCTTACAAGTGTGTATGTCAAGGATTCAGATCAAAGACCTGTTAAAGCTTGAGCCGTCAGAACAGAGCGTGACGGCCAAAGGTTGGGTGCGTACCAAAAGGGAAAGTAAAAACGCAGTTTTCATCAGCCTGAACGACGGGTCTACCATTCATAATATACAGGCAGTTGCCGAGCCGGGCCAGGTTTCCGAAGAGATACTCCGCCTTTGTACCACTGGTGCCTGCCTGCGCATCGACGGCGCACTGGTCCCATCCCAGGGCTCCGGTCAGGCGGTGGAAATCCGTATTGCCCGGGTAGAAGTATACGGGGCTGCCGATCCTGAGGAATATCCCTTGCAGCCTAAAAAGCATTCGCTGGAGTTTCTGAGGGAAATAGGTCACCTGAGACCGCGTACCAATACGTTTTCTGCCATTCTCAGAATCCGCCACGCGCTGGCTTTCGCTGTCCATAAGTTTTATAACGACAACGGCTTTTTCTACCTGCACACGCCCATTATCACGGCTTCCGATGCCGAAGGGGCGGGGGAGATGTTCCGCGTTTCCACATTGGACGCCAGTAACCCCCCGCGTACCGAGGATGGCCGCGTCGATTTCAGCCAGGACTTCTTCGGAAGAGAGGCGAACCTCACCGTTTCCGGCCAGCTGGAAGGGGAGCTGGGCGCGCTGGCACTTTCCAAGATTTATACCTTCGGCCCGACTTTCAGAGCCGAAAATTCCAATACAACCCGCCATTTAGCTGAGTTCTGGATGATCGAGCCCGAAATGGCGTTCTTCGAGCTGGAAGACAACATGGACCTGGCCGAGCAGTTTGTAAAATATGTGATTGGCTATGCATTGGAACATTGTAAAGATGATCTCGACTTTCTGGAGAAAAGGCTACAGGAAGAGGAGAAAAACAAGCCCCAGAATGAACGTTCACTGCCGCTTTCGGAGAAGCTGAACTTTGTTGTGGGCAACCCGTTCGAGCGGATTACCTATACGGAGGCCGTGGAAATACTGCTGAAATCGAAGCCTCACAAAGAGAAGAAGTTCCAGTTCCCGGTGGAGTGGGGTATTGATCTGCAAAGCGAGCATGAGCGTTACCTGGTGGAGAAACACTTTAAGAAGCCCGTTATTCTCACCAACTACCCGAAAGAGATCAAGTCGTTTTACATGAAACTGAACGAGGACGGTAAAACGGTGCGGGCTATGGATGTGCTGTTCCCGGGGATCGGAGAAATTATCGGCGGAAGCCAGCGTGAAGAGAATTACGAAAAGCTGCTCGGCAGGGTAAACGAAATCGGCATTGACCCTGAAAACCTCTGGTGGTTCCTGGAAACCCGGAAGTTTGGTACCGCTCCGCATTCAGGCTTTGGTTTAGGCTTCGAACGGCTCGTGCTCTTCGTGACCGGTATGACCAATATCCGGGACGTAATACCCTTCCCGCGATACCCGAAAAGCGCAGAGTTCTAAAAAAGGAAAGAAGAGGGAATCCACGATTTCCCCGTAAAATCAAAAAAAACGGCCGCCAGCAGCAGTCGCTGAAAGTTTTCCGATTTCCGACCTCCGATTTCCGACTTCCGATTTCATAAAAAAAGACCGGGCTTGAGGTTTCCTCAAGCCCGGTCTTTTTTTATGAAAAATCCTTTTACAACCTGAATCCGAAGCTGTAAACATCGTAGGGTGCATCCAGTTCAAGACCCTCAAATTGTACCATTGAATCGGTTTTGCCGGCCAGTTCTTTTTCCAGCTCTTTCACAGATGTAACCGGTTTGCCGTTTACTTTGGTGATAATGAAGCCGGGGGCTATACCTACACGACCCAGCTTACCCCCTTGTACGTCGGTGATCTTTACACCTCCCTTAATGTTGTAGCGTTCGAGTTTCTTTTTCTCGGCGTCGTTCAGGTTGGTAAACTGCGCGCCGAGAGATTCCAGTGCAAGAGCGGACTCTTCACGTTTGATGACGCCTGATCCGCCTTCGCGGTTTTTCAGGGTGACATTGAAATCTCTTTCTTTGCCATCGCGGTTGACAGTCACATTTACTTTGTCGCCAGGTCTCAGGAGCCCGACGGTTTGAGTCAGTTCAGGTGTACTGCCTATTTTTTTGCCGTTAATTTTAACAATCACGTCACCCGGCTTTATACCTGCTTCACCTGCAGCGCTGCTGCTTTCCGCAAGCTCCCGCACCAGGATTCCTGATGAAACCTTCAGGTCTTTTTCTTCTGCAACGGTATTGTCTACCTCCTGCATCACGATGCCCAGGTAACCGCGCTGTGCGTTACCGAACTTGATAAGGTCGGTAGATACTTTTTTAACAATGCTGGACGGCACCGCAAACGCATAACCGGCAAAACTTCCGGTAGGGCTGGCGATGGCGGTGTTAATGCCTACCAGTTCGCCTTTCAGGTTCACCAGTGCGCCACCACTATTGCCGGGGTTCACCACGGCGTCGGTCTGGATAAATGATTCAATCGCATCGTTAAATTGCTGCTGGCCCTGGCCTTGTGCGCCCCTGCCGCGCTGGCGGCTCTGAGAGGAGCCGATAATGCCCAGTCCTCTGCCTTTCGCGCTAACAATCCCGGCAGTAACAGTTGATTCCAGGTTAAAAGGATTGCCTACCGCAACTACCCACTCCCCGACGCGGATCCCGTCTGAGTCGCCGAATGTGATGGAGGGCAGATTTTTGGATTCTACCTTGATAACCGCAATGTCGGTCGAGGGGTCAGTACCTACCAGCTTCGCCTTTAATTTGGTTTTGTCGTGAAGGGTTACCTCAATTTCCTGGGCAGATTCTACAACGTGGTTGTTGGTGACAATATAGCCGTCGTTGGTAATAATAACGCCCGATCCGGTGCCTTCTGATCGCCGCGGTGCCTGCTCATAGCCGCCTGAGCCGTCGCCAAAAAAGTCGAACATGTCAAAAGGCCAGCCTTGTTGCTGCCTGCCGCCGCCTTGCTGCCGGACCGAAGTGGATTTAATGTGTACCACCATCGGAGTCGACACTTCTGCAGCGGTCGTGAAATCTACGGGGCCCGCTATTCCGCCGGAGGTAAATCTCGCCAGCGGCGCTTCCGAAGCGTCTTTCAGGATAACTTCTTTGGAGTTGTCCTGAATGAAAAATTTATATCCGGCCAATGTAGTGGCCCCCGAAAGAAATCCCACCAAAGCGAGTACTTTCCAATTGTATTTCATACTCTAAACAGGGTTAAACTTTTATAATGAAACTTTTCAAATCTGGCCATGAAAGGTCGCGGACCGTCCATATTTCGAATTCAAAAAAAGAACGTACGAAAATACTAAACTATTCCCGTACGTTCCAGTTTTAACAAAATTTAACGTGCCCCGGGTTGCCGCCAGGTGGCCACCTTAAACGATTTCAATCTGACGGGGTGAAGCAGCAGCTTCGATTTCTTTCTTAGGAATCGAGATATTCAGGATTCCTGCATCGTAAGCGGCAGTTATTTTCGAAGCGTCAACAGTTTCGGGTAGAGTAAAAATGCGCTGAAAAGAATGAAAACTAAATTCCTTGCGGTTGTACTTCTCTTTCTTCTCTTCAGTTTCGCCCGCTTTTTCCGCCGATATTTTGAGTTGGTCGCCGTCGTGGCTGATTTTAAAGTCCTCTTTTTTTAAACCTGGCGCGGCGAGCTCAATGCGGTAGCCCTCCTCGGTCTCTACTATATTGACGGCCGGTTTGTGGCTTGAATGGTCGGACGGGAAAAGCTGGTCAAAAGTGCTCTTGCCAAAAACTGAATCAAATAAAGCGGGATAATAGGCTCCGTTTTTTCTAACTACTGTATTCATGATTTTGATGTTTGCGTATTGAATGATGAATGATTTGTGAAACGATTATTTCAATTGATGTACCAAACCGAAAATGACCGTGTTTTTGAGACAAAATGTCTTGATTTGCATGAATCTTTTGTTCCTTACAATGACAACTTGTCTCATTTTCGGCCTTTGCCGACTTTATCGCGTTTTTTATGACGAACGGAATAGATCACCTGGTGAGATAATTGAGTTAGATAAGTTGTCCGGATGACTTTTATAATAGGCCACCGCCGTAAACAACATACCTCACATCTCATAGCTCAAGTCTCATACCTACATGTTAAAGCGCGTTACCACTTGTTTGTTTTTTTTGGCTGCTCAGGCTGCATTTGCCCAGACCGGCACCAACTATGACGAGTCGAAAGTGAAACCCTATACCCTTCCGGCCGTTCTGGAGACTTTTTCAGGCGAAACGGTACGTACAAAGAAAGAGTGGGAGAAAAAGCGACGGCCGGAAATTCTGGAAGCATTCCGGCGGGAAGTTTTTGGCAGGGTGCCCGATAAAAGGCTTCCCGTCAGGTATGAGGTGATTTCGGAAGACGGACAGGCGCTCGGTGGTAAGGCGGTGCGCAAGGAAATCAGGGCCTGCTTTTCGGATTCCCCTTCGCAGTGCATGGCAATTTTGATCTATTTGCCTAAAAGTCCGCAACCGGTCCCGGTGTTTATGGGGCTGAATTTTGAAGGCAATCATACACTTTATAACGACCCCGGAATTGAGCTGAACCCGCGCTGGATGCGCCGTACGGATGTCCGGGGTGTAGTTAATCACCAGGCCACCGAAGCCAGCAGGGGTACCCTCTACGGGAGATGGCAATTGGAGAAGCTCATTGACCGGGGTTACGGCCTGGTCACCGTCTACCAGGGAGACCTGGAGCTGGACCGGAAAACCCGGTCGGGAGACGAAGGGATCCGCAGCCTTTTCCCCTCCTCCGGGCAGGGCGATGAGTGGGGAAGCATTGCGCTCTGGTCATGGGGGTTAAGTCGCGTGATGGATTTCCTTGAGAAAGATCCCGCGATCGATAAGAACCGGGTAGCGTTGGTCGGGCATTCACGCCTTGGGAAAACGGCGCTTTGGGCCGGAGCCCAGGATCAGCGCTTTGCTATGGTGATCTCCAATAATTCAGGGGAAGGTGGAGCCTCCCTGGCGAGAAGAAACTACGGGGAAACCATTGCGGACCTCAACAGGGCAGTGAGCTACTGGTTCTGCCCGAACTATAAAAAGTACAGTGAAGACCCTTCGCTCTTGCCCGTAGATTCGCATCTATTGATTTCACTGCTGGCTCCGAGAGCAGTTTATGTGGCCAGCGCAACAGCCGACCAGTGGGCGGATCCCAGGGGTGAATACGTGGGGGCCAGCCTGGCGGCGCCTGCCTACCGGTTATATGGGCTGAAAGGCCTGGACGACAAGGAAATGCCGCAACCCGAAACCCCTGTCAGTTCGTTGGCGGTAGGTTATCATCTCCGCACCGGAGAACATGATATTAACGCATACGATTGGGATAATTATCTCAATTTTGCTGACCGGTATTACCAGGCCGCCCGATTGTCGAAGCGGAAGTAACTCCGGATAATTTATTGTTTATTGCGTTTTAAAAATTTAAGCAGGTGTAAATTCACCAAAACTATGCGACGTAGAGAAGCAATCAGAACACTTACCGGGATCTTCGGTACCACCCTGCTGGTCCCTTCCTGGGCAAATGGCTGGAAGGAAAATCATTTCAGCAAGCCTTCTTTGTTAAGCGAACCGCAGAAACAGATTCTGACAAAGCTGGTAGATGCCATTCTGCCCAAAACCGACACGCCCGGCGGCAATGAACTGGGGGTGCAGGTTTTTGTGGAGCGTATGATCCAGGATTGTTTTGACGATTCAGTCCAAAACAGGTTCAGAAACGAACTGGATAAAATGGATGCGGCTGCCAGAGACTTACGGGGAAAGCGGTTTACCGAGCTGAACGCACCCGAGCGGCTCTCTATTATTAAATATTGGAGCAGCCAGAACGATACACCGGAAAAGGAGTTTGCCAGCTCGGTGAAAGGACTAGCGGTTCAGGGATATACCTCATCCGAATACTACCTGACGCAGGTGAGCAAGTATGAACTGGTTCCGGCCCGGTACCATGGCTGTGTAGATATTAATTCCTGAGCCGTTTTGACCAGGAAAGTAATTTGAAATAACGATACGACATGAATAAATTGGATTCAGTTCATTTCAATATCAATGGCGCCGCAGGACAGACTTTCGACGCCATTGTAATAGGGTCGGGAATCAGCGGCGGCTGGTCGGCCAAGGAGCTCTGTGACAAAGGGTTGAAAACCCTGCTGCTGGAGCGGGGGCGCAACGTGGAGCATATTAAGGATTATCCTACCACCAATATGATGCCGTGGGAGTTTGAGCACCGTGAGAAAATGCCCTTGGAAATAACGAAGGAGAACCCCATTGTGAGTAAGTGCTACAACTTCAAAGAATCGTCTGCACATTTTTTTGTAAAAGATAAAGAGCACCCGTATGTTCAGGAAAAGCCCTTTGACTGGATTCGCGGATACCAGGTAGGAGGGAAATCGCTGCTTTGGGCCAGGCAAACCCAACGCTGGTCAAAATACGATTTTGAAGGGCCTGCGCGGGACGGATTTGCCGTTGAATGGCCGATTTCTTACGATGACCTGGCGCCCTGGTACAGCCATGTTGAACGTTTTGCGGGCATCGCCGGCAATAAGGACGGCCTGGATGTGCTTCCGGACGGGGAATTTCTGCCTCCTCATGAACTGAATTGCGTTGAGCGACATTTCAGCGACCAGGTTGCCAGAAATTACGGTGGAAAACGGCATGTGATCATCGGGCGTTGCGCGCATGTTACGGAAGCAAAACCCATCCACCTGGACCAGGGCCGGGCGAAGTGCCAGCACCGTGTAATGTGTGAAAGAGGTTGCCCGTTCGGCGGCTATTTCAGCTCTAACGCATCGACCATACCCTGGGCAATGAAGTCGGGGAAGCTTACGTTAAAGCCCGACTCAGTCGTGCATTCCATTATCTATGACGACAAAAAAGGCAAAACGGTAGGGGTTCGGGTTATTGATGCGCATACACTCAAAATGACCGAATATTTCGCCCGGGTGATTTTTGTCAACGCCGCGGCCATGAATACCAATCTTATTCTGCTGAACTCGATTTCCTCGCGGTTCCCGAACGGGCTTGGTAACGACTCAGGTGTGCTCGGCAAATACATTGCCTTCCATAACTACCGGGCGCGTATCAGTGGCCGGTACAACGGGTACCTGGACAAGAAGACGGACGGCAGAAGACCGAATGGCGGGTATATTCCCCGTTTCAGAAACGTCTACAAACAGGAAACCGATTTCTTGCGCGGTTATGCGGCCGGCTTCAGCGCCTGGCGCAGTTCCGGCAACGATTCAAGCGGCTGGGGCGAAGATTTGAAAAAAGGTCTTCATCAAAATAAGTTCACCGACTGGGGCGTCGGTTCCCACATGATGGGTGAAACCATCCCGAAGGAATCCAACTATGTACGGCTCGATCCGCAATTAAAGGACCTTCACGGGATTCCGCAGCTCAGTTTTCATGTCGACTATGACGACAATGACGAGAAAATGGTGAAAGACTACCAGGAACAGATGACCGAAATGTTTGAAAAAGCCGGTTTTACAGACATCCGCGTGACCGACGGGCATGGCTACCCCGGACTTGATATACATGAAATGGGGGGCGTCCGGATGGGCAAAGATCCCAAAACATCTATTCTGAACGGCTGGAACCAGGTACATGCAGCCCCCAACGTATTCGTGACCGACGGCGCCTGCATGACCTCCACCTCCACGCAAAATCCGTCGCTGACCTACATGGCCCTTTCAGCCCGGGCAGCCGATTATGCCGCGAAGCAGTTGAAAAGGGGTGAGCTGTGAGGTATGAGTCTTGAGGTGTGAGCCTTGAGGTGTGAGACGCTCAAACCTCAAACCTCACAGCTCACCCCTCACCCCTTATAAAAAAGCCACTTCGTAAGCTCCTTGTAAGTAACCTTTTTACCGTACATCAGGATACCGACCCGGTAGATCCGGGACGCCAGCCACACCGTACCGATAAATCCTGCTACCAGGAGCCCCATCGAAAGCAGGATCTGCCAGGCCGGAACGCCGAAAGGAATTCGTACCATCATCACGATGGGCGAGGTAAAAGGAACCAGCGAAGCCCAGAAAACCAGGGGGCTATCCGGGTCGCGTATGGCCGTTTGCGCTACTACAAAGCCGAAAATAAGGGGTAGGGTAATCGGGAACACGAATTGCTGCGTATCCGATTCATGGTCTACTGCAGAACCTACTGCTCCCAGCAAGGCACTGTAAAGGAGATAGCCGCCTACGAAGTAAAAAAGAAATGACCCGATAATAAGGGGAATATTAAGGCTTTTGATCCCGTCTATCATGGACAGGGCCGGGTTGGCCTCCGTTTTCTTAATCTCCTGGCTAAGCTCCGGCGACGCTGCTGAAATTTGCTTTTCGGCAACTTCCTGCCGGATGCCTTCCAGCTTGTCTTTCATCAGGTATCCGGCGCCGCTTACCAAAAGTATGGTCAGTATTATCCAGAGAGCGAACTGTGTCAGTCCGACCAAGGCGACACCCACTATTTTGCCGACCAGTAATTGAAAGGGTTTTACCGACGAAATGATTACCTCTACGATACGGCTGGTTTTTTCTTCGGAAACGCTGCGCATAACCTGTGTGCCGTAAAGCAAAACGGCGAAATAGATAATCATGCCGCACACAATTGCGATGATCGTGGCCGCCCCGGAATTACTCTCCTTTTCCTGTCCTTCCTCGAGGCTTAGGGTCTGAGCCCGCACATTTACTTTCGAGTCCGACAAAATTTGCTGGGTAATACCCGCTTCTTTTAGCTTAATGTCTTCAATCTGGTTTTCAATGGCATTTTCCAGGCTCGATTTCAGTTCCAGGCTTACATTTTTCTTTGCATAAATTCTGACTTCCTTCGGATTTTCCATGACGTCGGCCGGAATATGCAGAAGGGCATTGCCGGTACCGCTATCGAAGTCCTTTTTTGCAGTGGCCAGGTCTCCGTCAACAAAAACAAATTCCAGCTGTTTCGAGCTCTTAAAGCCGTCTTTCATAAGATGGCTTTCGTCCAGCACCATAATTTTTTTGGTTTCGGTGCTCGAAACTGCCGTCCAGATAATACCTGCATAGAAAAGGACGAATAGCAGCGGAGTCAGGATGGTCATTACGATAAACGATTTCTTTTGCACCCTGACCAGGTATTCGCGCTTCAGTACAAGTAGGATATTTTTCATAGGTGTTTTGATGGCTTCAGCTGTTGGAAATTCAATTTTACGGATTTTTTGCTTCCGGAATGCCATCCAGGCGATATTAAGACCGGGAGAGGCCAGGGCCTCACTTCGTCCGGCGGCGTAGTCAATTCGAGGCCCGCTTGAAATATTAATTTCGGCAAACGTAGTAGCTCCGTCGGGGGAAGTCCTTTTTTTATGAGAACTACATGTGTGTCCTTATATTTTTAACAAAATGAAAAAACGAGTATTACTGGCGCTTGCCTGTTTTTTTGTAGGGTTTGTTCAATTGGCAGCCCAACCCGCGCAACAGTACGTCCAGGTGATTGTCGCCCCCGACCGGGCCGACTGGACTTACAAGACAGGTGAACCTGCGCGGTTCAATGTGTCGGTTTTTAAAGACGGTGTTCCGCTGAAAGGAGCAAGCGTGTCGTACGAGATAGGCCTTGAGAAGTTAAAACCTACCGAGAAAGCCACTAAGACCGCTTCTAACGGGACGTTAAGCCTTGAAGGAGGAACATTAAAAGTGCCCGGCTTTTTACGTTGCGTAGCGCAGGTAACCGTCGACGGCGTCACCTATCGTGGCCTGGGGACCGCCGGTTACAGCCCGGACAAAATTGTTCCGACTGTGGAGAACCCCGGTGACTTTGACGCTTTCTGGCGTACGGCGAAACAGGAGCTGGCGACCATTCCGCTTGATGCGAAAATGACCCTTATGCCCGAAAGGTGTACCGAGAAAGTGAATGTTTATCATTTGAGCCTTCAGAATTTCAAGATCGGTAACCGGCTGTACGGTATCCTCTGCGTGCCGAAAGCGCCCGGGAAGTACCCGGCTCTGCTGCAGGTGCCTGGTGCGGGCGTGCGCGGTTATGCCGGTGATATTGCCAACGCCGAAAAGGGAATTATAACGCTGCAGATCGGGATCCACGGAATACCGGTGGATTTGCCCGCGCAGGTGTACGAAGATCTCCGCCAGGTAGCGCTGAATGGTTACAACACCTACAACATGGACGACAAGGACCGGTTTTATTTCAAACGCGTGTACCTGGGCTGCGTCCGGGCCAACGATTTTCTGACCAGTATGCCCGAATATGACGGACAGAACCTGGCCGTTACCGGCGGAAGCCAGGGTGGGGCGTTGTCGGTGATTACCGCTGCACTCGACAGCCGCGTGAAGCTGCTGGGAGCTTTTTACCCGGCGTTGAGTGATGTAACCGGCTATCTACACGGGCGTGCAGGCGGTTGGCCACACTACTTCACGGAGCAAAATCTTGCCTACAACAATACGAAAGCAAAACTGGAAACGCTGCCCTACTATGACGTAGTCAACTTCGCCCGGCGCGTCAAAGTACCCGGCTATTACTCATGGGGGTATAACGACGAAACTTGCCCGCCGACTTCCATGCACGCGTTTTATAACGTAACGACAGCGCCGAAAGAGCTTTTTCTGGCCTATGACACCGGGCACTGGATGTACCCCGAACAGCGGAACAAAATGAACAATTGGTTAGTGTCGCGGTTGAAGAACGGCGGGAAGTAACCGGTTGGGTAGTGGGGGTGATGTGACCCATCGTCACCTCGACAGAAGCGCAGCGGAACGGAGAGATCTCCCGTTTCTGACGGATTTCCCTCTTGGGAGATCCCTCGGTTCCACTGCGTTTCGCTACCATTGACAACACGATGGATGGCGCCGCTCCAACCGGAGGGTCATCCCGACCGCAGTGGAGGGATCTCCCGCTCCCCGTGCCCAATCCCTTTCAGAGGACTTTTTTCTTGCAACAGGAGATCCTTCGACTCCGCTCCGCTTCAGGATGACCATCCGGCAGATGCGCTACCATTGACAACAACAGGTTTGGCGCCGCACCAACCGGAGGGTCATCCCGACCGCAGCGGAGGGATCTCCCGCTCCCCGTACCCAATCCCTTTCAGAGGACTTTTTTCTTGCAACAGGAGATCCTTCGACTCCGCTGCGCTGCGCTTCAGGATGACCGTCCGGGTGGTAGCCTCTGGCTACCATTGACTACCGTTGACAATATCTATTTGTCACCTCCGCTACAAGGTGTTTTCGCAAAAAACTTCTTTCTCGGAATGACCTGTTTTACCTGGAGGCAACTACCTTGAAATCGAGGGTAAACTCATCGTAGATCAACTTGTCTGCAAGCGCAGAAGGGTCTAGCACAGACTTTGACCTGTACTTGATCCCATACTGGATCCGGTCAACAGAAATCGTACCGACTGCTTCTAACTGGCTGTCTTTAGCGTTAATAGCAGCAGGAAAAGTAATAGGCTTGGTGATGCCTTTAATGGTAAGGTCACCGGAAATCTCCAATTGCCCTGCCTTACCGGGCTTGGAGCCAGTAATGACCAAACGGGCTTCCGGGAAAGCCTGGGTGGAGAAGAAATCATCGTTTTTCAAGTGATTGGTAAGGCGCTCTTTCCTGCCTGCATCTTCGATATCTTCTACCGCGATAGAATTCATGTCAATCAAAACACTTCCTGAAGAAATTGTTTTGCCGTCGAACTGAAAAGAGCCGCTTGAAATCCGAATGTTGCCGAAATGTCCCCCTTTAATGCTTTTGGCAGTCCACTTAACAGCGCTTTTTTGCGTGTCGACGGTAAAGTTGTCTTTGGGTTTTGCAGGAGGTCCGGCCAGGGTAAGGACAGGCAGAAACATGGCCAGGAAACTCAAAACGAAAAGAGCATTTTTTTTCATAGGTAATTCGAAATTTGCTTGGAAGAAATTGAACAGCAATAGTTAATATTACAAAAAATGAAAGGAGTTGGCGCAATCTCTCTTTTCAGGCGCCCCCCCGCATACGGTCCAGTAGTCCGCTCAGCTTTTCGACCTCTTCAGGCTCGACTTGATGGAGCAGGGCTTCGAGCGAAATCACCAGCGGCGTAGCTCTGGAAAGTAGTTCAATGCCCGCCTCGTTGATGACGATATCGACGGCCCGTTTGTCGTCCCGGGAAATTTTTTTATCCACCCACTTTTTCAACACCAGTTTATCAATCAGTCGCGAAGTGTTCGATGTTTTATCCAGCATTCGCTCGCTGATATCCTGAACACGCATGGGCTCGGGATATGAACCTTTCAAAATCCTGAGCACGTTGTACTGCTGTGGTGAAAGGTCAAGCGGGCGAAGGATTTCGATTTGCTTGTTCATCAGCCAACTGGCCGTATAAGTAATGTTTACAATGATCTTGTGGTAAGGGTTCGTAAATTTTTTTTGCTTAATGGCTTTCTCGATTGACATCTGTATGAATGATTTCTATTAACTTAATCAAGTGTTGTGTCTGATTTTATAAGGAGCTTATGGCTAATGGCATCTTATGCAAAAAGTCTTTCAATTCCTATTAAACTACGAAGATAATTCCTGAATGATTAAATTGACTAAGAAAATTTTGCTGGCTTCCAATTCGCCTCGTCGTAAGGAACTTTTGTCCGGGCTTGGTTTCACTTTTGAAGTGTGCGCGCCGGATGTGGATGAGGATCACCGGGGCATAGCTCCGGCTTCTGTATCTGCTTTTTTGGCGGAGAAAAAAGCCAGGGCTTTTAAGCAAACGGGCGAAGATGAGTTGGTGCTTGCGGCCGATACGGTGGTCGTCCTGGAAGATTCTGTTCTCGGTAAACCCGCAGACCGCCGGGAGGCAATCGACATGCTTCGGCGGCAATCGGGCCGTGTCCACCGGGTTTATACCTCGGTTTGCCTGAAAAACCAGGACAATTACCATACGGTGACGGATGTGGCCGAAGTGGTATTCCGCAGTTTGTCGGAAGAGGAAATCAAATACTACGTAGATACTTTTCAGCCTTTTGACAAGGCGGGCGCTTACGGAATACAGGAATGGATCGGTATGGCCGGAGTGGAGCGGATCAACGGTTCATTTTATACAATTATGGGGTTGCCGACCCACTTGGTTTATGAAATGCTGCAACCCTGGTTGCCCAAAACCTGATTCCTATGCAGGACTACCCGCGGGTTTGCTACGAAATTTTTGTCCGGTCTTTTTCAGATTCGAACGGAGACGGTATTGGCGACCTGAACGGAATTATCAACCAAATGGGCTACCTGGCCGGGTTGGGAATCCAGGGGATCTGGATTACACCGGTTCAGCCCTCTCCCAGCTATCATAAATATGATGTTACCGACTACTGCGGGATAGACCCCGAGTTTGGTACACTGGACGATTTTCGTCGCCTGCTCTCCGTAGCACATGCAGCCGGTATCCGGGTGTACATGGACCTGGTTATTCATCATACCAGTATTCGCCATCCCTGGTTCAAACAGGCGGCCGGTAACCCGGGATCCTCTTACAGGCCCTATTACCGCTGGATGTCGGATGAGCTGATTGATGCGATGGGCCTTAAGGAACGCGCGCTGACGGAAGACGCCCATACCATTAATCCCTGGCACCGGGTGCAAGGCGACCGGGAGCGGTTTTTAGGAATATTCAGTCGCGAAATGGCTGATCTGAATTTCGATGAGCCCCGCCTGAATGATGAAATAGATGCTGTGGCGCGTTTCTGGCTGAAAGAGATAGGCGTGGACGGCTTCAGGCTGGACGCCGCGAGGCACATTTACCCGGATTGGGAAAAGGAAAAAAATCCGGTCTTCTGGACGGGATTTGCACAGCGTGTGGCTGCCATTAAGCCGGACGCCTATCTGATAGGTGAGGTTTGGGCAGAAACGGAAACGGTTGCACCTTTTTTTCGTGGCCTGAATGCCAATTTTAATTTTGATGCCTCCTTTAAAATTGAAGCAATGCTGATTTCGGAGCGACAGGATCGGTTTATTCCCTGGCTGATTCGGCAACGTGAAGTGTTTGCGGGCCACGCTGCGGGGTTTGTCGATGCGGTCATGTTGTCCAATCATGACCAGCAACGGATAGGAAGCACGCTTTCCGGGAATACCGCAAAGTTGAAATTGGCTGCAGCCATCCTGTTGACATTGCCTGGTCAGCCTTTTTTGTATTACGGCGAGGAAATCGGGATGCTGGGCCGGAAGCCTGATCCCGCCATCCGCGAGCCTTTTTTATGGGGGGAACCACCAATAGAAACGACGTGGCGGCGGGCAGTCTACAGCAAAAAAGAACGGGTACAGCCACTCAGCGATGCGCTCAGGCACCCGGCTTCTTTGTTTTACGTATACCGGGCACTGATCAGGCTTCGGAACGAATCCGTAGCCATCGGCCAGGTTCAGTTCAACGAAATCCGGGAGTTTTGCCCCGAAAGACCCGAGCTGCTTACCTATATAAGGGGAAGCGGAGAGGATGCCTGCCTGGTGGTGCACAACCTGACCGCCCGTTACCAAACGCTCTCATTGACGCATGATATAGTGAGATATGGCATCGTACGCTATGTCACACACACGGCTTTTTCTTTGAAGGCAGGTGTGCTGAGGCTGGGTAAGTACAATTCGGTGGTCCTTACACAGGTCGCCGGCAATATCGGGCAGCCTGAAACAGAAGTCTCCCCGGCGCTAAGCTGAATTCTGTAACGGAAACAGCGTTAAGCCGGGGAGACTTCATGATTTGCTCCGCTATTAAATCACGGCAAGCGGAGGGAAGCCAGGTTACCAGGGTTTACCCGTGCCTTGCAGTACCCAGGGTTTCGACCAGGCGCTATTGGGACCGTCGGGATTGGTATAGGGCGTTTCCTCAAGCCTTTTCAGGGCTTCATCCACATTGGGTTTGTTGAGATTCTGCTCGTCGCGCATGTAATAGAACCGCACCGGCGGGACCTCTCTTTTCGCCGCGGAGCCGACGGTCAGCTTCGGGAAGCCGGTTCTTTTGTAGTCGGCCCAGGACTCAATGGCCGCCTGCCAGCTTGCGATCCATTTTTGTTCAATGATTTGCTGCTGGGTCCCTTTGAAGGCTACGGCCGGCTGTGCGATAAAAGCGTCGAACTGCGCGCCGACGCCCCACGTTTCCAGGGACTGCCGGATGGCTTCCTCGTAATAGGCCTCTGCGGACTTGCCGACGGACCAGTTCTTCAGGGCCGCTTCTGCGAGAATAAAATTGACCTCTGAAGCAGAAAGCAGCCGCGACTTCAGCAAGGGGCTGTTAAATACGCGGTACATATCGCTTAGCCACGAGACATGCGGGTTGTTGGAAGCCTGGTTGGGGTCCGGGCTCAGGTTGTACACAGCCGGCGCCATGTAGGCCGGGGGAATCCCGACGTAATCCCTGTTCTGGTTGAGCTCGCTTATCGGGATGTTTTTGGCGGCCAATACATCGGGTGAAATGTACCGTACCCCGTTGACAATGGCATCGGTGCCGGCGGGCAAGCTATCGCGAACCGCAATCGGGATCTGCACTTTCTTAGCCCAGACACCCAGCCGTGGATCTTTTCCGGCGCGCATTGCCTCGACCAGGGTGGCGCACATTTTCACCCGGCGGTAAGTGCTTTCCGAAACATCAAATACGGGCGTCCATGAGGGCATGTTGCAATCGTCCTGCGCGCTTAAAATTAACGGGTATTGCTGTGGGTTGGCCAGCATTTTCTCGATCTCCGTTTTGGCCAGATCAGGCTTTTTCTCGGAAATACGCATCAGGTAGCGCAGTCGTAACGAGTTGGCCAGCTTGCGCCATTTGGCGGGATCTCCTTTGTAGTACATATCTACCGGTTCAATCGTGCTGTTGTACTCCGCTTTGCTTTTGGAGAGAATTTGGTTGGCCTCTTCCAGGTCTTTGAGAATACCGGTATAGATATCCTCCTGCCTGTCAAATTTCGGAAAAGTATACCGGTCGCCCCCCAGTTCTCCGCTGACGCCCTCCGCATAAGGCGCGTCGCCGTACAGGTCCGTTATCAGGCCGAATACCATGGATTTCATCACCAGGGCGACCCCTTGCTGCAAAGGATAGCTCAGTTCCGTCGAACGGTCATATACAAACTTTGTATTCCGTAAAATACCGTAGTAACCACTCCAGTCATTGCTCGCCCCCCAGTCATATTCATTGTGCGAAGAGCCCCACCCGTCTTTTTGGGTGTGCTGCATCACCCCGGCCAGGTCGCCGTACCCCAGGTTGGTAATCGTCATCCCGGTCGCGCTCAGGACATTGGCCAGAACGGCATTCGGGTTGGCCGTTTTGGGGTCAATCCCGTTAGGGTTGCTGTTCAGATCGACCAGGTAGTCCTGGCAGGAGGTAAGCGTGGCAGCTGACAGCACCAGCGAAACAAAAATTGATTTTATGTATTTCATATGAATAAAGATTGTGAAGTGCAGCACTGAGCCGTACTGCAGGCCGAACCAGGCGCTCCGCAGCGGCGAACCGCCAGCGCACTGCTCATAGCCCGAACCTCAAAGCTCATCACCAACACCTCAGCCCTCATGACTTATAGCGTTAAATTGACTTTAAAACCGATGGGCGCAACCCAGGGCGTTACGTTGTAACGCTCTACTCCCTGCATGAACTGCGTTCCGCCTCTTGCCGATGTCGAAGGTTGGAAAGCCCGCTCCGGATCAATATTGATTTTCGCTGCTGTCCATAAAATAATGTTCCGGCTGAAGACACCGATGTTGATATTGCTGATCCCGATTTTTTGAGTGTACCGCCCCGGAACGTCATAGCTGAGCGCCACTTCTCTCAGCTTCAGGTAGGAGGCGTCGAACAAAGACGCTCTTGCAAAGCTCCAGGTCGTTGCCAGCGCAACCGGCAGGGTAAGGGTCTTACTTCCTATGTCTTCTCCCAGGTTTTCAACATATTCAGGCGTGCCGTCAGGGTTTTTCCCTACTTCTCTCACGCCCGGGATAAAGACCCCGCCGTAAGGCAATCGATAGGGGCCATAGGCAAAGGCATACCCGTTGTCATAGGGGCCGTGCCCGCCGACAATGGGGAAGTTATTCCCGCTGGACCGGATCATCTCATCCTGGTTCGCGACCAGATGGTCCCTCAACTCACGGCCGCTGAGGCTACCCGGATTGATCATCTTATCCAGGAAAAGCTGCGAACGCCCGTGCTCCTCGCTATACCGGTAGGTTTGCGACACAAAGTCCCCGCCATTGCGCCAGTCGAAAGAAAGGGCGAGGTTGAACCCTTTGTAGCGGATGGAAGTCTGGGCGCCGAAGATGAATTTCGGGTTATAGTTGCCTACTTTATTGCGGGTATTTTCGGCGCCTATGGCTTGCCATTTCCCGGTGCGGTCCAATACCGGGTATCCGTAGTAAGGCGAATTGGGATCCTCGACGGTTACCAGCTTGGCATCGTAAATATCGCCCATCTGCTCGCCTACATAAGTCCACGATCCCCCTCTGGCCTCATTCCACATGACGAAATAGGGCAGGTTGTCGGATAGTTCCACCAGCGTGGTCCGGTTCCGGGTGAGGTTCATGTTGATGTCCCAGGTCCAGGATTCGCTCTTGACGGGCGTCAAACCCAGGGTAAGCTCTATCCCCTTGCTCCGCAATAGTCCGGCGTTGATATTTTTTTCGGTATAGCCCGACGACGGCGGCATCTTGGTGTTGAAGATCTGGTTTTTGTTGTCCACCCGGTAATAGGTACCGTTGAAGCGGAGACGGTTGCCGAACATCTGGTAGTCCAGCCCGATTTCATAAGAACGGGCTATTTCGGGCTTCAGTTGCGGATTGAGCAGGATCGGAGAGGTCGATTGCTGCGGAATACCGTTGAAAGTGCCGGCGTTGTTCAGAGAAGCGATCAATTGGTAAGGACTGGTGTCATTTCCTACTTCGGCTATTCCACCTCTCAGTTTAAGCAGGCTGATATTCTTTGATAGCGGAAGCATTTCGTTCAGCAGCATGCTGAGCGAAGCAGCGGGGTAGAAATAGCCCTGTGCCCCGGGCAGGGTACTCGACCAGTCGTTCCGGCCTGTGACCTCCATGAAGATGCTGTTCCGGTAGCCGACGTTCACGATTCCGTACAAGCTGTTGACCGCTTTCCTGCTGGAGGAACTATTGGCTACCAAATTTCCTGTCGCGATGTTGTTCAGGGTGTATACGCCCGGCGAGATTAGCCCGTTTATCGACGACTGGTTGGCATTGAATCCCTGGTAATACCGATGGTTTCCACCGCCTGAGACATTCAGGGAGAAATCTTTCAGGTTCTTTTTGTAATGCAGCAAAAAATCGGCGTTATTCTCAAAGCTGTTGATATTCATCAGGCCATAGCCGCCGTAAGGATCGCCGGTATAGCTGGTACCCAGTTTGGTCTCGCGTTTGTCAGCAAGGTTATCCAGGGCGTAACGCAGCATCAGGGAAAGATCCGGCAAAATCTGCCAGTCGGCTTTTATATTACCAAAGACGCGATCCCGCGTAAATCCGTTGTTGATTTCATAGGCCAGGAAATAAGGATTGTTGTACGTTTTATTTTTCTGGTCCCAATCCTGTGTCCGCTGTTGCAGCCCTTCTTTACCCGGCATCCAGTAATCCCGTAGGTCGCGGATATCGGTACTTGAATTTACTTCATAGGCCCACTGCATGGGGTTGGCTCCGCGCTCCCCGGCCGGGCGGTTCCTGGCGCCGTTGCGGCTCAGATCGATATTGGTGCTGATCCTGAATTTCTTGCTCAGGTTCAGGATGGTGTTCAGGTTTACGGTGGTGTTGTTCAGGTCCGAGTTCGGGATAATCCCGGTATGGCGCATGTTGGACAGGGACAGGCGATAGCTGCTGATGCCGTTGTTATTGGCGACCGATACGGCATTCTGGAAAGTAATGCCGGTTTGAAAGAAGTTTTTGGCGTTATCGGGGTGTGACACCAATGGGGTTTTGATTTGCTTTCCGTTTGCATCAAACGGGCTGTTCCATTGAACTTCTTCGTAGCCTTTGTCCAGCTCCGCTCCGAACGCTGTTCCCATATAATCAAATACCAGGCGGTTCTCCGGGTTGGTAGCCGGGTTATTGGAGACACTCGCCGGTTGATAAGACAGCAGGCCGGCGCCGAAACGGTTGTGCTGTTTCAGAAAAGCGTAAGGCTTATCAAAGACCACGCTTGAGCTGACGTTGACCGTTAATTTGTTTACGTTGGCGCCGGTCTTTGTCGTAATCAGCACGACGCCGTTGCCTGCCCTGGAACCGTACAGCGCCGCGGCACTTGGTCCCTTCAGGATGGTGATGTTTTCAATATCATTGGGATTCAGGCTGGAAATCGCATTGCCGTAGTCTACCCGGTTGTCATTTCCGTTTACCTGGCTGACGTTGTTCAACGTATTCGCTAACGGGACTCCATCAACGACGAACAAAGGTTGGTTGTCATTGTTCAAAGAATTTGCGCCGCGGATGACCATGCTCACCGACGACCCGGTCCCCCCGGTAGAACTGATGGTAACCCCGGCGACCTTCCCGGCCATCCCGGTCAAAACGTTTTCGTTGACGACCCTGGTCAGGTCGGGGCCGTTTACTTTTCCGACCGAATACCCTAACGAGCGTTCCTCGCGCTTGATCCCGAGCGCAGTTACCACTGCCTCCTGTAAGTTTTCAACACTCTCTTCCAGCTTGACATCGATCATGGAAGCATTTCCGACCATCAATTCCTGAGTCTGGAAGCCGATATAGGAAAAAACCAGCACCTCCCGCCCGCTATCCACCGTAATCGAATAGGCGCCGTCGGTATTGGTAGTGGTTCCCCTGGAAGTACCCTTTACCAGGACATTCACACCGGGAAGCAGGGTACCGTCGACCGCGGACGTTACCTTCCCGGTGATGGTTTTCGCTGAACCCGGCAATCCGGTATTCAAGGCATTCCCCGCCATCGGCCTCATAAATCCCCCTGTAAGGACCAGGAAGAAAAGCCAGTGCTTGCTAAAATTTCCAATCATAAGTTATTGTGTAGGTTTAAGTGAATAAAGGCTGTTTCACGTCATTAAGCCATAAGAGGGCCTAATTCCGGGCGCGACTTTCAGACGGGTACGCTAAAGCTTGCGCAAGAAAATAAGGTTACCAGAATCGAGAATTCAGTATGCAAGCATACCTTTTTAGGGCTAAAAAACGCACCTACTATTTTGATACTATCAAATACTTTAGGGAATAGAAAAGGTACTATTTGTAGTACTATTTTTTTATTTTTTTTTCTTTGGCGAAGTCGGGTTCGCCAATAAAGCAAAAGTCTCCCCGGCATTTGCGCTAAATCCTTCGTTGGAAACAGCGTTATACCGGGGAGACGCTTCCGGGTCCGCCGCAGTTGAGTCGGCAAGCCCTGTAGTTATTGCCTATGACTTCAGAAATTCAATCAAATCGGTGTTCAATTGATCGCGGTGCGTGATGTTCAGGCCGTGAGGCGCGTTTTTATACACCTTATAAATGCTGCCGGGAATAAGTTTGGCAGCCTTATCCCCGGAGGTTTGAATGGGTACGGTTTGGTCGGCGTCGCCGTGAATGATCAGTGTAGGGACGCCGATTTTCTTCGCTTCTTCGGTGAAATCGGTGTCCATCCACGCTTTGGCGGCGCCGATGGTAGCAAGCGGCGAAGCATTGACGGCAATGGACCAATCGTAATGAAGCTGTTCCGGGCTTACGGATTTTGCCTGCTCCGAGTAATTGTAGAAGTTCTTGCCGAAGCCTGTAAGAAATGCCGGCCGGTCTTTTTTGATAGACGCGATGATATCATCCAATACTTTTTGCGGCACACCTTCCGGGTTTACATCGGTTTGCTTGATGGAAGGAATGATCGAAGCGACCAGTGCTGCTTTGGCGATCCGTTTGTTCCCGTACCGGGTGAGATACCGGACTACTTCGCCTCCCCCCATCGAGAAACCCACCAGGGTAACGTCCGATAGATCCAGCCTGTTGATCAGTTCATTCAGATCGGCCGCGAAAGAGTCATAATCATAATCTTCCGAAGGTGCGGATGATTTGCCAAAACCGCGGCGGTCATACGCAATGACGCGGAAACCGGCTTCTGTAAGTGCTGCCACCTGGGGTTCCCACGCTTTGTGACTCAACGGCCAGCCGTGGATCAGGATGACGGGCTTGCCGTGCCCCAGGTCGGTATAGAAAATTTCTATGTCGTTTTTTAAGATGATTTTTGCCATAACGGTATAAAGGTTGATTTTGGGTGGTAAGTAGTTGAAAGTCGGGAATCTGAAGTCAGAAATCCGAAATCGGGGTTTTTTGATTGTCGAATATGGTAATAGTCTGTGAATGTTAATAACGGCGCCCCTGAGGATTTGGTATAGAATTGAAATCAAAGTTTACCCTCTGCTTCAGGTGTAAACAAGTCAAAATAATTTTGGACTATCGGAGAAAACTGTAATTTCGATGAAGAGATGAGACAGGAGAGATGCAGCATACGCTCATACCTCACCCCTCATACCTCACCCCTTTACAACCAACTAACTTTGCCGATGAAAAACACAGTTCTACTCCTCGGAGCCTTCTTTTTGTTTTCCTGGCGGATTGCAGCGCAGGATCGCCCCAATATTGTTCTCATTTTCTCTGACGATCATACCTACCAGGCTATCGGCGCGTATGGCAATCAATTGGCCAGGACGCCCAATATCGACCGGATCGCCCGCGAGGGGGCATTGCTTCGTAACAACCTGGTAACCAATTCGATCTGCGGACCAAGCCGCGCAACACTGCTTACCGGGAAGTACAGCCACAAAAATGGTTATAAAAGAAATGACCGTACCCTTTTTAATGTCGACCAGTTCCTGTTCCCCAGGGCTTTGCAGGATAACGGTTATCAGACAGCTTATGTGGGAAAGCTTCATCTCAACAGCCTTCCGCAAGGATTTGACTACTGGAATATCCTGCCCGGGCAGGGGTATTACTACAACCCGGATTTTATAGGCCAGTCGAAAGATACGGTTCGCCAGGAAGGCTACGTGACCGACCTTATCACCAGGTTTTCTCTCGATTGGATTGATAAAAGAGATACTTCCAAGCCGTTCTTTATTACCATAGGCCAAAAAGCTACGCACCGTTCCTGGGAACCCGCCTTGGAAGACCTCGGCGCTTACGACGACGTGAATTTTCCTTTGCCTGCATCATTTTACGATGACTATAAAGGGCGGGAGGCTGCCGCCAGGCAAGATATGTCCATTGCTTCTACGCTCCGCCTGAAAGAAGATCTCAAAATCGGGATCGATTTTGACAATGCATTTGGTTACAGGCGCCTGACACCCGGGCAGCGGGCGAAAATAAAAAGCTACTATGAAAAAGTAGCCGAGGATTTCAAAAGCAGGAATTTATCGGGAAAGGCCCTGACCGAGTGGAAATTCCAGCGTTATATGAAAGACTATTTCGCTACGGCCAATAGCCTCGACCGCAATATCGGACGGGTGCTGGATTACCTGAAGGAAAAAGGGCTCGATAAAAATACGGTTGTGATCTATGCTTCTGACCAGGGTTTTTACCTGGGTGAGCACGGTTGGTTCGATAAGCGTTTTATTTACGAAGAATCGCTTAAAACGCCGTTTGTTATTAAATATCCTGGCGTAATTCAGCCCGGGACAACGGTGGATCAGCTGGTGGCCAATATAGACTGGGCGCCGACCTTGCTCGATCTTGCGGGCGTCAAAGCGCCTTCTGAAGTGCAGGGACAGTCCTTCCTCCCGCTCCTGAAGAAAAACAGCAAGGAAGTAAAATGGCGGGATGCCGTTTACTACCATTACTACGAATTCCCCGAACCGCACCACGTTTACCCGCATTTCGGGATGAGAACGGAGCGGTATAAACTCGTCAGGTTTTATGGCGGTATCGATAACTGGGAATTCTATGACCTCAGAAATGACCCGGGAGAGCTGAAGAATTTGTACGGGGACGGAAGCAGTAAAACAATCCGGGCGCTCAGGGCCAGGCTGAAGGCATTGGCCGAAAGCTATGAGGATGATGAAGCGCTTGCTCTCCTGAAGGAATAGCCGGCCGCTGCCGCATTAAGGACTAATTTGCAAAGGATTACCGGCTTCGGCTTGCCGATGCGGGCGTGGAGGCACAGCCCCGGCAGAGTATTTTTTTGATTTTAAGACGATAATAAGCCGGAGTAGGTTAACTTCGCTATTCAGTTCATTGTATCCAAATAAAATTCTTTATCAATGTATACCGGCTTCAAACATCTTCATTCGACGATCGCACTTGTTCTACTGATAGTTTTTGCGGTGGTTTTGGTGATCCATATCATCGGTTATATGACGTCAGCGGACTATAGCAAAGGACACAGGGTTTCGTCTTTGATCGGGCTGATAGCCGCTCACCTGCAGCTTTTGGTCGGATTGGGATTGTACTTTATGTCCCCGCTCGGGATCAGTAATCTCTCGGGTGAAACCATGAAGGATTCAATGGGCAGGCTATACGCGCTGGAGCACCCGCTGATTGGGATTATTGCCATTGCGCTCATAACGGTAGGATATTCCCGGGCGAAGCGTGCCGCCGCATCCCGGCAAAAATACGCGACCATAACCGTATTTTACGCGCTTGGCCTTGTTTTGATACTTTCCAGGATCCCCTGGCAGACCTGGGCGCTCATCAACTGAGAACCGTCTGCAACCAGTCCCGTCTCCCCGGACCCGTCTTGTATGGTTTCGGGGAGATTTTTTTTGCGGGAGACTTTCAGGCACCACCTATGCTTTTCGTATTTTGGTATCTTTATTCGGGAATAGGGGAGGGTATGGGCCTCAGAGGATTGCCGCGAACCTTATGTAGTGAATATCAGCGCGTAGTGATATGGCCAATTCTTTTGCGGAGGCTTTTTTCTTCAACCGTCAGTGGGAGGCGCATGAATTCCAGAAAGAAGCATGGAAAAAAATCAGCGAAGGCGAGTCCGGCCTGCTCAACGCACCCACCGGTTATGGGAAAACCTATGCTATCTGGTTCGGGATCCTTCATCACTATTACCATCAGCGGGAAAAGAGCAGGAAAAAACGGCTTCATGCCCTTTGGATAACCCCGCTTCGGGCGCTCTCCAAAGAAATTCACCTTGCCGCCGGCCGGGTAAGCGAAGAGCTTGAACTGGATTACCGGGTAGAGCTCAGGACTGGCGATACGTCCGCCGGCGCCCGTCAAAAGCAGCGGACCAATACGCCGGAAGCCCTTATTACCACGCCGGAAAGTGTGCACCTGCTCCTGGCATCAAAAGGGTACCCCGATTTTTTTGGCGAACTGGACTTTATTGTCGTCGACGAATGGCATGAGCTGATGGGGAGCAAACGCGGCGTATTGATAGAACTGGCGCTCAGCCGGCTGAAGCAACTGAACCCGCGGCTCAAAATATGGGGCATTTCCGCTACCATCGGCAACCTGGAAGCCGCACTGCATATTCTGCTGGGGAATGACAGAAACGGTGTTCTGGTAAGAGCGGATTTACAAAAGGAAGTAAGGATTGAAACCCTGCTCCCGTCAACACTCGAAAAATTCCCCTGGGCGGGACACCTCGGTATCAGAATGGTCGACCAGGTGATACCCGTAATCGATACCCACCAATCAACACTTCTTTTTACGAATACGCGGTCGCAGGCCGAAATATGGTACCACAGCCTGCTGCAAAAACACCCCGCGCTGGCGGGTCAGATGGCCTTGCATCACGGTTCTCTGGGAGAAGACGTGCGCATGTGGGTGGAGGAAAATCTTCATGCCGGGCGGCTGAAAGCAGTGGTTTGTACCAGTAGCCTCGATCTTGGGGTGGATTTCAGACCAGTGGATTGCGTGGTGCAGATCGGCTCGCCGAAGGGAATAGCCCGGTTTATGCAGCGTGCCGGAAGAAGCGGGCATCAACCAGGTGCTGTCAGCAAGATCTACTTTTTGCCGACCCATTCGCTCGAGATATTGGAAGGAGCCTCGCTCCGGTTTGCGGCTGCTCATAAAATGTATGAGCAACGCCAGCCTTATATCCGTTCCTTTGATGTACTTATCCAGTACCTGGTTACACTCGCCGTGTCGGAAGGCTTCAGACCGGCGGACGTGTTCAGGGAAATAAAAACGACGCACTGTTTCGAGTCCATCAGCGGAGAAGAGTTTCAGGAATGCCTCCTGATGATTACGCAGGGCGGGAAAAGCCTTCAGGCCTATGACGAGTTCCATAAAGTAGTTGCCGAAGAGGGGGTGTACCGGGTCGTTGACCGGAGAACGGCGATGCGGCACAGGCTCAGTATAGGCGCCATCGTGTCGGAGTCGATGATGCAGGTGAAATTCCGGAAAGGAGGCACTCTGGGGAGCATGGAAGAAAATTTTATCTCAAAGCTGAAACCCGGTCAGGCTTTCTGGTTCAGCGGCAGATTGCTGGAGCTGGAAAGAGTCAACGGGATGCAGGCAATCGTGAAGCTTTCTGCGAAGAAAAAAGGCATTGTGCCTTCGTGGATGGGAGGAAGGTTTGCGATCACCACGGATTTCGCGACGGCATTCAGGCATACGTTTGAACTGGTCAAACAGCCGGAACGCCGGTGGCCGGTTGAACTGAAGTTTTTAAGACCACTTTTTGACGAGCAGCGGCGTGTTTCGGCCATTCCCGAAGAAAACGAGCTGCTGGTCGAATACATTCAGACCCAATATGGCTATCACTTGTTCGTCTACCCGTTTGAAGGCAAGCTGATTCATGAAGGAATGGCCGCCGTGACCGCCTTTCGCCTCAGCAGGACAAGACAAACCTCCTTCAGTATCGCCAGCAACGAATATGGCTACGAGCTGCTTTCGGACAGCCCGATTGATATCACAACCGAAATGGAAGCCGGACTGTTCGGCAGAACGGGCTTGTCGGAGGATATCCGATCGGGCATCAATGTTTCGGAAATGGCCCGGCGCAGGTTCCGGGATATAGCGGGTATTGCGGGACTTGTTTTTCAGGGTTATCCGGGAAAGCCGGTCAAAACCAGGCATCTGCAGGCAAATTCAGGCCTCTTTTTCAAGGTTTTCGAAAATTATGACCCCAACAACCTGCTTTTGAAGGAAGCCTACGACGAGGTATTCCAATTTCAGCTGGAGTATGCGCGGCTTTACCGGGTTTACGAACGGATCAGCGCGCACCGGGTTGTTTTGCAGCAGCCGGAGACGCTTACTCCGTTTTCATTTCCTATCTTCGCGGAATCATTCCGGGAACGCTATTCCAATGAGGATTGGGAGGCAAGGCTGGAAAAAATAAAGGCGGAAATTGGCAGGCGACGTGCGGCTGGTTAAAGAAATATGAAGGTTACATTACAAGGAATTCCTCTGGAGCTGCTTCCGCAAAGAATGCTGTATATCCCGGATTACCATATGCTTTGCCTGGCCGACTGGCATTTGGGCAAGGCAGCACACTTCAGGAAATCCGGTATTCCCGTTCCTCAGCCTAACCTGGAAAAAGAGTTTCAAAGCGTAAAACACCTGGTTGAAAAACGAAAAATTCGCCGGGTGCTCTTTCTCGGTGACCTTTTCCACAGCAGCAGCAACAATGACTGGAAGCTTTTTGATGACTTTATCAGGGGGCTGCCCGAAGTCTCATTTACCCTGGTGAAAGGCAACCATGATATAATTGAGCGCACGGGTTTTGAGCAGATCGGCGTTGAAATGGTAGATGAAATTGTGTTGGACGACAGGATCCTCCTCACACATGAGCCACTTCACCTGAAGACACCGCCCGGAGTTCTCAATGTGGCCGGTCATATTCACCCGGGCTACCGGCTTGCGTTACGGGCACGACAAGTGGTTTTACTCCCTTGCTTTCATTATTCGTGCTCCACCCTGACATTGCCGGCCTTCGGCAACCTTACCGGCCTCCACCCGGTAGGCCATAATGAGCAGGATGAATATTATTGCATCCTGGGCGATGAAGTGGTACGCATCTGACGCCTGGCTTTGGCCATTAGAGATATGACCAGCCCGGAAAGCACCAGCAGGGTGCCCGCTATCGTAAACGCGGTAATGGGTTCCCCCATCAGTAACCAGGCATAATAAAAGCCGAAAATCGGGCACAGAAAAAGCCACATCGAAGCTTTTATCGTATCAATTTTCAGCAGGTAAAACCAGCAGGCGAGCGATACGATGGAAACGGCAAAGGCCAGCCAGGTTACGGATTTCCAGAAAGTGGCATCAAAATGGTGCGCCTCAAAGTCGGCAAAAGTCAGCGTGAAAGGCAATGAAACCAGGCAGCCAATCATAATCTGCCACCCGTTGATCAGTAAATTAGGCAGTTCCCACCGGACGGACGCATAGTAAACGCTCGCACTTGAAATAACCAGCATACTTAACAGGAGCAAAGACACACCAAACGGGGAGGTATGTCCGTTTCCTAGAAGCGGATAGGTGGCGACCGATACACCGGCAAGACCTAGGAAAAGTGCAATCAGATCCGGACGCTCCGGTTTTCTGCCGAGCCATATGGCTGAAAGGAAGGTAATGAAAAGCGGGTTGGTGGCTACCGCCAGACTGCCTATGCCGGCGGAAGTGGTTTTCATGCCCCAGACATACAGCATTAAAAAGAGCGCAGTGTTTAAAAAACCGAATATAGCCAGCTGCAGCCACTCTTTTCCGCGTGGAAGCCGGTATTCCGGACCTCTTTTAAAAAGATAGGTAAAAAGGAGAAGAACGCCGCCTGAAAGCGCAAAACGAATGTTTGACAAGATCAACGGGTCTCCGTGGATCAGGCCGAATTTGGTTGCAACTGAGGCTGAAGCCCATATCAGGGAAAATGTCAGCCCGATAAACAGGTTTCTCAAAGTGTTAAATAGACTCGCGCCAAAATTAACGATATCATTTCGTTCAGCGAGGTTCTTTTATTAATTTTAAAGCCATGAACCGCATTTTGTGGAGTATTTGCACTATTCTTCTTTTGGGAGCACATCCGGCTTCCGCCCAGCTTAGGTACACCTATGATTTCAGCAATGGCTTTAATTCGGTAGAGAACGGCGGGCCAGCACTGAAAATACTCGGACAGAAAGGCGAAATCAAAGATGCTCCCATCAAAGAGCTGAAAGGGAATGTTAAGTTGGCCTATCATTTTCAGGCCAATTCAGGACTGTCATTTGACAACAACCTGGCGAAAGGGTTCCTGGATAAATCCTATAGTGTTGAGATTTTTTTTATGTTCAGGAATCTCGACAACTGGCGGCGTGTGTTGGATTTTAAAAACCGTACAACCGACAACGGCTGCTATATGCTCGACGGGAAAGTCAATTTCTTCAATTTCGCCGTAGGGGAAAATGCAGCGGTCCGGGCAGAAAAGTATACCCACTACATTTTTACAAGGGATCATAAAAGGGATATTATCCAGATTTACGTCGACGGGGAACTTAAGCTGCAATTTCCGGATAAAGCAAAAAACGCGGTCCTGGGAAAAAGCCAGGTGCTCAATTTTTTCCAGGACGACCTGGTCGTCAACCATGAAGCGAGTGAAGGCGCTGTTGCCTACATCAGGGTGTATGACGAAGTGGTAGACCCGGTTTTTGTTCGCCGGCGCTATCGTGACCTTTGGAGAAATATTTCGGTGAGCAAGCCGGTGCCGGATGAGAGCGAGATTGTCATTGCCGATTACCCGGACGATGTGGCCATTACCGGAAGAATTTACGATTCGGGGAGCCTGCAGCCCGTTAGCGGTGCCGAATTGCGTCTCAAAAAAGAGGGAGATTCGCTGGTATCCGTTAATAAAATTGCTGCGGGGGACTATAAGCTCCTTGTACGGCCTGATACGCCCTATACCCTTGATGTGTATGCGAAAGGTTATAAGCCGAAAGGAATCCAGATTCCACCCGTCTCGGTTTCAGGTACGTTGCGCGAAAATATCCGGCTGGAGGAAGAAATATTTACCCGCCCGCTTGCGGTTTTCGGCTTTGAGCAGGGAAAAGAGGATTTTACCTCGGACATAAATGCCGGCCTGGAGCGGGTAATCGATTTTCTTAAGGAACGCCCCGACTTAGGCGTCAAACTGGACGGTCACACCGACAATGTCGGAGACTTTGACAAGAATGTGGAACTGTCGTGGAACCGGGTCAATGTCCTTAAAAAAGAGCTGGAAAGCCGTAACATTTCCCCCTCCAGGATCATCACCCAGGGGTACGGACCCGTACGCCCCGCTAACTCAAACACCAACGAACAGGCGCGATCCATGAACCGCCGGGTAGAAATCTGGCCGGTGCATTTGAAGCAGTAAGAGATCGGAAATCGGAGATCAGAAATCGGCCCATATTAAGCAAACGGTCCTACGCGCGGCTGATTTCCAATTTCCGATCTCCGATCTCCGATCTCTGATTTCTGATTTCCCCTCTTCTACCTCAGCGTCGCTACCGCTTCCTTAATCCTGCGGACTGCTTCGGTCAGTTGCTCGTCGGAGGCGGCGGTGGAGATCCGGATGCAATTGGGGGCACCGAAGCCTGAACCGGCTACTGTCGAAACATATGCGGTGTTAAGCAGCCAAAGCGAAAAGTCGTCGGAGTTATTAATAGCGGTCTTGCCGTCTGATTTCCCGTAGTAGGCGCTCACGTCGGGAAATGCGTAAAATGCACCGTCCGGCGTATTGACTTTAAAACCCGGGATTTCCTTGAGCAATCCTACTACGAGATCCCTGCGTCTCCTGTAGGCGGCGGTCATATTTTTAGAAGCGTCGAGCGGCCCGTTGTAGGCGGCAACTGCTGCTTTCTGGGCGATAGAGTTGGTGCCTGAGGTAACTTGGCCCTGTAATTTTTCCACGCCGTCGGCGATCCATTTGTCGGCCGCAATAAAGCCGATCCGCCAGCCGGTCATGGCATAGCCCTTCGCAACACCGTTTACCGTTACCACACGGTTCTTCAGTGCAGGAATAGAGCCCATGCTGAAATGCCCCTCGTCCGTGAAATTGATATATTCGTAGATTTCATCAGCGATCACATAAATACTATTGTGTTTTTCAATTACGGCAGCCAACGCTTCAAGTTCTGCCCGCGAGTATACCGAACCGGTTGGGTTATTCGGAGAAGCGTACATCACCACCTTGGTTCGCGGTGTGATAGCGGCTTCCAATTGTTCGGGCGTAACCTTGAAATTGTTTTCGAAAGCGCCGTCCACAATGACCGAAGTGCCTTCTGCAAGCTTCACCATTTCGGAGTAGCTCACCCAGTAAGGCGCCAGGATGACCACTTCATCACCCGGATTGACCAGTACCTGGATCGTATTGGCCAATGAATGTTTGGCCCCGGTAGAAACAACTATATTCTCGGGCTTCCAGTCGATTTGGTTGTCGCGGAGCAATTTGTCCGCAATGGCCTTACGCAGATCGGGGTAGCCGGCAACGGGCGAATAGCCATGGAAGCCTTCGTCAATAGCCTTCTTGGCGGCCTCGCAGATATGTTCCGGGGTCTTGAAATCCGGTTCTCCAACGCTCAGGCTGATCACTTTGTGCCCTTGAGCAGCAAGTTCACGAGCCTTTTTGGTCATCGCGAGGGTGGAAGATTCTTCGAGAGCGTTAATACGATCGGCCAGTGGTTGACTGGCTACGGCACTGGATGACATAGGTATTGTGTATTTAATTTTACTTTAAAAATCAACTGGATCAAAATCGTGCAAAGTTAGCGTATTTCTGCGCAGCTTGCTTATAAATGTTGAGAAAAACGAACTAAGTTATTTGCCGACCAACCCGTCGTACAGCTCAAGTAGTTTGTAGTCTTTTTCCTGGTCACGGATGCTTTTGAGCAGCGTTTCGACGCCCGGCTGGTCGCTGAACCAACTGATAAGCTGGTACGCACCGTAGCGGACGGATATACTTGCGCTCTTTCGGGCCATTTGCTCCAGGAAACTGATGCCTTTTTTCTGGCTGGCCGCGTCGGTCCTGATCAGGTATTTCCCGAATGCCTGGAGGAGCGTATAGCTTCCGGTGGGCGAGAGTCGTTGCAGGGTTTCAATAAACCAGTCAAGATGCGCAGAAGAAGGATGGTCCCCCCAATAATCGCCTATCGCGGCCGCCACCGGTTCATTGATCAGGTGTTGGAACCGCTGAAGTACTGCGCCCATGCCCTTGGGGTTCACTTTTGCAAAGCATCCGATGGCGGTGGCGACCACCGCATAAGAGCTGTCGTCAAGTGCCTTTGCAATTTCCTTTTTGTACTTTTCCCCGCCCCAGGTTTCCAGCAAAAGCAGGGCTTCAGCTCTTACCTTAGGATGGCTGTCACGCGCCACCAAATTTTTTACCTGCGTTTCAACCGCAGAGTTCCGGGGTTTTTCCCTGCCCGAAAATTGAAACAGCGCCTCCTGCCGTATTTTCCAGAACGGGTCATCCAGGGCTTTTGCCAGGCTGGCTTCGGTGGACGTTTCTTTAGCGGCTTCACCCAAATGTTTCACCGCGTCGTACCGGGGCAGGAAGTCGGACGAGTGCGCAAGCTGGTATTCCCACTCTTCTTTTGACTTGTCGTGTCTGACAATGCCAAGGAGCCGGCTGTCGCTGTCGAACAAAACAAGGTCCGGTTTTTTTTCCAGCGGGAAAGTAAATTCCTGTTCTGCCCGGTCCAGCAGAATGCTTTGGGTTGTTTTTTTCCCATCGACCCAAAAGCTGACCAGGAGTGGCAGCCGGTACGGCAGGCTGCCTGCTTTGGCCTGATCCTGCCGCACCCGCAAAACCAATTTTCCCGGTGCAGGCAGATAGCTGTGCGACACGACCAGTTCGGGATGCCCCGGTCTCAAAAACCACTGGTCGAAAAACCAGTTAAGATCTTCGCCCGTGATTTCCTCGAAAGTCATCCGCAAATTGGCCAGCTCGGTTGTCCCGAAGCGGTATTTTTTCAGGTACAACGCCAGAGATTGAAAAAAAGCCTCGTCTCCTACGTGTTTACGAAGCATGTGCAACACTCGTCCGCCCTTCGCATAAGAGTGGCTGTCAAACATCTGGTCAGGATTTTTGTAGAAATAGCGGATCAGATCTACATTTTTGGTTTTGGATTCGGCCAGGTAGTCGAGTAACTCCAGGTGCCCTGACCATTCTGCTGCTGCCGTTCCGTTTTTGTGTTCCTCCCAAAGGTACTCGGCATAATTGGCGAAAGACTCGTTCAGAGGCAGCTGGCCCCACTCCTCGCAGGTAACCAGGTTGCCAAACCAGTGGTGAACGAGTTCATGCGCAATCAGCGCGTCGGAATTGCCATCCAGCAGCTCTCGCCGGCTCATCTGAGTTTCTTCCTGCATAACCGTGACCGTAGTGTTCTCCATGGCGCCTGCAACAAAGTCACGGACCACCACCTGGGCATATTTTTGCCAGGGGAATGGCGTATCAAATAGTTTTGAAAAAAATTCAATCATTTCCGGCGTCCGGCCGAATATGGCGGTTGCTTCATTGGTATAAGCCGGGTCTACATAGTAGTCCACCTCTATGCCGGAATTGGTTTTGACAGTTGTTTTGGAAAAATTCCCGACAACAACTGCAGCCAGATAGGGAGCGTGGGGAAGCGATTGCCGCCAATGGTCGGTTCTGGTGCCGTCCGGATGGGTTTCCTGCCCGATCAGCGCCCCGTTGGAGACAGACACCTGGTTGGATTCCACTCTCAGAAAGAAATCCTGCGTTATTTTTTCGTTGGGCGCTTCAATGGTCGGGAACCACGACGATCCGCCTGTAGTCTCTCCCTGAGTCCATAACTGACGGGGTTTATAGGGATCCGTACCGTCGGGGTTGATAAAATAAAGTCCGCGTTCCACCGGAAGACTGTCGAAGGTCAGCTCTGTTGCCTGTTTCGGCCGGGCGATGTACCGGATGGACACAAAGGCCGTGTCCCGGCGATGAAAAGTGGCGGGTAATGCGATCTTCAGTTGAACGCCGTTGTATTGGTAGACGAGGTCTTTTCCCGGTAATTTTTCAAAATCTTTTGACGTTGCCGGGTGCTTTTCAACAAGTTTGACAGCTTCGATCTGAAACCCGCGCGCATCCAGTAAGATCGAATCAAGCGGGTAAAAATGAGGCTTGAGGGACAAAACCGCCTGGCCGGTTACTGCCTGGTTTTTCCAGTCGAAGGCCAGCAGAAGGCTCGTGTGGATCAGATCGGTAGTTTTGGTGGCCTCCGGGCGATACCTGCCATCCGGTGATACGAAACCCGGATTACGCCGCCGGAGCGTATCGCCGGCGAGCTGGAAACCAAGAAGGTTGCCGTTTGAAAAAAAGAAAAGAAGGGCCGCACACAATAGCCGGGCCGGTCTTGAAACCTGCATTTTTAGGGAGTGGGGTTTGAGGGGTGAGGTTTGAGGGGTGAGAGATGAGCTCAAAGCTCACAACTCACGCCTCATACCTCACCCCTGTCCAAACGTTTTTTGCCGGGCTGCCCTGGCGGCCGGCAAAAACGAAACGACAATGGTAATAATAATAATGACAACAGCGGTAATTAATACATCGCCCCACTGCAGCTCCACCGGGTAAGCGTCAACCAGTGCGGTTTTCATGCCCATAGACACGAGTCCGTATTCCTTTTGCACCCAGCAGATCAGGATGCCGGTTATCAACCCTATGCCTGCGCCTGCAAATGCGACGATATTGCCAACCGACACAAATATTCTCCTGATTAACGCCGGCTTCGCACCCATGGCAAAGAGAATAGCTGTGTCGCCTTTCTTTTCGAGCGTTAACATGCTGAGTGAGAAGAAAATATTGATCGCCGCTACCAGGATGATCAGCGACAGAGTGACTGTTGCGAAAAGCTTTTCAACTTTAACCGCCCGCAGCAAATCGGCATTTTGCTCGTCCCGGTTAAGTACAACGAAATCTTTGCCCAACACGGACCTCAATTGCTTTTGTACACGGCTTTCACTGGCGTCGGCGGTGAGTTGTATCTCAAGTGCCGAACGTTCCCGGTCCAGTCCCATAAGCGATTGGGTTACGGACAAGGGTACAAACACGATATCATCATAACGGCTTTCCACAAAGAAAGTGCCGCCGGGCATTACGGTTACCTGGTTGAAGGCATCCGCATTGTTGAAATTAATGGTTTTCCGGTCAGTTTTCGGATACCAAAGGGCAAAGGGAATGAAGGTGTCCCGAAGGGAAACCGCCAGGGCATTCCGGACGCCTTCAGAAATCAGAGCAAACCTGGTGCCGTTCGGACCGTTCAGGTTAAGCGAGCCTTCCAGTAAGGTGGTGTCCATTTGGTGGCGGTCCCGGAAGGTGCTGTCCACCCCTTTCAGGCGAATGAGTATTTGCTGATCATCGTAAGAAGCCAGGGCGTTGTCTTCAATTACCTGAGTCACGAATTGAACGCCCTCAGTCCGGTTGATTGCCGCAAGCATGGAGTCGGTAACGGTAAAACGGCGCCCCTCCGCCGGAACAATCCGGATATCCGGGTCAAAGGACTTGAAGATCTCCCGGTTCAAGGCTTCCATGCCGTTGAAAACCGACAGGACTACGACCATCGCCATTGTGCCCACCCCGATGCCTACCATGGCAATCAGCGCAATAATACTGATGAAGCTCCTCTTCCGGTGAGAGAGAAAATATCGAAGGGCAATCCGGGCGGAGAGGTTCATTTGCCGGGGAAATTCAAAAGCTATAGTTTGTAGTCGCCCTCGGTGCCGTCATCACCGGGCGGCGGGATGACAAGTCCCGAAAAAAGTTTGTCCATTTTTTCCACGTATTCCAGCGTATCGTCCAGGTACAGGTGTATCTCAGGCACGATACGCAGCTGGTGGCGTACCCGCACACCGAGCTTCTGGCGCAAGAACTTGCTGTTTTCTTTCAGCGATTCCAGTACCGACTGTTTTTTGTTGTCGGGGAGAATGCTGACATAGGCCCGGGCGATGCTCAAATCCGGGGAAACCTTTACCCCAGTGACCGTGACTAATGATGAATCCAGGAGATGCGCTGCTTCTTTCTGAAACATGTCGCCAAGATCTTTTTGTATCTGCCGCCCTACCTTTTGCTGTCTTTTCGATTCCATTTTTCTGCCAAATTATCGTCTCACGGTGACCCTTGTCCCCGCCGGGTTTGAAGTTATTCCCCGTCCCGGACCGCTCCGGTCACGCCCGTTCAAAATCAGAAGCGGGCTTTGAGGCGATTGTCCGCGCAAATATCCGTACTTATTTTGTTAATGTTGCGAAGCCGGGCGTATTTTCGCGATAACATAGCACTTAACAGACTACTGCCGCTTGCTGCTCCTTTTCAGAAATACAAAAATTTTCCAGGTACTGCTGCTGGTATTTTTTTTCCTGGCGATCCGGCTTCCTATCTATTGGTCGGGCAGTCCGCTGTTGATTTCCGAGCTGGGCTGGATGCTTACCGGTGAGCAGTTGAGCAAAGGGTTTATGCTTTACCGCGACATCTGGGAGAATATCAGTATTTTGTCCGGGATGGTGTATTGGGGGATCGATGTTCTTTTCGGGCGATCGGTAGTGGCTTACCATGTCATAGCGCTGGCGATCGGTATTTTCCAGGTGCTTTATTTCAACTATTTATGCACCAGCAGGGATTTCTTCCCGGAAGCATCGACGATTCCCGGCCTTGTTTATGCCGTTTTACTGAACCTTTCTTACGACATGTTCACCTTGTCGCCGATGCTCATGGCGACCAGCTTCCTGCTGCTGGCGATAGGGGTGATCGCGAAGATGATAGACCGGCCGGAAGTCAGCGATGAAATTTTTGAGGCCGGGCTTTATATTGGTGTGGCAACGCTGTTCTACCTGCCGTCGTGCGTGTTCTATATCTGGGCGTTCATGATGATGATCCTGTATACCGGAGCGACGTTCAGGCACCATATGATCGGCTTGTTCGGTTCCGGGTTCCCGCTACTGATGGTAGCGCTGGTCTTTTTCCTGAACAATGCCATGGAAAGCCTCAACCGGAGCCTGATTGCAACCGCTATCCAGATCCCCGGGCTTAAAGCCTCCGAAATTATACCCTTCCTGGTTTATTTCGCCTTTCCGGTCGGACTGGGTGTTGCCGGTTTTTTGAAATTGTTCGGCTTTAACCGTTTTACCCATTACCAGACCAGGATTCAGCAGGTCATGGCTTTCTGGTTTATTGTTTCGGCACTTACCATTCCATTTATGGAGAGCCTGGTGCCCATGAATTTTATCGTTTTTCTGCCTGCGATAGCGTATTTTGTGAGCTGGTTTTTCCTGGGAATCAGGAAAGCGGTCCGGGCCGAAGCTATTTTCCTGGCATACTTCGTGGTCACGCTTTCCGTTTTGTACCAGGACGTATTCCATGTTATTCCGGGTATCCCGTTCGATGGGATAGACCGGCGGATCGCCAAACCCGCTTTATTGCCGGAAACCATCAACGGTAAGAAAATCCTGGTTTTGGGTGAAGACGAGGGAGAATACCTCAACAATTTCGCGGCGACACCCTATCTCAACTGGAGCCTGTCTGTCTATGACTTTGAAAACCTGGACAGTTTCGAAAGCGTAATTCACATTCAGCGTAATTTTGAGAAAGACCCGCCCGAGTTTGTGATCGATAAGGAAGGCGTCATGCCAAAGCTTTTTGAGCGCATTCCCGAGCTCAGGGAGAAGTACAAGGCCACCGCCTGGAAGAACATTTACCAGCAGAACGCCGGTACGTAAGCCCCGGTTTCCGAGCGCCGGTGCGCCCTGTTTTTTTGCGTGCCGGGAGAGGAGAACACGTATCGTTGGCTGCTTTTAGTCAAATTATGAGCGCTTTATCCGGCTTTTTCCAGTTTGTAAACCCCGCTTAACCATGGCTTCGATACCGTCACCAACGCATTCTTCTCCAACTCGTTCATCGTCTTCCGGGAACTACGGATTGGCGATGGCCCTCGTAACCAGCCTTTTCTTCTTGTGGGGACTGGCCAATTCTTTAAACGGTACCCTGATCAAACATTTTCAAACCGCCCTTAACCTGAACCGCGGGCAGGCAGGATTTGTGGATTCCGCCTTTTACATCGGTTACTTTCTGATGGCGGTGCCAGCCGGAATGTTTATGGCAAAGAGGGGTTTCAAAAAGGGGATTCTCGCGGGTTTGATTCTCTATGCTATTGGTGCTTTGCTCTTTTACCCGGCCGCAGAGCTCCGCTCATATGGTTTCTTCCTGTTCGCTCTTTTCGCTATCGCTTGCGGGCTGGCGTTCCTGGAAACCGCCGCAAATCCCTATGTAACGATTCTCGGAGAGCCGGAAAAGGCCGCCAACCGGATCAACTTTGCCCAGTCATTCAATGGGTTAAGTATTATTATGGGGCCGCTTATCGGTGGCCTGTTTATCTTTTCCGAAAAAGCCTATACCAACGAAGCCCTGCAGGCCATGCCTTTTGAGCAGGCTGAGGCGATACGAGTTCACGAGGCTTTGTCGGTTCAGGCGCCTTACCTGACCATAGCCGGAGTGGTGGTGCTGGTGGCCGTTCTGTTTGCCTTTACAAAAATGCCGGAGCCGGTATCAGCCGGCGATTCCGGTTCCGGCGGCGGGATAGCTGCTCTTCTCAGAAAACCGCATCTCGTGCTGGGGGTGCTGGCACAGTTTTTCTACGTAGGCGCCCAGGCGGCGCTTTGGGGCTATTTTGTAGATTACAAAATGTTGCTTTCCCCCGATCAGGACCTGGGCATAGCCATCCGCTTTGGAGAAGCCATGGCGCGCATCACGGGTGGAAACCCTGAAATGTCGCCGGTCCAGATTGCCAGTTTCCATGCGTCTTTCGCCCTCATTATTTTTATGATCGGCCGTTTTGCCGGCACCTGGCTGATGAGCCGCTACCGTTCCCAGGACCTGCTTGCCTGTTATGCAGGGATGTCCGCTGCCCTGCTGGGTGTAGCAATGGTTACGGAGGGGCTTACGGCTGTGATTGCCATAATGGCCGTTTACTTCTTTATGTCCATTATGTTTCCCACCATTTTTGCCCTGGCAACCCGGGGGCTCGGAAGCCAGATGAAGTTAGGGGCTTCCCTGGTGATTATGGCCATTGTTGGCGGCGCGATAATCGCTCCCCTGACAGGCTATGTTTCGAAAATCAATATGCAAGTGTCGCTTTTGGTGCCTGTCGCCTGTTTCCTGTTTGTAGGTTACTACGCCATTTGGGGATGTAAGGTGCAGGACAGGCCGTAGGATCATGCAATTCTTATAAATTTGTACCCGTCATGAACCGATATTTCTTTGCCCTTGATATTCACGATGATCCTGCTCTTATAGCGGAATACGAAGAAATACACCGGCAGGTGTGGCCGGAAATACTGGAAAGCATCGCAGACGCCGGCATTACGCAAATGCAAATCTGGCGGGCAGGCAACAGGTTGGTGATGCTAATGGAAACAGATGACACGTTTTCGTTTGAAAGAAAAGATGCCCTGGATGCAGCCAACCCCGTTGTACACCGGTGGGAGGCTTTAATGTGGAAGTATCAGAAGGCTATCCCGGTGGCAAAAGAGAATGAAAAATGGGTGCTTATGAGCAAGATTTTCGACTTGCAGGAAAGTATGGTATAGTATGCCGGTGAAGAATCCGCTATTTTGAAAAAGTTAGTACAATTTGCTTTGCTCCTGACCTGTCTGGCCGGGATGTCGGCCTCGTCGGCAGATAAGGTGATCACCATCCGGGTGCTCAGCTTCAATATCAGGCACGGCGAGGATAATTTTGGTGAATCGAACCTCCGTTCGGTAATACAGGTCATAAAAACCTACAAACCACATGTCGTGGCGTTACAGGGGGTAGATAGCCTGGCATTGGGGGGTAAATTGCACTATCATATGAGGCAGATTGCGCTTCAGACCAATATGTATTATGTGTACGGTGCAACCGATCAGGCGGAGGGCGGCAGCCAGGGAATCGGGCTTATGTCGGTCTGGCCTTTTGAAAAAACACAAAAAATCGGGCTGCCGAGCCGCCCCGGGTCCAATCCCAGGTTGTTGCTCTGCGGGCTCATCAGGGAATCCGAAAAGCTCACTTTCAGGTTTTGCAATGCGCAGCTTGACTATGCTTCCCAACTGGACCGAGGGCTACAGTCCGCCTACGTTAACCAGCTCCTCGGAGAAAGTATACAGCCGGTAGTGCTGGCCATGGACATGGGGGTGAAGCCTACGGAACAGCCCTATTTTTCTTTTCGGAAAAACTGGTTCGATGCTGCCCGCGGTTCTCAGCTGTCTACCCGGGTGGATGGAATTCCCGGTGAGCGAATGGATTATATTTTTATCCAGGAAAAAACACGCGTGAGAGTGGGGAACTATAAGCTGATAAGGGAGTTTCCCGAGGCTTCCAGTCATTACCCGATCCTGGCAACTATTGAGTTTTTGTGATCTGACACAAATATTAGATTATTTTAGCGTTTTACGTACAAATCCTTAACGATCAGATGAGTAAACCGGTTTTTAAATACAATTCAAACTACCCTTCTGTTGCCGATCTGAAACGAAAGGCAAAAAAACGCATACCCAAGTTTGCATTCGACTACCTTGAAGGCGGCTGTAACGAGGAACTGAACCTTTGGCGCAATGAATTTGACTTCAAGGATGTCCACCTTATGCCGCACTACCTCCGGAAGCACAACGGTGTCGATATGTCCGCTGAACTTTTTGGAAAGCGCTATGATGCCCCGTTCGGGATTTCACCGATAGGGTTGCAGGGGCTTATCTGGCCCAATGCACCGGAGATACTTGCCAGGGCAGCGCTTAAGCACAACGTGCCGTATATCCTTAGCACCGTGTCTACCGCCAGTATCGAACGGATAGCCGAGCTTGCCCAGGGGAATGCCTGGTTCCAGCTGTACCACCCGACCGAAAACCGGCTCCGTGACGACATTCTGCGGCGCTTAAAGGAAAGCCAGTATGACGTTCTGGTTGTTCTGGTTGACGTTCCATCCTTCGGACTACGGTACCGGGAAATCAAAGCCGGGTTGTCTATGCCGCCCAAGATTACGATCAATAATTTTATCCAGGCGGCGGTTTGCCCGGAATGGGGGATCAAAACACTTTTGCACGGAATTCCAAACTTCGCGACGCTGAAGCCGTATATGACCGGTGACCTTGATATTAAACAGCTCGGAAAATTCATGAACGCGACTTTCACCGGGCGTGTGGATGCCGATAAAATTGCGGCTATTCGCGATCTCTGGAAGGGTAAGCTGGTGATCAAAGGGGTGGTTAGCGAAGAAGATGCCGAAAAAGTTGTGGAAATAGGAGCGGACGGAATTATCGTTTCCAACCACGGCGGCCGGCAGATTGATGCGGGAGAATCTACCATTAAACCACTGAAGGGGTTGGCCGAAAAATTCGGCAGCAAAATGAAAATCATGATCGACAGCGGGCTTCGGTCCGGCCCGGATATCGGGAGATCAATGGCCTGCGGCGCCGATTTTACTTTTATGGGCCGCCCGTTTATGTATGGCGTAGGCGCACTGGGTGACGAAGGCGGCGACCATACGATTTCCATGTTCAAAGCACAGCTCTACCAGGTAATGGAACAGGTCTGTTGTGAAAAACTCTCAGATTTCCCCGCAACACTGATTAAGTGAGGGGGGAAATCGGAAATCGGAAGTCGGAAATCGGAAGTCGGAAATCGGAAATCGGAAAACAGAAATCGGAAAACAGAAATCAGATACAAACGGGCTTCCTCAGCGCGGCCGATTTCCGATTTCTGACTGCCGACCTCCCTACGGATACAATAAATACTGTTTCCGCATTTCCTTGTAGGCCGACAGGCCGGGTTCCCACGTAGCACGGATGGCCTCTTCCGACATGCCGGCGGCAATTTGATTTTTGAATCGGGCATCACCGGCCAGGAAATCGATATTTCCTATTTGTGCGCTTTCTGAGCGATCAAAAAAAAGCGCTTTATCCGGATAGGCTTTATAAAGCTCCATCATCCAGGCAAGGTTGATTTTGCCGCTTTCCCGGAGGGTTTCAACCGGGTAGTTCCTCAGGTCGAGGCCGTAACACAGTTTATTCATATAAAGCGGTGATTCGCTCATTCCCGGGATAGAAACAGGAGTATAGGAAAAATCATATTCTCCTTTTAGTTTGGGGCTACCCAGTATGGTAAACGGAAACTGTGTTCCGCGACCGTGGTTGAGACGGGTGCCTTCAAACAAGCAGGTTGACGGGTACAGCAGAATACTTTGCTGGGTATTGAGGTTGGGAGAAGGTTTGACCGGAAGGGTGTAGACCAGGTCGTGACTATAATTTTTAACGCGGATAATTTTTAACGCGCATTTTCTTTTTTCGGGGAGCCAGCCTTCTCCATTGATCATTTGCGCAAATTCGGCGATGGTCATCCCATGCGCGATCGGGATCGGGAACTGTCCGATGCCGGATTTCAATTTCATGTCAAGCACGGGCCCGTCTACGAGGTAACCGTTAGGGTTGGGCCGGTCGAGGATCATCAGCTCTTTACCATGTTCGGCGCAGGCTTCCATCACATCGCGAAGTACGTTGATATAAGTGTAGAACCGGCAGCCCACGTCCTGTATGTCAAAAATGACGAGATCGACATTCTCCAGGTCGGAGGCAGAAGGCTTTCTTTTCTTCCCGTAAAGAGAAATAATTTCGATACCGGTGGCCGAATCCCGTTCGTCCGCGATATGGGCGCCGTTACTTGCATTTCCCCTGAAGCCATGCTCCGGGCCGAAGGCTTTCACGATATTGATCCCGCGCTTAACCAGGCTGTCGACCAGGTGAGTCTGCCCAATTACGCTGGTCGGATTTGCTAAAATGGCGACCCTTTTATCTTTCAGGTACTCGATATAGAGCTCCGTTTGCTCGGCAGCGGTTGCAATCGGATTGGTTTTGCTTTCCCCCGTCCCGGCAGAAGAAGTTTTAGCCGGGTGAGTGGAGCAATTAAACAGGCAGAGGCCAAGATATAAAAGTACAGGGATACCCAAAATTCTCATACTGAATGCGGGATGAAGCGGTCGACGTGCAGGCGAAATAGGTGCAGCTATAGCTCCGCATCGTAAATAGGAACACTAATGGAATCGGTTTCGATAATATTGCTTTCCCGCAACTCCCGGTCGCGTATTTTAACGAGGAATTTTAGCGGGGCCAGTTTTCCCTGTCTGCTATTGGGGAAGCTGATGTCGTAGTCGAGTTTACCGCGTATCGGTCCGCGTGTGCCATCGGTTTTCAAGACGGGGAACACAAGAAAGCTCAGAAGGGGTAAATCATAATTCACCCACTTGTCTTTCTCCAGCTTCAGCACCTGCGTCTGGTAGTTGCCCCAGCCTCCGTTTTCTTTGAGGTAATCTTCCCGCGCTGCGTTGTCTTTCAGAGATTCTCCCAAGTCGCCGTCTCCATCTTCAAAAGAAAGCGTGATCCTTACGTTGGTAATCTGATTGCCCAGCGAGTCATTTGCATCATACTTATCTATTCCCACAAATTTGATCGCAGGTGTTAAATCATACTTAGGCATATCCACACAACCCCAAGCCATTAAGATAACGGTGGCAAAAAGAAGAGTCCGAAAGGTGCGCATACGGAAAGGTTTATTTTTGAACATCTATCAAAAGTACGATTTTTGAAGAAGAATTGTTGCGGATTCGGTGTAATTTCCGTTTTCCCGAAAAGCGGGAGAATAAAGGCTTACAGCGAATTAGCAGGGACTAAATATTATAAACGAATGCCGGAGTCAGAATGTTTTAACCAATGCCGGGAGCAGCTCCGTAGGGAAATAACGGCCGTTACCCCGGGTGCTTTTGAAACGCTCGCCTTGAAGTTGTTCCGGTTCCAGGCAGAACATAATCTGGTTTATAGATCATACCTGGGCCATTTGGGTTGTAACCCGCAGGAAATAAAATCGCTGTCGGATATCCCGTTTCTGCCGATATCGCTTTTTAAAAAACATAAGATTGTCACCGGGCAATGGGAGCAGCCGGCACAGGTGTTCGAAAGCAGCGGCACTACCGGGGCTGAAACCAGCCGTCATTTACTAAGGGACCCGGTGCTTTATGAAACCTTAAGCCGGCAGATTTTTGAAGATCATTACGGGGAGCTGGAGAACTATCATATTCTGGCTTTGCTGCCGTCCTATCTCGAAAGAAACAACTCTTCCCTGGTTTATATGGTGAAGCATTTTATGGAACTTTCCGGTTCCTCTCTTTCCGGTTTTTTTCTCAATGATTTTGGTCTGCTCAACCGACGGCTTTCAGGGATTGCTGAAAGTCGCGACGGACGGAAAGTTTTACTGATTGGTGTAACCTTTGCGCTGTTGGACTGGGCAGATGGCCTGAACGCGCCGGATGGTGATGAATCCTGGCGGGATACGCTTGTGGTGATGGAGACCGGCGGTATGAAAGGCCGTAGGAGGGAGATGCTGCGGTCTGAAGTTCATTCTGTGCTGAAAAGCCGGCTGGGGCTGGCTGCGATCCACTCAGAGTACGGTATGACAGAACTTACTTCGCAGGCATATGCCCCTAGCGAAGGGCTGTTTAAAGAAACGCGGTCACTCCGCGTTCTGATCAGGGACATCACCGATCCGCTGATGATCCGGACCGACGGGCAGACCGGCGGGGTGAATGTGATCGATCTTGGCAACCTGGATTCATGCGCGTTTATCGAGACCTCCGATCTCGGCCGCAAGGATGAGCAAAACGGTACCTTCGAGATAGTAGGACGTCATGATAATGCCGACGTAAGAGGGTGTAATCTCCTATATTTTTGAATATTTGCATTTGTACTAATCCCATGTAAATTTGTGACTATTGTTAACCAATACCTTGTGCTAAATGAACAGACGTGACGCCCTGGAGCGGGTTGCTCTCCTCATGGGAGGGGTGGTTTCAGCTCCGACCATGATCGCATTCCTCGAAGGGTGCAAGCCCGGAAGCAAAGCCGTAAGCGAGCCGTTTACCGGCTTTGACACGGATCAGCTGACCCTCGTATCCGAAATTGCAGAGACAATTCTGCCGGCAACCGATACGCCGGGAGCCAAAGACGCTAAGGTAGGGGAGTTTATTCAATTAATGCTGAAAGACTGCTATTACCCGAAGGATCAGAACAGTTTCCTGGATGGACTGGCGTCACTTTCCGGCAAGGGCTTTATGAAAGCTTCCGCCGCAGAGCGCGAAAAGCTACTGACAGAAGCCGAAGACGCCGCCCTTAAATTCAATGAGGAGATTGCGCAAAAGCGAAAACAGGCAAAAGAATCACAACAATCTTTTGATGAACCGGGTGTCCCTTTCTTCTCGCTGATGAAGGAATTGACGCTTCTCGGGTACTTTACCTCCGAAGCCGGCGCAACCAAGGCGCTTGATTATGTAGGCGTTCCCGGTCGCTATGAAGGCTGCATCGACCTTAAGCCGGGCCAGAAAGCCTGGGCGATGTAGTTATCGTTATTTCATAATAAGCGATAGGAAGTCGGAAATCGGAAATCGGCCGGGCCGCGTAGGCCGAGCCGCGTAGGTTAGGATATCCGGCATTCCGGTAAACGTTGGCGCTTCGCTACGGCTCACCACTCATCGCTCAAACCTTATATACCTATGAATCTTAATATCAATGCCAAAAAACAAGCCACTTTCGATGCTATTGTCGTAGGATCAGGAATAAGCGGCGGTTGGGCAGCAAAAGAGCTGACAGAAAAAGGACTTAAAGTAGTAATGCTCGAGCGGGGGAGGGATATAGAGCATGTCACCGGCTATGAAACCGCTACAAAAGCGCCGTGGGAGTTTGAACACCGCGGTCGTGTGACTACCCAGGCGCGCGAAGAATACTGGGCGGGTGTGAGAACCGGCTACACGGCAAATGAGGAGCATCGCTACCTGTTTGAAAATGACAAAGAGAACCCTTATATCGAAACCCGGGGCTTCGACTGGATCAGGGCCTACCACGTAGGCGGACGGTCGCTGTTGTGGGGACGGCAGAGCTACCGTCTTTCTGCCGCCGATTTTGAAGCAAACGCAAAGGACGGGATTGCGATTGACTGGCCGGTCCGCTATAACGAGATTGCTCCCTGGTACGATTACGTCGAAAGATTCGCCGGGATAAGCGGCTCAAAGGAAAATCTTGATGTGCTGCCGGACGGGCAGTTTTTGCCGCCTATGGACATGACTTGCCTGGAGAAGGAGGTTAAAGCGTCGATTGAAAAGAAGTTCCCCGGCAGGAAGATGATCATCGGCCGGACCGCCAACCTTAGCCAGGCGCAGGACGTCCACACCGCGTTGGGACGGGCATCTTGCCAATTCCGGAATATGTGCATGCGGGGCTGTCCTTATGGGGCTTATTTCAGTACGCAGTCAGCTACCCTGCCGGCGGCCCGGAAGACAGGCAACCTTACACTCGTTACCGACGCTATCGTTACGGAAGTGATATTTGACGAAAAGCTGGGCAAGGCAACCGGTGTCCGGATCATTGACCAGAACACGAAAGAAACCAGGGAATATTTCGCGAAGGTAATTTTTCTGAATGCATCTGCCATTGCGTCTACGTCCATTATGATGCAATCCAAATCCGGGCGTTTCCCCAACGGTCTGGGGAACGACAGCGACCAGCTGGGCCGCAACATAATGGATCACCATCTGGCGGCGGGCGCTTCAGGTACGTTTGACGGCATGGAAAACCAGTACTATTTCGGCCGGCGGGCGAACGGTATTTATATTCCGCGCTACCGCAACTGGGGAAATGACAAAAGGGACTATATCCGGGGGTTCGGGTACCAGGGTGGCGGATCCCGCACAGGCTGGTCCAGAGGCCTGGGAACAAAAGGATTTGGCGCCGCCTTTAAAGACAGCCTGAGCCAGCCGGGCCCGTGGCGGATGAACCTCGGCGGCTTCGGTGAAATGTTGCCGAATGAAAAGAACCGTATGACGCTCTCCGCCGACAAAAAAGACAAATGGGGGCTTCCGCAAGTAGTATTTGACGCTGCTTACGGCGACAATGAGCTCAAAATGCGGATTGACATGATGAACGATGCCGCCGAAATGCTGGAGGCTGCCGGGATCAGGGATATCCAGAAAAATAATGATCTCAGCAAAAACCCGGGGATCGGTATACATGAAATGGGAACCGCAAGGATGGGACACGATCCCAAAACTTCCGTTCTCAATAAGAATAACCAGGTCTGGGGGTGTGAGAATGTGTATGTGACAGACGGTGCTTTTATGACTTCGTCATCCTGCGTCAACCCGTCGCTCACCTATATGGCATTTACTGCCCGTGCGGCAAAACATGCTGTTGATGCGCTGAATCGAAAAGATATCTAGCAATTGTTAAACTGTTTTTGCTAAGTTATCTCACAGTTCGCAGATTTTGTTTGCAATAAGAAAGCCCTTTCTCATACGGAAAGGGCTTTCTGACTTATTAACCTAAACTAATCGCATGATTAGTGCTTTTGACCGGGGGCAGCATCAATTTTGTCCGCCACCTACCCGTTGCTGAAGATCGTCCGATCCGGTACTTCGCTGACGTGTTTTTACGTTTTGATTGCCGAAGCGGTAGGAGAAGGTCAATCGCACCTGGCGACTGGGCCATCTGCTATAGATGTTCAGGTTGATATCTTCGAAATGGGTCTCTCCCTTGAAACGGTTTTTGGCGAGAGGATCCTGTACATTCAGTTTAATACTTCCTTTCTTGTCCCAGAGATTCTTCTGAACTCCGAGACTGAATGCGCCCATGGTACTGGACCGCACGAGGCCATAGATGTTGGGGCCATCCACCCAGCCTCCCGCTTCCACCGACCATTCCTTCGGAAGTTTTATCGTATTATTACCATACAAATTGTAGCTCAGGATACTCACATCATAGAAAGCATTTCTATAAAAAGTTTTAAAACTGTTGTAAGTAGTTGACCCGTTGAGCTGCAGGTTCCACCATTTGGTTACCGGGATGGGCGCCGAAATAATCAGGCTGAAATAGTTCTGATTGTCCAGGTTGGTATTGGTTACGTAAGTGAAGTTTTTCTCGGCTTCGATCTGCGGAACCTGTTCGGCAATCACATCAGTAATACGACTGTAGGCCAGTGTTGTATTCAAAAAGTTTTTAAAGACGTGGACCAACTGGAATGAATGGGTGTACTGTGGCCGTAAATTAGGGTTTCCTCTTTGGAACGTGTACGGATCCAGGTAGAATTCAAACGGGTTCAGCGATTGATAATTGGGCCGGTCGAGCCGGTAGCTGTACGACAGGTTCAGCACATTGTTGCTGTCAAGGGTCTGTGAAATAAAGGCGCTCGGAAAGACATTTACATAATTCCGGTCGGTTACCTTGTTCAGCGTCACCGAGTTGCCGATGCTGTGGGTATGTTCTGCCCTGAGGCCCACCTGGTATTTGGTCTTTTCCGAAAACTTGCCATTGAAATTGGCGTACGCGGCGTTAATATTTTCCGTGTATTTAAACCGGTTGGTCCGGTTAAGATCCACCTGCCATTTGTCGGCAAATATTTCCATCAGCATGTCGTTGTCGGCCTTCACATAGCTCGATTTAAGCCCGGCTTCGAACTTGCCTTTCCCGATTGGCTGGGTATAGTCCAGTTTCGCAACCCCGATGTTGATAATAGAAGGCATATTCGTCCGAAGTAATTCGTCCGGGCGTGGTTTGCTGCCGTCGGGTGCCGTGTAAAGGGTGTTCATCAGGTTTTTGTCGCTTCGGTCGTAGCGTACATAGTCCACGTCGAAAGAAAGCTCTTTCCCTTTGTCGTTGAACTGATGCTTCAGGTTAACATTGGCGGTGTAATTGCGGGTGCCGGAATTGGTGGCAATGGAAGTTTTAAACCGCTCTTTCAAAACGAGATCGTTGTCGAAAATATCGGATTTACTTTCTCTGAGCGGACTTTCCCATCGGTTGCTGAACCCTGAAAACATAGCGCCCAGCGTAGTCTTGCTGTTCAGATAGTAGTCAACCCCCAGTTTGTAGCTGTAAAAAGTAGCTTTCCAGTTGTTTTTGGATACCGAATTAAATGTTGTGTTATTCCCCTCGAAAGGAATCACGCGCTGAATGAACTGGTCGTTGAAACCTTTTCCCTGAAAACCGTTGAGCGTTGCATTCCAGCTGAGCTTTCCTTCGCGCTGGTTGATAGCGAACATGGCATTGGCCCGCGGCTTCCGCCTGTCGGCCATCCCGGCTCCTATACTGAAGTTACCGTTGGTGCCATAATTTTTGTTTTTCTTGAATTTGATATTGATGATTCCCGAATTCCCGGCGGCATCATACTTGGCAGACGGATTGGTGATCAGCTCAATTTTTTCAATATTGTCGCTGGGTGTATTCCTGAGCAACGCAACCAGCTCCGACTCCGACAGGTAACTCTGTTTTCCGTCTATCTGCACAATTACCCCGGACTTCCCCCTAAGCTTCAGCTTGTCGTTTTGCTGGTCAACGGTAACACCCGGTGATCTTTCCAATACTTCCAGTGCGGTTGACCCTGCCGATACGGGGCTGCCTTCCACGTTAATGATCATGCGGTCTACCTCCTGCTCGACAAAGGGCTTCTGCGCCACTACTTTGACCTCGTTCAGAGACTGGACTTCAGCGGCCAGAACAAGGTCGGGAAGTTTTATGCCTTTTTCTTCCATTTTTACCGGCCCGGTGTAGGTTTTTGTAAAACCAACCATGCTGGCCATGACCAGGTAGCTTCCGGCGACTACGTCTTCAAATTGGTAAGTCCCTTTTTCGGAAGCCGCAATTCCCTTTACCATAGTAGAATCGGCCGGTTTCAATAAAAAAACATTCACAAACGGAATACCTTCCTTGTCGGATTGTTGAAGCACCTTTCCACTGATGGTACGGGGTTTGTCCTGGGCCTGAGCCGGATGGACTAATTGAAAAAGAATAGCTGCCGCTAGTAGAGTTTTTAATAATTTCATGGCTAATAGATGTGATCTTTTTTCCAGATCTTTCGTTGTAAAAGTAGGGTACTTTGCAATGCATAGAACCTTTCTTTACATCAATGGTTCTTGAAATGGATAAGCGGCAGCTATTCTTTTCCGTTGTAAAATCCTCCTACAAGCGCCCCGTTTCGTACAGGACCGCAGCAATGATTGATTTTAACTGCTTCAATGACGTAGTGTCGCAGACGAATGTTGCAGGGCGGGATAATTTTATTCTTAATTTGCTTCCACGATCAGTGCACTAAAAACCACATGACATTGGATAATCATTACAGCGGGTCAGCGCTTTTGACCGATTTGTACCAGCTCACGATGGCTTACGGCTATTGGAAATCCGGGAAAGGCGAAGAGCAGGCCGTCTTTAACCTTTACTTCAGAAAGCACCCCTTTCAGGGTGGTTTTACCATTTCCTGCGGGCTTGAAAGCGTCGTTCACTACCTGGAAAATTATTCATTCTCCGAATCCGATATCGCTTATCTTGCCTCGCTGACCGGGGCGGATGGGCAACCTCTTTTTGAAAGCGGTTTCTTGGAATATCTCCGGGAGCTGAAGTTTTCCTGCGACCTTGATGCCATACCCGAAGGGACGCTGGTGTTCCCCGACGAACCCCTGATTCGGGTAACAGGTCCCGTTATTCAGTGCCAGCTTCTCGAAACTGCGCTGCTCAATATCGTGAATTTCGAATCGCTGATCGCTACCAAAGCCGCCCGCATACGGCTGGTTGCCCCGGAGGATACGCTGCTGGAGTTCGGCCTGAGGCGAGCGCAGGGGCCCGACGGGGGAATTACGGCAAGCCGCGCAGCCTATATAGGCGGTTTTGACGGCACCTCAAACGTGTTTGCCGGTCGTAAGTTCAATATACCTGTAAAAGGCACCCATGCACACAGCTGGGTGATGTCTTTTCCGTCCGAGAAAGAAGCGTTCGAGGCATATGCCGCGCACATGCCGAACAATGTCATTTTACTCGTAGACACCTATGATACGCTGAAGGGGGTGAAAAATGCCATCGAAGTGGGCCGCGAACTAAAGAAGAACAATCATCGCCTCCTGGGCGTACGGCTGGATTCGGGCGATCTTGCCTACCTGAGTATCGAAAGCCGGAAACTCCTGGATGACAATGGGTTTACCGATACCAGTATTGTTGCAAGCAATGACCTGGACGAATATATCATCAAGAGCCTGAAAGAGCAGGGTGCCCGGATTGACGCGTGGGGGGTAGGGACACGCCTGGTGACCGCTTATGATCAACCTGCTCTGGGCGGCGTATACAAACTGTCGGCATTGAAGAAGTCCGACGGTACCTGGGATTACAAACTCAAATTGTCAGAACAAATGGTAAAAGTTTCCACCCCGGGTGTGCTGCAGGTACGGCGCTTCAGTAAGAACGGCGTGTTTGTTGCTGACATGATCTTCAACCAGGAAGATGAATGGGAGGGCGAAACGAGAATGATTCACCCTTATGATTTCACCAAACAGCAATCATTCGGGCCGGGGTATAGCTTTGAAGATTTATTGGTGCCGATATTCCGGAACGGCGGCCTGGTTGCCGAACTTCCCGGCATAACCGACATTAAAGAGAGGGCCGCCCGCCAGCTTAAAAGTATTTACGAAGGCACGCTTCGGTTCACCAACCCCCATACCTATCATGTCGGGCTGGAAAAACATCTGTTCGACTTGAAGACGAGGCTGATAATGGAGAAAAGAGCAGGGAAATAAAACAAAATATCCGCTTCTGAAAAGTCAAAAACGGATATTTAATTTACTCAACGTTATGAAAAACTTCATTATTATGACGGCTAAGTAACAACCTCGTCACATCATTTTAAAGATATTTTTTAATTTTTTTATTATTTGTGAAAGTCAGGCGCCCATAAACGGGTCTGTACGGCTGTTTTGGCCGTTTTCCACCCGACCGGCAAAACGTGCAGATCCATTTTTTTTTTCTGAAAATCCGATACTGAAGTCGTACCAGCCGAAGTTACCGTCTACTTTCAGCACAATTTTTTCCGTTTTCGAAGGGGCAAGCTGGAGCCGGATTTCTTTGGCGCCATAGCTATGGTCGTGAAGTAGCAGCGCCTGGCGATCCGGGCTGTTGTTGGTGATGGTTATTACTACTTCCCGTGCGGGCTTTCGCGACTTTTGGTCGTTTGTATAGGTAACTTTTACGGCGGGTAAATCACGTGCAGCTTTGAACTCCCGGAAGAAGCCATTGGGTCCGTAAACGGCCAGGTGAAATTCACCATTATTGAACAGGCCGGCCGGGAAAATATCGTTGAGCTGATCTCCCGGCTTAACGGCGTAAGCGCGCACGCGGTATTCTTTGCCGTATAAATAAACAAGGAACGGTGAACCGGCCGATTTTTTACCAAAAAAACTGTTGCCGGCCTTTAGTGTCAGTTCAAAATTACCGGCAGCGTTTGACTTGCCGTCGGCATAAAGCTCGTAAGGAAGCGGGTTGGCAAGGCGGGTGCCCTTTTCCTGGATCGGTTTCAGGGTTGCACCGGTGGCTTTGCCGTTGATTTCGTCTATTTGTGCCTGCGAAAGCGGATGGAAGCCGCTGGGCAATTCCTTGAACTGCGACTTGTGTATGCCTTCAACAAAAGGTTTGCGTTCAATCGGTTGGGGAAATTCCATTTTTTCTCCGTTGTAAGGCCGGAAGGTGGAAGTCAGGTCTCCGCAAACGGTTCTGCGCCACTCGGAAACATTCTCCTCTTTAAACACCTTACCGGTTTTATGCGAAAGAAACACTTCCAGGAACTGAACGATGGAGGTGTGGTCAAATACCTCCGAATTAACAAATCCGCCACGGCTCCAGGGAGAGGCGATGACGAGCGGTACCCTGAAACCCAACCCGATGGGGCCATCGCGCGAAACTTTTTCCGCATCGGTACGCACCCGCTGAAGCTCATGCTTCAGGTTGACCATTTCAACTGAGGTATCTATTCCGGCGCTGGCTTTACCAAAATTGGCATCTCCCGGCCGCGGCGGGAAAAACGGCGTTACGTGGTCAAAATAACCATCATTTTCGTCGTAACATAGTATGAAAATGGTCTTTTTCCATACTTCCGGGTTTTGTGTCAGTATATCAAGTGATTCTGAAAGATACCAGGCTCCGTACCACGGCGCTCCCGGGTGATCCGAAAAGTTTTCCGGGGCAACCAGGTAAGAAACCGTGGGAAGTTTCCCATTTTTTACATCTTCACGAAACTGGTGAAGAACGTCGCCTTTGGGGAGGTACATTATGCGCTCGGTCCCGTTATCATCGTACCTGACTTCGGTCACCTTGTGGTAGTCCGGATCGCCGGAATTGTCGCAAAATGCCTTTTTATGTAGGTTTTGCTCTCTTTTACCAAGTTTTTGGAAGTCCTCTGCGGGATATTTCCCCGGAACTTCCCGCAAATTTTTGAGGGTAACCCTCGCGCGGTTCAACTGCTTCTGCAGCTCGGTTGTATCCGCGTTTTTTGCTTTGGCCTCACCTAGCGCTGCTTCGAGTTCCGTTATTTTCCCGGGTAAAGTCGCCAGGGCCTTTGGGAGATAGTTTTGAAGTCCTTTTGAGTACCAGACGTGAAATTGCGTCATCCATTCGAGCGGGTTATTGGTGAAGTTTGCCAGCCACTCTTCTTCGGGGCCTTCGAACCCTACCGGTACGCTTAATTCATTCTGGTAAATTTTCCATGAGATACCGGCATCCTCCAGGCGATCGGGGAGGGTAGTCCAGGAGGCCTCTTTACTGTAGGTCACGTCACCGTTATGTACGTTGGCCTTTGATTCAAAATTCTGCTTTTCCCGGATAGTACCCGACCAAAGATACAGGCGGTTCGGTGTGGTGCCGGTGAGGGACGAGCAGAAGTTCTGGTCACACACTGTGAAGGCGTCGGCCAGGGCATAGTAGAAAGGAATGTCCTCCCTGTTGTAAAAGCCCATGGTCAGCGGCATTTCCTTGTAATCTTTGTTGCCTGACTTTTTGTTTTCGAGCCAGCCGTCCATGCGGCCTTCGTTCAATGCATCCACCTGGTTTTCCCAGGAATGGGGCAGGGCTGACATCCACGTTGATTTTGTGTCGTGGATATTGAGCCGGAAAGGTGTAAAAGTTTCTTTTTTTGCGTTGGACTGGAGCCAGACTTTATTTTTATTCGGTTGAACTATGGCCCGCGGGTCATTGAACCCCCGTACCCCCTGAAGTGAACCGTAACTGTGGTCAAAAGACCGGTTTTCCTGCATCAAGATAACAACATGCTCAGCATCCAAAAAGGTGCTTCCCTTTTCAGGATCTATGGCAAGGGCTTTTTGAATGGAGGGGGGAAGCATATTCATGAGCCCCGCCGCACCCGACAGCATAGCTGCCTTCTTGATGAATTCTCTTCTAGAGTCCATATACTGGTTTAAAATGGATGATGATTCTGCGTTCAATTTACCGTTTTTTGGCACTATTCGAAGTAATTGTCCCGGTTAACAATCTGTTAAGGGTGTTAAACCGGCGCTTAAAATTTTGGCGGGTTCGCTTTTGGTCAAAACATAATTCTTATTTTTAGGGATTCATATTTCACCTGAAGCAAGATGTTAAAGTACTTTTTCCTGTTACTATTCGGCACTTCTGTTCTGCCTGGTTTTGCTCAGGGAGCGCTTACGCAACCGCTTTTACCGACGATTAATCTGACCTTGACAAACGGGGAAAGCTTCACCCAGCCGCAATTGAAACAAGGTCCGGTCATCCTGGTCTATTTTTCTCCTGATTGCGGGCATTGCAAGCAGTTTATCACGGATTTATTACAGCGTGAGAAGCTGATCAAAGACAGGCAGGTTATTTTGGCAACATTTGTCGAACTTAATACCCTGAAGTCTTTCGAAGAGACTATGGGTTTGCGCAAGTTTCCCAATATGCGTGTCGGGACAGAGGGGAAGGGGTATGCCCTTGTCCGCGCGCTTGATATCCGGAAGTTCCCGTTTGTTGCTTTGTACGACAGCTCGAGAAGGCTGGTGAAGAGTTTTGAAGGCGAGCAGCCGTTTAACGAAATTGCCGATGCGATTCGGAAGCTCTGATAAAGTCCGGGCAATAAAAGGAAAAGGCCGTCGGATTATGGATCCGACGGCCTTTCCCTTTTATTTGCCGGCGCCCTTCGCGTAGTTGTCACGCAAGGTAGTGGTTCGGTTGAAAACCGGCTTTTCCGGACGGGAATCTTTGTCGGCGAAGAAATAGCCCAATCTGAGAAATTGAAAATGCGCGGTCTGATCGTCTGTCGCGAGCGCCGGTTCTGCATACCCGGTTATCGTCTTCAGGGACTCGGGGTTGATGTAATCCTTAAAATCTCCATCTGCGTCGCCCGGGTCTTCTACCGTGAAAAGGCGGTCGTACAACCTCACTTCAACCGGTACAGCGTCTGTGGCCGATACCCAGTGTAAGGTGGCTTTTGCATTAATCCCGGAAGTGTCCTGGCCGCTTTTGCTATTCTCAATATAACTGCATTTGATCTCGGTTACTTCCCCCGCGGCATCTTTCACCACTTCGTCGCACCGGATAATGAAGGCACTTTTTAACCGGGCGTATTGTCCGGGAGAGAGCCGGTGATATTTTTTGGGCGGATTTTCCATGAAATCATCCCTTTCAATAAAAATTTCACGTGTGAAAGGAACTTCCCGGCTTCCGGCAGAGGGAGACTCGGGGTTGTTTTCGCTCAGGCAGATTTCTTTTTGGCCGGCAGGAAAATTGGTGATTGTAATTTTCAGCGGATCCAGCACTACCATGCGGCGAAGGGCTATTTTGTTGAGATGTTCGCGGACGCAAAACTCGAGCAAGCTGAGGTCGACACTGTTTTCCCGCTTCGAAACGCCGATTCTTTCTACAAAATCCCTGATCGATTCGGGTGTATAGCCGCGTCTGCGCATCCCGGCAATGGTAGGCATGCGCGGGTCGTCCCACCCGGAAACGAAATTTTCGTTCACCAATTGCATGAGTTTACGCTTGCTGGTGACCGTATGGTTTACATTCCGGCGTGCAAATTCATACTGGTGAGAAGGGTAGATTTCCAGTTTTTCAATCAGCCAGTCGTAAAGCTCGCGATGCGGAACAAACTCGAGCGTACAAAGCGAATGCGTTACCCGTTCCAGTGAATCACTTTGCCCGTGTGCAAAGTCATACATGGGGTAGATTTTCCAGGTATCCCCCGTGCGGTGATGCGCAGCATGTTTGATCCGGTAAAGAATCGGATCACGCATAATCATATTGGGGTGCGCCATATCTATTTTGGCCCGAAGGGTCTTACTGCCGTCCGGATAGTCACCGGCTTTCATAGCCTCAAAAAGAGAAAGGTTCTCTTCTATGCTCCTGGTCCGGAACGGACTTTCGGTGCCCGCAGAGGTAGGCGTTCCTTTTTGAGCTGCCATTTCCTCGGAACTGCTGTCGTCAACATAAGCGAAGCCCTTCCTGATCAGCGTCAGCGCATATTCATAAAGTTGGCCGAAATAATCGGAGGCATACAGCTCGTTTTCCCATTTGAATCCAAGCCAGCGAACATCCTGTCTGATGGCCTCCACGTATGCCGTATCTTCGGTAACCGGGTTCGTATCGTCGAACCGGAGGTTGGTATACCCGTTGTAACTTTCTGTCAACCCGAAGTTGAGGACGATGCTGCTTGCGTGGCCAATGTGTAGGTAACCGTTGGGTTCAGGCGGAAATCGCGTAATGATCCTGCTGTATTTTCCTTGTGCCAGATCATTTTCTACAATTTCCTCGATGAAGTTTAGCGGCTTTGTCTCTTTTATTTCTTCGGTGGCCATAATGTTACGCTGTTGTAAGACCTGCAATTTACGCAGGTTTTACTGATTGATCGTAATGTGAAGGCCGAATTAGCGTGGTTACAGCACCTGAGCGGGACCCCACCGTTAGGGAGCCCCGCCGGTAGCCCTGCTTTTGTTCGGCACTTAACTGGAAAATATCCTTCTGTCAAACGGAAACCGTTCTCTGGAAAGGATGCTGATTTTGGTGAAATCCGGGTGTTTAGGATTGAGTAGATAATTAAAATCCCCTTGCGTAACTACCGACGGGATCCTGAGAATGGCGGCGCGATTGTCAGAAACAAAGGTATCGCCTATCTTTTTTGTCGTAAGCGGATAGGGAAATGCATTCCAGTTGTCCGGTAACTGATCCGTTCTTAATTCGTCAACGGAGAGGCTGTCCGGAATATGTACGGACAGCATCATATAATCATCGGGAAGTGTAGCAACCGACAAGTGTATCGCTACTTCGGCCATAGCCAGTGAACGGTTACCGGTCGTGTATACCAACTCTACTCCCGCTGAGTTCCAGCGGGCGCCATAACGGGCGGCACCCATTCCGGAAAGCGTGTACGAAAAACGCTCCCTTGCAAGTCTGAACACCATCATGTCGCTACACAAAAATGCCGTAGTGGATGTGACTGAGTTCAGCGGTAACGAGTTCTTTCCCGTAGGAATCTTTCAGCAGCTCCAACGGCATCAGGTTTCCCAAAGCGAAACTGGGAGTGTGCAGCCACTGGCTGAAGCGGCTGAGGTTGCCGAATACCTCCAGCCCCAGTTGCGTTACTTCTGCCATTTCCATAATTTTTTCGGCTAGGAGGGTTTTAAAATCCCTGTTTTCGGTTTTGTACCGGGTTAGCGTTTTGGAAGAAACATCTAAAATGGCTGCCCATTCATTTTCGGTAAGCGGGCCGGATTCGCGTATTAATTCAAATACATGGTAGGGGATACCATTCCGGATTAAGAAAACCATCGACATTTTGTCGGTTAATACTTCGCTGAATTTTACATAACCGCGCCCGGAATTGGCGCCGGAACGACCTGTTTTTCGCAGCAGTTTGCCGATTTCTTTGTCCAAAAGGCTTTCCTTCTCTAACACGTCCATCATTTTTTGGTTTGGAACTTTGTCTTCAAATTTAGGACAAAGTTCCTGGATTATCAAGCGGTTTGATAATGTCATCTCCATTTTGGTTTTTGCCGGGAAGGCGTGGCTGATCCTACGCATTATTTTGAGAAGTATAGTATTTTTCCTCACAAGGTACTTCCTTTGCGTGAGAAATTGCACCAGCGATTTACCTCAGTTTCAGGCATTCCATCCAAAAGCAGCCACTTAAGTCTTAAACCTCAAGCCTATGGATCTATATATGATGCTTTTAGGTTGCAAACCGCGCGGCAGGCGAACGGAGCAGCATGATATTTTTTTCGGGGTAGGGACGGAATTGCGGGATTTTGTCCCGGCTATCCTGGAGTTCTGGCCCGAGGCGGATCAAAAGGTGCATATTGATGCCTACAGGACGGTTACTTGGGTTGACGGGTATCACATAGCGGTTGTCCCGCGTGAGGAGATGCAGCAAGATTCAGAGCTGAAGCTTTATTTTGTCAATCTCGGCGGCTACAAGGAAAATGAGTTTGAAGAATACCATTTTAAGCGTGTCGTCGTCGCGAAATCACTTGCCGAAGCGATCGTCCAGGCGAAAGCTACGGTATTTTGGCAGCACCATGATTCGGCCCATATTGATGACAAGTATGGGCTTGATGTCGATGATATCTACGAAATAGAGGACCTTTTACCGGATTCCACAAAAGAGAAGTTCAGGCTGACCATAACCCCTGATCGGAGTGGGCGCAATGAAGACATCGTAAAAAACGGGTATTTTAAGCTGAGCGCCCTTTAAACCGGCCCCGCGGGTTATAGAATTGACTGCAAAATAACAAACATCCCCGGGGAGAGGGGATGTTTGTTAAAGGGCGGCAGTACCGCTATTATTTTCTGTAGATGTATTGGATCTTCCCTACGGTAACACTGTCGAGCGGCATATCTTTGGTTGGCGATACCAATTGCTGCAGGCCGTCCTTCGTTTCGAGGGTAAATACTTCATTATCAATGTCGGAAAGGTCGTAGTCAAGGGTCAGCTTACCGGCATCAAACGTCCATTTGCCGGTCAGATCCTCGACGCCTCCCTGGTGTCTGTACACTTCGACGAACGTTTTATTGTCGTTATTGAGAATATGGATTTGAGAGGTGTAGAAAAAGCCCCCGAAGTCTATCTCCGAGTAAGGATCGATTTTTGCACCATTGAGGTTTGCATTCTGAAAGCCGCTTAATAATCCGTAATCAAGGCTCCATTTTCCGACTACTTCGGGCACCGGAGCGGGTTCATCCTCATCTTTTTTACAAGAGGTCAGTGCGACGGATAGAGCAAAAAAAGCGAGTATATAGAGACGTTGTTTCATAAGAAGTTTTTTTTGACGGGATTATAAGGCAAAGTACGAAATAATGAATCCGGTTGTTGCGCCGCAAGCTCAATTTTCCGGATTTTATTTAATAACTACCAACTTTCCCTGCATGAGCGCATGATGCCCGGGGAAGGTACAGACATACTGGTAGGTACCCGGTTTTACTGGTGCTACAAAATAAATGGTTTCCGAAGTTTCGGGTTGCAGGATATTGGTATGAAACAAAACCTCTTTCACTGCGGGGATGTAGCTCTGTTCGCTGCCTTTTAGTCCGAGCGCCAGGGCAGCTTCACCAACCGAGTTGGCCCCTCCGGGTTCCGTAATCACGAAGTTATGCAGCATATCGTCATTGTTGTTGAAGGTAAGCTGGATCTTACTGCCTGCCTTTACACGGATCTCGGACATGTCAAACTGAAGTCCCGGACGTGTTCCTATGGTAATCCTCCGGTCCGGTCCTTTACCCCAGCCCGACGGCTGGACCGTAATTCTTTTAGGCATTATGTCGGTATTCGCTGCGTCAGCAACCAGGTGGACATGCTGCGGTTCGGATTCGGAAAACACGGTAACACCGGTTCCGTCGGCCCTTTCACCATCGGGGATTTCGTTCAGGGTGTAATAACCCACCGGGTGAAGTACGTTTAGTCCTGTCGCCGATAACACACCATCGGCTTTAATTTCATGAATATACCCGGCTTTCATCCTGGTTTCATCCAGTATTAACCTTACCCGCATGCTGTCTTCCGAAACGATCACTCCCTTTATCGGGAGGGCTTCGTTGTTAATTACGGGGCTTCCGTAGGTCTTGTGGTATTTGTAAGTAAAACTGCTTGCCTGCCAGGCATCTGCCTTTTTCGCACTTTCGGGGTCAACGGGCAGGGTGAAGGTAACTTCAAAACCGTCGGGGCGGGCATGCAGATGCTTCATTTCAAACGGGGTTTCACCGGTCCATACGAGCCGTTCCAATGCGAAAGGCGCCGTACCTGTGGCCGACCACCCCCTGCTGGTCTGTCCCACGAAAAGCGAGCCGTCGATTCCCCACTCGAGGCGCAGGACCCCGGATGCGAAGCCTTTTCTGAAAGGGAAACAGGCCCCCTGCCATTTGCCGTTCACTTTTTCCAGGTCGGCCCGCATGATGTTGCTGTGCCCCTGGTCTCCCACGAAAAGTTGCCCCGAAAAAGGGCCGAAAGTCCCTTTGCTGATATCTTCTTTTAGGTCTGACAGCGAAATACCCATTATGGTATGCGGAAACCAGACTGCCGGGAGTTTAAGGCCCGGAAGATTCTTGGCCACGTTGTACATCGGTTCCCCGGTACTGGTGATGTCTTCGGGGCGAATTTTTACCGGCGAGGCCGGGTCACTGCTCCAGCGAAGGCCTGCCGGATTTCCGGCAAAATCACCTTTCTCCAGGTGGGTCAGGCGTCCGGAAGCGACCCAGTCACCCTGGTTTTCGGTATAGAAAATATCGCCTTGGTAACTGCCGAAGCCTGCCGGTGAGCGCAGCCCGGTTGCCCAGGGGGTGAGAACTCCTCTTTCATCAAGTTTGAGCATCCATCCGCGCCATTTGGTGAGACTTCCGCCGTGACCTATCCAGTCTACGTTGAGCGTTACAACCATTTCACCGTTAGGAAGCCGCACGGGGCCGTAGGAATACTGGTGATAGTTGCCCGACAGGGGCCACCTGGCAAACGATTGGTAAAGGTCAGCCGTTCCGTCCTTGTCGGTGTCTTCCAGGCGGGTTACTTCACCACGCTGAGTAGTGAGAAAATCATTTCCTCTGTAAAGGAGCCCGAGCGGTTCATGCAGCCCGTGCGCGAAACGGCGAAATTCCGGCTTGCCGTTTCCGGTGCCGTATGGGTTGGAAATCATCCAGACTTCCCCGCGTCTTGTTGCCGCAGCCACACGGCCATCGGGCAGAACGGCGAGGCCCCCGATCTCCAGTTCCACCTGCTCGGGAATAGGGACGGTCACAATACGATAGTAGTCGTCCTCAGTCTTCGGCCGGTTTTGAGCCGTCGCGCTCCCTGCAAGAATTGCGCAGAATACCGATAGTAAAAAACTTTTTTTCATTGGCATATAAAGATTACCCATCCCCATCACTCCCTCCGACTTATACGGCCCGACCGATTGCCGATTGCCGATTTCCAATTTCCCCTCATCCCTCATCCCTGACCCCTCACACCCCTCTCACCATAAAATTGAAAAACTGACCGGAGCAGCAAGCGGAAGCAATAGCTCATTTTTTCCATTAGATTTTCGCAGAACGGGTGCCTTTACAGCGGGTATTTTAATATAAAACCGCCCGTCAACAAGGTATAGTCCCTTTTCAACGGACCTGATTTCCCTACCTTCGGCAAGCAGCACATAATTATTGTTGCTTGCATTTCGTTCCGGGGTAATCGTGCGTTGAATACCATTGTCGATCGTGGTAAGCGCATCTTCGATTACGGACGGGCCCAACGCATAACGTATAGACGGGAGACCGCGGGCGTCCACGCGGTAGTCCAGGAAGTTTACCGCAGCGGAATCCACCCAGGGTGATTCAGGTGTCGGCAGCCTGCAAAAGCTGCTGCGATACGAAACCGGTTCGGTCAATCCCATCGGCGTCAGCGTCTGGCGCTCGCCGCGTTCATACCACATTTCGGTAGTATTGGCAAATTCGCCGCTCCAAACCTGGAGGAGTGCTGCCCGGTTGAGATCGATCGAGAAATTCCGGCCATTTGGGGCGCCGACAGACAAGCAATGTGTCCTTTTATGATTTTCCGTCGGGAGCTGGATGAAGGAACGTACCATTTCGGCTCTTTCTCCCGTCGGCCGTGCTACTATAAATGGTTTCGGGCGTGGTTGAGGCAGCGATGAAAGGGCGTGCAGGTCATAATCCCGGACCCGTCTTTCGCCTACACGCAATCCGAGAGCCGGGCTCGACCACGGCAGGCGGGAATACCATAACTTCAGGCGATAGCTGCCTTTTTCCAGGCGCACGTTGGTATGGTGCGTTTCCTGGGAGTTGCTGTGATCTGTATCAAGCACTACATTGCCGTCGATGCTCAGCTGGCAGTAAGCTCCGGTATAAATAGTCGTAAAATTGTAATCACCGTCCCTTTCGACGACTAAATCGGCTTCGTACACCAGGTTATAACTCTTTTTTTCTTCTGCAACTTCAAAAGTGAGGACAGGGGACGTCCCGGATTGCCCCAGCATGTCTGTCTTGCGGCTGTCCCAGGCGTCGTTGTAAATTTTGTAGGCAAGATTGGTAAGGGTAACCGGGCGTATGTTTTCAAATATTTGAAAGCCGGCAGAATGCAGTACGACTGTGCCTTCCGCAACCTGTATGGTTAAAGAGGGTGAGCCCGACTTCGCGATATACTGGCCCTGCTGGACGACTACACCGTTGATTTTTACTTCGTTGATACGCGCACGTCCGGGGAACCGGGGAATCTCGCTTTCATAGTCGATCTCCAGTGTCTGGCGTAGGCCGGCAATTTTACCGATATTCTGGACGGGAAGCTGACCGGTGAAGCCATTGGTCTGGCTGCCTTCTTCTTCCCGGCCTTCTGAAAGCTGTACGGCCGCACCGCCCGGCAGAACGACGGTCATGCGGGCGTGCCGGGTAAGCGTGTAGCTGAGAAGAAATTTGAAATTTTTTGCACCTGCAGCCGAAATCTCCAGGGCTTCGCCCGTTTTACCTACCAGAACGCGGCTTCCCGGCGTTATTTTGCTTGGATTCGTTTTTTCCGGGTGAATATAAACACTGTCGGCAAACGCCCAGTTGGCCGGCATCTTTCCAAAAGAGGCCCGCTTGTCGAACGGCAGTAGCTGGTAATTTTTCTTTTGCCCAAATACCAGGGAGCATGTGAATAAAAAGGCAATCAGGGTCAGGGAGATTTTACTTGCCGGCCTGCTTATACGATAAAGAAAAAGCCGGCTGAGGTAGTTTTTCAACATTTCTATCCGATAATGATGACGGGCACAGATGATCACTTCAATAAGCGAAGTTAATACGGATTTCGCCTTTGCAGGCAGCAATATACAATTTCTGTCTGCATCCATCACGATGCAACCATTTGTTACTCAGAGAACTCCTTGTAAACAGAGAGTAGACCCAAGCCGCCATAGGCCTGTCCGGATTCGGGTGGTCTTTATTGGTATTGGGATAAATAGATGAAAATGTTTGGCATTTTTTATGTTTTTGAGTGTTTCGGAGAGATGTAATTAATTGATTAATAGTTAGTTGTATTCGTTGCTTAAGTTTGTTGATAATTTGTATTTTTTTGTGACACTAAATTCTTCATATTTGCGTTAAGAAATCATAAATACTGACGAAACAGACATTCACTATCAACACTTTTTTGTCATGAAAAATAAAATTCTGGAGATTTTTAAAAATTTCGGCATAGAGTCTTCCGCGGTCACTGACGAAGCTCACTTTGTAAAGGATCTCGGACTTGACAGTCTGGATCTGGTCGACCTGATGATGCAGCTTGAACAGACATTCGGCATCGCAATACCCGACGAAGACTATGCCAAAATAACCAACCTGAAAAAGCTGCTGACTTACCTGGAGGAACAACAAAGCGTGCCGGCATAAATTTCCCGGCCGCTTGGTCTATTGTGGAGCCTGCCTGGGACGAACCCGGTATTTTCCGGGTTAAAGTTCAAGAGACGGATCCCAAAAAACACTTTTAAAGTTGACTATACGGTTTGCGCGGACCTCAATTCCTTCCTTTCTGAGCCTGTCTTCCATGTTGTTATCCGGATCGAAAGCCTGCGCGCCGGTCAGGATACCCACAGAATTGACTACACGGTGTGCGGGAACGTCGGCGGCGTTGGCGCCATTCATGGCCCAACCCACAACGCGTGCATTTTTACTGCCCAGGTAGCGGGCGATTGCGCCGTATGAGGTTACCCGGCCCGGCGGTATCAGCCGGACCACTTCGTAAACATCGTTGAAAAAGCTATTGCTTTCGGGCATTGCGTTCAATCAGCTCTTCCGCTTCCTGTACCAGTTGTGCATACCATGCTTCCCCATACGCTCTGATAAGCGGCTCTTTTAAAAACTTGTAAATGGGCACGCCCAAGTGCTCGCCAAGGCTGCAGGCATCTTTACAAATGCTCCATCGATCGTAATTAAGGGCGTGGTAATGATCGTATTTCGTTACCCGGATAGGGTAGAGATGACAGGACAAAGGTTTCTTGTACGAAATTTTACCATCCAGGTAAGCCTGTTCTATCCCGCATTTCAGCGTTTTTTCCTGATCATAAAAGGCATAGGCACATTCCCGCCCTTCAATAATGGGGGTTACGTAATCACCTTCAAAATCAGTCGTATAGACACCCTGTTTTGCGATGGCAGCCTTGCCTTCTTCAGTCAGGTAGGGCTCCACGTGCTCGTACAGGTCCGCCAGTACTGCAAGCTCATCTTCTTCCAGCGGTGCACCCGAGTCCCCCTCCACGCAGCAAGCCCCTTTGCATTTTTCAAGGTTGCAGACAAAAAACTGGTCTGCAACGTCATCACTCACACAGGTGTTATCGATCAGTATCATGTTACTTTTGTGGGATCCTTAATTTCTGACCAGCCTGCAGCCCGCTTCCCCGCAGGGAATTATGTTTTGTCAGCTCCTGGACCGACACGCCATACCGTTTTGAAATACTGAATAGCGTTTCTCCTTTCCTGACCGTATGCGTTACATTTTGCGGTGCAGGCTTCGCAGCAGGCTTTTCTCTTTCGGTAGCGGTGGTGATAACGGTAGCTTTTTCCTCCCGGGGCGCCGCCGCTGCTTCTCTCACGAGCAGTTTTTTGCCGACTTGCAGGTTGTTCGATATCTTCAGGCCATTCAGTTCCAGAAGATCGGTTACGGTAGTTCCATATTTGCGAGAAATGCTGTAATAGGTGTCTCCTTTGAGCACGGTGTAGTATTCCGGTTCTCCCGATGCCGTATTTTCCGGCGTAGTGGCGGCAATTTCTGTTTTTGGAGCTGCCGTTTGGGTGTCCTGAACCGGCGGTTTCCTCGCGCCGGCGGAAGGAGCGGGGCTGTAAACCGGCTTTACGTCATCTGAAGCAGCCGGTTTGCTGCCTGCACGGCGCGAAACATAGGGTTTCGGGCGTTCGTCCTCTGTTACGATTACAATCCGGTTGTTGGGCCTCGACACTACTTTCTCTTCGGCGGTTTCTGTTTGGGCGGCTACTTCCGCTTCTTTAGGTTCCGGCGCAGTTTTTGGCTCGGGCTGAGCTGCTGTGGTCTTAGGTTCCTCTTTTTTATCGGCTAATTTCGGGGTATAGCGCCGGCGCTCGGACGCGTCTTTCGGAATGGTATTCTCCGTCTTCCTGGTGGCTGCTTCGGCAGCTGCCGACGTCGCCGCCTCCGGTTGCTGATTTTCCGCCGGCTTGTTCTCTGCTACCACTTCTTTCGCAACCTGCACAGGCATTTTCTCTTCCTGTACTTTGGGTACCTCGTTGATCTTCACACGAACGTGCGACGGGCGTCGCTTCGTCAGCCAAAGCTCACGGCCGGTTTCAAGGTAGTAGCCTTTTGAAAGAATACGGTTGTACTTCAAAAGCTCTTTCATTCTGATCCCGTACATATGGGAGATGGATTGAAGCGTTTCGCCAGGCCGGACAGTGTGGTATTCGACGGTCGCCTTCTTGTTCTTACGCTCCAGGTAATAGACCTCCCCGGGCACCACCGACATGCTGACATCCATGTCGTTGTACTTTCTGAACTTGGAAGCCGATATGCCGCCGGCCTTCGCGAGCGAGTTCGGGTAATCACCGGCTTTGGCAAGAATCCCCCGCAAGCCGTTTATTTCGTAGCTGACGTGAGAGTTATAACCTGAGGGTTGGTTGCCCGATTTTTTTAACTTCGGAAAGCCGATATCGTCATACTCATACTTGCTCGCCAGTGTATTGTCGCTCTGGACGATCGCCAGGCTTTCTTTCACGTTGCCCACTTTGGAACTCGCAACCGGCACGGTCACAAAATACGATTTGTCGCTGGGGACTTTATTCCCTCTCAGCCATATGTTGTAGTTCTTCAGGTCTGAGGAGCTTACTTTAAGCTCGGCGGCAATTTCTTCGAGGCTTCTTCCCTTACCTGCATTTGCCTCTACCAGTGTAATGGGGTTTTTGCTCTGGTAGCTATCCAACCCGGCCTCGAAAGCGATTTTGTAGGCAAAGAAACGCAGGACATAGCGGTCTGTTTTCCCGGTGATCGTAATTTCGTAAGCGTTGTTCCAGTTGTCACCGATCTTCTCCCTGGCGCCGTTGACACCCTGGTAGTAGGAATAGAGTGAGGAAACCCAATTGTTGAAATGGCCGTTGCTTCGTTTCAGATACTGCGCCGCTGCCCGAGTTGACGCCGAGATGTTTTTTCGTTCGTCTACATGCCGGTCCACGCGCAGTCCCAGTTCCAGGGCGGTATCTTCCTTGAACTGCCAGAAACCTACGGCGTTAGAAGATGAAACTGCGTCAGGAATAAGCGAACTTTCCTGTGCCGCAAGATATTTGAAATCCATCGGGATTTCCTGATCGATGAAAATCGACTCAATTATGGGGAAATAAAGCAACGCCCTTTCGAGTTTTTCTTCCCAGTATTTTTGATTAATCATCAACACCTTTACGTCAGACGCGATGATGTTCCGGGCACTCTGGTCAAATTTAACGTTGATTCCGCCGAAAGGCACCTGGGCGGGAATGTCAGGATAATGTTGTCCGAAAGCCAAAGGAAGGCATGCTCCCATGAAAAGCAGTAAGAACACGGCTTTGCGTAGCGTATCTTTCATGTAATAGAAATTGTAGTTCAGCATTATTCGGATGAACAAAAATTAATTTTTTTGAATAATCAAAAGACCGTCCCGTACAGGCAGCAACAAGTTGGATACCCTTTCGTCACGGTGAACTTTTTCATTGAACGCTAAAATGGCGTCTGTATTTTTATTGGAGGATTTCCCGTCGTTTTGTTCTACAACTTTTCCCTTCCACAAAACGTTGTCTGCAATAATCAGGCCACCTTTTCGTACGGCGGGAACAACGAGGTCAAAATAGGTGCTGTAGTTCGCTTTGTCGGCGTCAATAAAGACAAGGTCCCAGGTTTCCCGGAGCGTCGGAATTACCTGGATCGCATTGCCGGTAATCGGCCGTAACTGTGAGGATTTGTCGGTTCGTGAAAAATACTGGTTGATCCGCGGCGCCATTTCTTCATTGGCTTCAATGGTAAAAAGGAGCCCGTCTTCCGCAAGCCCTTCTGCGAGACAAATCGCCGAATATCCCGTGAAAGTGCCTATTTCAAGGATACGTCTCGGTCGGATCAATTTTGAGAGCAGGCTCAGCAGCCTGCCTTGCAAATGGCCGGAAAGCATGAGCGGATGAAGTACCTGCGCGTAGGTTTCCCGGTTGATTTGTTTGAGCAGGTCGCTCTCCGGGTCCGTGTGCGCTTCCGCATAGTTTTCAAGCTCTGTCGGGATAATACTCATCACGTCTTTATTTTTAACGGAAATTCGTTGTTTGCGAAGCCGTTATTGCCTTACTAGTCGATCAGCTTCAGAAGGTACTGTCCGTAACCGCTTTTCAACAAAGGTTGAGCGATTTTCTCGAGCTGGGCAGCATCTATGAAGCCTCTTCTGAATGCTACTTCTTCGATACACCCGATTTTTAAGCCCTGGCGCTCTTCAATAACCTGTACAAATTGCCCGGCCTGCATCAGGGACTGAAAAGTACCGGTGTCAAGCCAGGCGGTACCCCGGTCGAGGACTCCGACTTTCAGCTTTCCGTTTTTCAGGTAATATTTATTGACGTCGGTAATTTCCAGCTCGCCCCTGGGCGATGGCTGGATGTTCCGCGCGATTTCCACTACCTGGTTATCGTAGAAATACAGGCCCGGAACCGCATAATTGGAACGGGGCTTCTCCGGTTTTTCTTCTATTGAAATAACGTTGTTGGCATCGTCAAACTCTACAACTCCGTAACGTTCCGGATCGTTTACCTGGTAGGCATAAATGACCCCGCCTTCCGGGTCGTTGTTGGCAAGCAGCAGCTTGGACAACCCGGAACCGTAAAAAATATTATCTCCGAGGATCAGGGCGACTTTGTCATTGCCGATAAACTCTTCGCCGATGACGAAGGCCTGCGCGAGGCCGTCCGGTGAGGGTTGCTCCGCATAAGAAAAATTACATCCCAGTCTTTTTCCGTCACCCAGGAGTTTCTGAAAGTGAGGTAAATCATGCGGCGTTGAAATGATCAGGATGTCTTTGATATTGGCCAGCATCAGGATCGACAGCGGGTAGTAGATCATCGGCTTGTCGTACACGGGCATCAGTTGTTTGCTGACAGCCAGCGTGAGCGGATGTAACCTCGTGCCGGAACCTCCAGCCAGAATAATTCCTTTCATTCGTATTGCTTTGAGTTTTCCTTACCGGTTTTCGTACATTTGATCGTAGTACAACTTATAGTTCCCGCTGGTTACGTTTTCAAGCCAGTCCTGGTTGGAAAGATACCATTCTACCGTCCGGGTCAGGCCTTCTTCAAACTGCACGGAAGGCGACCAGCCCAGTTGCGTGCGAAGCTTCGACGGGTCAATAGCATAGCGCAGGTCATGGCCGGCCCGGTCGGTTACATAGGTAAGCAACTGCTCCGACGTGCCCGGATCACGTCCCAGCTTCTGGTCCATCACTTTGCACAAAAGCTTGATAAGATCAATGTTTTTCCACTCGTTTTCGCCGCCAATGTTGTAGGTTTCCCCGTTTTTACCTGAGTGATAAATCACGTCGATGGCACGGGCATGATCCAGCACGTACAACCAATCCCGGACATTTTCTCCTTTTCCGTATACGGGAAGAGGCTTATTCTTCAGGATGTTGTTGATCATCAGGGGAATAAGTTTCTCCGGGAAATGGTTGGGTCCGTAATTGTTCGAGCAGTTGGATACCACTATCGGCAACCCGTAAGTATTGTGATAAGCCCTGACAAAATGATCAGAAGCTGCTTTGGAAGCGGAATAAGGCGATCTCGGGTCATAAGAGGTGTCCTCACGGAAAAATTCCTGCGGATCATGGAGCTCCCCATATACCTCGTCCGTCGACACGTGGTAAAAACGGTGTCCTGAAAAATCGCCTTTCCAGCTTTTCAATGCCGCATTCAGGAGATTGACAGTTCCGATTACGTTGGTTTTAACGAAAGCCATAGGGTCCGAAATGGACCGGTCTACGTGCGATTCCGCCGCCAGGTGGATAACACCCGTATATTCATTTTTCGCGAAAAGAGCATCGATGAATGCAGCATCGGTGATATCGCCTTTTACAAACTGGTAATTAGGAGCGTTTTCGATGTCAGACAGGTTGGCCAGGTTGCCGGCATAGGTCAAAGCATCGAGGTTGTGTATCTGGTAATCAGGATATTGGGTTACAAAAAGCCTGACAACATGGGAGCCGATGAAACCAGCTCCGCCGGTAATGAGAATTCTTTTCGACATAGATTAGTTTTGCGATATGAGCGAATCTGACATCAGCCTTTGCTGCCAGCGCCAAGCATCTGAAAGCGCTTCTCCAAGCGACTTTTCCGCCGTCCAGTCCATTTCCCTGTTTACTTTATCGGACTGGGCGTATATTTTTTCGACGTCTCCCGGTCGCCGGGGTTCGAAGGTGTAGTTCAGCGAAAGATTGTTTACTTCTTCAAAAGTCCGGATCACCTGGAGGACGGTATTGCCCTGGCCGGTGCCCACGTTGAATACGTCGTAAAACGCCCCCTCTTCCTTTTTTTCCAGCAGGCGGAGCGCCTTGACGTGCGCTTTGGCAAGATCCATTACGTGGATATAGTCCCGCACACAAGTCCCGTCTTCTGTGTCATAATCTTTTCCGAAAACCGCGAGCTTTTCTCTGAGGCCGGCCGCCACTTGCGTGATGAAAGGGACCAGGTTACTCGGCACGCCGAGCGGAAGTTCTCCGATCTCTGCGGAAGGATGCGCACCTATGGGGTTAAAATACCGCAATGCAATTGCTTTGCCATTGGAGCTGGAATGTATAAAGTCGCGGAGAATGTCTTCACAGATGCTCTTTGTGTTCCCGTAAGGCGAGGCCGCCGGTTTCCGGGGAGTACTTTCGGTGACCGGCAGGCGGTCAGGTTCGCCATACACCGTACAGGACGAGGAGAATACGAAGTTCCGGACGTTGAACTTTTCGCAAAGTTCCAGCAGGATCAGCAAAGTACCCACGTTATTCTGGTAGTACTTCAGGGGCTCGGCCACCGACTCACCCACCGCCTTGTAAGCGGCAAAGTGTATGATGCCGTCGAATCGCTCTTTCTCAAAAACTGCTTCCATCGCAGCGCGATCGTTGCAATCGGTCTGATAAAGGGGAAACCGCTTGCCTGTAATTTTCTCCAGACCGTCAAGTACTTCTAATCTAGAATTGTAGAAATTGTCCAGCACGACGGGCTGATAACCGGCTTCATGCAGCTCAACAACGGTATGAGACCCGATAAAACCAGCCCCTCCTGTTACGAGAATTTTCATTCAATAATGATTTTGATAGTACCAAACATTTTTTAGATTGCGGGCAAAAGTAACTAATTTGAAGGCTATATAAAAATTGTTTTTGCCTTCATGAGGTGTTTCATTTTAACCGGTGCAAGGAGATGACAGAAAAAGAGATAAGGGCGTTGGTGTCGCTTCTTGATGACGATGACGAAGAAGTGATTGCCCATGTGGAAGGGAAAATAAGATCGATGGGAAGCGAGGTGATCCGTTTCCTCGAAGGACAGTGGGAGGAGAGTTTTGATCCCGTTCTGCAAAAGAAGATTGAGGACCTGGTTCATGACCTGCAGCTTGACGGGATTATCGAGCGCCTGCAGGCCTGGGTGGAAGGTGGTGCGCTTGATTTGCTCGAAGGAATGTGGATTTTGAACACCTACCTGTATCCGGATTTGTCCTACGAAAAGCTTTCAGGTGAAATCGAGCAGTTGTATTACCAGGTTTGGCTGTCTTACCATGACTCCATGAGCCCGACCGAGCAGGTCAAGCTGATGAACAGCCTCTTTTACAATACCATGGGGCTTGGACCCAACACCAAGAATTTCCACGCTCCATCCAACTCTATGCTCAGCGTGGTGCTGGAAAGCAAGCGCGGGAACCCCATTACACTTTGCGTGATTTATATGCTGATCGCAAGGAAACTGGGAATGCCGGTGTACGGCGTCAATTTGCCCAACCTTTTCGTATTGACCTACAAGCAGGAGGGGCTTCAGTTTTATATCAATGTTTTCAACAGGGGGATAATTTTCTCGCGGACTGACATTGAGCACTATATCAACCAGTTAAAACTGAAGCAGAACAATACTTTTTACGAGCCGTGTACGAACCAGGATATTGTGCAGCGCGTCTTGAGGAACCTGATTCTTTCCTATGAGAAATCGGGAGATTCGGATCGAAGCCAGGAACTGGAGCGGGTGCTTGCTTCTATTTCTCCCAGGGAAGGGGGGCTGTAGGCCTTTCAACGTCTCTGGCTATAGCCAGGTAATAATCCAGGACCCGGTGTAGCTCGGTGGTGGCCTCTCTTTTTGCAGCGGGGGCTGAAACCCGGCCTGTCCAGGAAAGATCAGCTTTCGATGGGTACACCCTGATGTGCTCCCGGAAGCTGATTTGTTTTTCACCTACCAGTTTATAAATGGCTTCCTTGGCGGTCCAGTATTTGCAAAGAAGATTCTGGTCGGCCCCGGCCGCGGACAGCTCTTCGGGGGAAAGGAATTTATGGGCAATTCTCAGCAGTTGCGGCCTCGGAGTTTCGAGGTCTATCCCAATCGGTGCATGAAGATCAAGGGCCGCAGCAATCAGGTGTTCGGTGTGCGATAAGGAGATATGAGCGGTGGACCCCAGCAGGTAGGGTTTTCCGTCAGGGCTTTTCCAGATTCCCTGGAAGGGAAACCCGGCCTGCTCGCAAAGCGCTGCAAAAAGACACCGTCCGGCTAGCCACTCCCTTCTTTTCAGGGGGTGACCAATGCCGGAATACTCGGAGCGATCAATCCCGGGAGGGAGCATACTTTCAAGCTGCGCTTCGGATTCTTCCAGCTTCCAGGTTAGCAGGATACCGTCGGAAATTTTAATTTTGTTTGCGATCAGCGGCATGAAAACCTTTTGTGCGTCTCTTTTATGGGTTCAGCCGGTAAAGTAAACAGGAATAACCCGTAAATCCATGCGCTGCTGTCGCCGGTATGCTTATGAAATAGCCATGAGCTTTGAGGTATTAGCTACAAGCTGCACACCAACCGACCGGTGAATAAGCGACCGGCAGCGCGGCTCATACCTCATCGCTCATAACTCCTATACAGATGAAAGTTACAAAAATCGACACCTTCGCGGGGCATCGTGATTCAGTTTACTGTCTTTTGGATTCGAAGGAAAAAAACGGCCGCTTTTATTCTTCCGGGGCCGATGGAATGGTAGTAGTCTGGGACCTGGAGAAGCCTGACATGGGAAAGCTGATCGCCAGGGTAGGGGGATCGGTATATGCGCTCGCTTTCGACCATGCGGCGCAGAACCTCTGGATCGGACAGAACTTTGAAGGAGTGCAGCTGATCAAACCTGAGCTGAAGCAGGCAGCCGGCTCGCTTAAGGTTACCACATCCGCTATTTTTGACATTCAATTGGCGGGAAACGAAGCTTACCTGGCATTTGGCGATGGCGTTATCGCTGTTCTGGATGTGCCGGATCTTTTGGTAAAAAAGCATGTGAAAGTGGCAGATAAAAGTGTCCGGGCGCTGGCTATCAGTAATGACCAGGCGCACCTGGCGGCCGGAACAAGCGATGCACACGTCCGCATTTTCGACCGGCAGACCATGCAGCCGCTCTTTAACCTGGAAGGGCACGGGAATTCAGTGTTTACAGTCCGGTACAGCCCGGATGGGCGTTTTCTGCTGACTGCCGGGCGCGATGCTCATTTCAGAGTATGGGATGTGAAACAGGACTATCGGTTGGTGCAGGACGTAGCTGCGCACATGTACGCGCTGAATCATATCGCTTTCAGTCCCGACGGCAGTATGTTTGCCACCTGCAGTATGGATAAGTCCATCAAGCTGTGGGATGCCGCGACTTTCAGGTTGCTAAAGGTAATCGATCGCTCCAGGCATGCCGGCCATGGCACTTCCGTGAATAAATTGCTTTGGAGTTCCTTTGAAAACCTCTTGCTTTCGGCAAGCGATGACCGTATGATTTCTGTTTGGGAAATTTCAAAAGAATAGGGCGGGCATACAGCCCGCCCCGTTTACTATCTGTTCCACAATTTCGCCGGGTAGTCGCCCTTGGCGTGGAGTTCGTTCAGTTGCTGCTGGACCACCGGTTTGTCCTCAGGATAGGTGACGCCAAACCAGTCAGAAGTGCTTTTGAACACCCTGCACGTGCTTTCCCCCGAACTCAGTAAGCTTGACACTACGATCGGTATATAAAATTCAGCTTTCGGATTGCTGATATTGGCCTGTGCATAAGCTTCGAAAAGAGCTTGTGTTTTCGGGAATACTGACGGTTTGAATCCCCAGAAATTCATGGAAACCGGTGTATCGGGAGCCAGCTCGGTCAGAACTGCGTTTTCTTCGAAGTAGATGGCCTGGTCTTTTTCAAATATCTTGGTCCGTTCAATGACGGAAAGCAAATTGCCCGCCTCGTCGGTCTGGCAGACTCCCCTGGAAACCGTTCCGTTTTCGGAAAGGGTACGTTTCAGTTCATACCCGACCATTGCATGGCGCGAAGAAACCTCGTCCTCGCTGAGAAACCGGGCCATGGTTTTGAAAGCGTCCGCCCCGTAAAAATCATCGGCATTGATAATGGCAAACGGCTCCGAAGTTTGCTCCCAGGCACAGAGCATGGCATGACCGGTGCCCCAGGGTTTGCTTCTTTCAATGTTGCCGAGACTCGCCGGAACGTAGGTTTCATATCCCTGGATAGCGAAATCGAAATCGATTAACCCCTCCAGTTTGGGCGCGAAGACCTCGCGGACATCATCCAGTATTTCTTTTCTGACGATAAATACGACCTTGCCGAAGCCGGCCCTTATCGCATCGAACAATGAGTAATCAATGATAGTCTCTCCGTTAGGGCCAAACTGGTCAAGCTGTTTAACCCCGCCGTAGCGGCTTCCGATTCCGGCGGCCAAAATCAATAACGTTGGTTGAATGTTGGACATATGTCTGCTTTTAGTTCACTAATACTTAATGGCTGCAAAAAAAAGCAAAAAATAGAGGTTAGCCGCCTTTACCTGAGAAGATTTTATTTTCTTAATGCCATAAACAGCGAGCTGCCGAATGGAAGCGGGGCGGGGAGCAGCTCTTCGGATTTGGTGACCAGGTAGCAGATTTTGTTGGGCAGGTCGCCCGGGTACCTGACGTCGGAAACAGGGATTTCCGTACCGTTTGCCCCCGTATTCATACGGAAACGCTGCCAGGAGCGGACCAGCCAGATAGGTAGTGACAGAAGAAACGGCCAGTAAGTATAGTAGGTCATTTTCAGGCCGGATGGTGCAGTAATTTTGCGAAACTCTGCAACGGTGAACCTCTTGTTGCTCCCTACTGCCACATCGTGGCTTCCTGAAAAAGCCCCGAAAGCATTGAGGTTGACCAAGACCAGGCCATTGGGTGTAAGACGCTCCGAAAATGCGCGTAAGCACCCGGTTATTTCGGCTTCTGTCAGAAAATAAAGGGCGTCGTTGCAGCAGATCAGGTCGAATTTATCCCCGCTTTTGAATTCGGAAACTTTGCGAAGGTCGCCTGTTCCTACGTCAAGCCCCCGTTTGCGGGAAAAATTGACCGCATGTGCCGAGTAGTCGAAACCGGTAAGATTCTGAAATCCCTGTTCCTTCAGGAACATAAGAAGGCCGCCCGTTCCGCAGGCGGCATCCAGGATTTTCAGCCCGGTTACCGGCCCGGCAAAGTTCCTGTTTATTGAATTCAGTACTTTCTTATGGAGAATGCTGTACCACCAGAGCCTGCGCTCCAGTTCATACATCCGGAGGTATTCGGCTTCATTGTGAATCATCCGGAAGTGTGCTGTTAAACTTGATTACGTATTGAGGCTGCCCGCTCTCCGCCATAAAGCTCTTACCGATATACTCGCCGAGCACGCTCAGGAGAAGCAGTTGAAGGCCTCCCATAAAAATAAGGGTGGCCGTTACCACCTGCCAGCCTTTCGGGTCCGGGCCGATAATCCATTGCCCGGCCAGGTAGAGAAGCAGCAGGATGCCCAGGGCCAGGAAAGAAAGCCCGACTGGCACAAAAAAGCGTATGGGAAGGGCCGAATAGCAAAAAAGAATATTCAGAAACAGTGAGATCAGTTTTTTCCAGGTATAGTTGGATGCACCGTCTTCCCGTTTCCTATGTTCTACAAGCACCGTCCCGATGTTCCGGGTATACCTGAAAATGAGGCCGTCGATGTAGGGGTAAGGCCCTTTGTATTTGACAATTTCGGAAACTACTTCTTTCCGGATGAGTTTGAAACTGGACAGGTACAGATCTTTCGGCTTCTCGAGCAGGAAAGTAGTCATCCAGTTGACAAGCTTGCTGCCCAGGTTTCGATAGGCGGCGTGTTCCTTTTTCTGATAATAGGTGTAGACCACATCGTAGTCGCCCTTTTCAGCTGTATCCAACAGCTTCAGGATTTCTTCCGGCGGGTTTTGAAAATCATCGTCGATGATCACGCAGTACTTGCCCTGGATCCAGTTCAAACCACACATTACCGCATTGAATTCGCCGAAATTTCGTCGCAAAGAAAGAAATTTGACATGGGAATGACGTTCGGCCAGCATTTTGCCTACGCGTTCAGACCCGTCCCGGCTGCCGTCGTTTATCAGTACCACTTCATAGGCGATGGTGGAAAGTACACGCTGAAGCCGGTCTACCAGGGTTTCGAGAGACTTTTCACTGTTGTAAACCGGTATGACAATAGACAGCAACATAGCCTTAGACAAATCGATTCAGAGTTTCTATAATGTGGCTCAAATCCTGGTCTGATAGCAGCGGGTGAAGCGGGAGGCTGATAGCCTGCCTGGAAATGTCGGTCGCTACCGGAAGATTTGCATGGTTCAGGTGCTGATATGCCTTTTGCCGGTGGATAGGCTGCGGGTAGTGAACGTCGGTTTGAATGCCATGTTCCGACAGCCAGGCACGTAGCCGGTCGCGTTCGGCGTGCCTGCATACAAAAAGGTGCCAGGCATCTTCCGTTACAGTTTCGCGCGGCGGGAGCCGCAGGCCCGCTACTTTGATCTCCTCCAGGTATTTTGCCGCGATCCGCCGCCTTGCCATGTTGTCGGCTTCCAGGTTCCGTAGTTTGACATTGAGTACGGCTGCCTGGATTTCGTCGAGCCGTGAATTGACACCCTGGTACTCGTTTTGATACCTTTTTTCGGAGCCGTAATTCCTGAGCATCCTGATTTTTCCGGCGAGTTCGGGGTCATTCGTGGTAACTGCTCCGGCGTCACCCCACGCACCGAGGTTTTTGGTGGGGTAGAAGCTGAAGGCCGTGGCGTCTGCCAGGCCGCCCACTTTTTTGCCTTTGTAGGAAGCGCCGTGCGCCTGGGCGGCGTCGGTTATGACCCGCAGACGATGACTCTGTGCGATTTCAAGTATCGGGTCAAGATCACAACTTTTGCCGTAGAGGTCTACCGTAATGATGGCCTTGGTTTTCGGAGACAGGTGCCCGGCTATACTGCCGGCCGTCAAAAGCATGGTTTCCGGGTCAGGTTCTGCCAGCACCGGCACGAGCCCCAATGCGTCTACCGGTAGGACAGAAGCTATATACGTATTGGAAGGTACAATCACTTCGCTTCCTTCCGGGAAGTCGTAACTTTTGAGAATAAGACTAATGGCGTCCAGGCCGTTCGCCACGCCGATACAATGACCGGCTTCACAAAAGGCTGCAAATGAATGCTCAAATTCAGTAACCTCCTTCCCGAGAACAAACCAGCCCGATTTTGCCACCCTCAGGATGGCTTCTTCCAATTCAGACTGAAGAGGCAGATTGATCTGCCTTAAATCGAGAAAAGGAATCATGGACGGTTGATATGGCTGAATTCGTAGGGCTCGTCGATATAATCGTTCTTCTCGTAATATTGGTTCGACAGTACCAGTAAGATCGCATCTTTGGAGAAAGAGTCCATAACATGCCAGTCTTCGGGTTCAAGGATCAGGCAGGTGGAGGGGTCGTCCAGGAAAAACTCCTCTTCACGAACTCCGTTATTGGAATACACCCGACAGCTGCCGCTTACACAGATCAATGCATTCCAGGTCAGGTGATGCCTGTGCCCGCCCCGGGTTGTATTTTCGGCGCCGTAAATGTAAAATACCCGTTTTATAGAGCCGGGAATAAGTTTTTCAAATACGGTCAGATTCCCGTCGCCGGATTTGAAGGTGTCCAATTGTATAAGTTTGCACATGTAATAGGATGTTTCATACGCTTTTACATCATCTGCGGTAGCCACAGGACGGCTTTCCGGAGCATGTATTCATTGTTCATGACAAGTCGTGTAAACTTGTGCATAAGTTACGCCGGAAATTAAAAAGAGCAAAAGACTTTTCAGGCTCCTTCGTAAAATAAGTGGAAAAGCTTCAACGGCAGCGGTTCGAGCCACAGTATCTTGTTGTAGCCCATGTAGAAAAGCTGAGGATGTGAGACGCAGATAATCATGATCAGAAAGAGGAATATTCTAAGGTGTTTGGTACTACTTGCTTGTTTAACAACGAGTAACGAGACAAAAAACATCGGGAAACCATAGGAGAGCGTTCTGTCCATATCATGTACCAGCAGCTCGGATCCCAGCATTACCAGGAAACATATAAAAGCCATGCCAAACAGAATTCTCCTGTCGGTAGTCCAGAGAATTGCCATCGCAGCGAGCGCCAGGATCCAAAGCCCCTCGAATGACCGCCAGAAACTGCCGCCAAGCCCGTTTTTATGGCTGGGTTCAAAATACATCAGGTGCCCGATGGTGGAATAGTGATGATCCGAGAAATAGGTGTTGATGACGTAGTAACGCGAGATAAAGTAAGCGCCCAGGACGAGAAAAGCGATGAGGTAACGGGGAGTCGCCAGCTGGCGGATCATTTCCGGGAGGCCGAACTCGTTCTTGCGGCAGGCGCTGTCCATTAACCACCAGAAGAGGGCAAAACCAACTGAAATCACCGCTCGTTCGTCGGTGAAGCACACTACCAGCAAGCTTATCGCAATTACTGCGTAATTCCGGCTGAGCATAGCCAGAAGGAGAAAGAAATAGGCGACCCCGTCTCCGTACCCGTGAATGTCGGCAAATTGCCAGACCCCTACGAAAATGTGGGCAATCGCCACGGTAAAGAAAGTGGCCGATAATTTGTCTTCCGTAATTTTATAGGCCATACGTCCGGCCAGGTACAGGAATCCAAGCCCGATCAGGAACTGCAGGCCTAACATAACAAGGAGATGCCGCCCGGTGAGCCAGTACAAAACCGGCAGTGTCCAGCGGAAAACCATGTTTTCCCTTCTTACGTCCAGGTCGATTCCATGCGGATGCAGCAGGCTGTGTGACTGGATGTCAATAAACGTCCAGGCGTCGAGAAAATGACCGTTCAGGTGGTTAACAACCAGCGTATAAGGCGGGCACGACAAAAACAGGGTCAGACCGGCTGATACAAGAACTACTTTGATGAGCCAATAGGGTGTGTCTAGAGCGGCCTCCACGTTTCCGGAGAAACGGTAATAAAGTTGGGTCATGGCACTCATTGCCTGAGGAATGCTTAATAGGTATATGGGCGCAAATATAAAAGGAATTGGGGTTGTGAAACTATTGCTGCCCAGATATCCGTTTTCATTTATTGACCGGCTTGGTAACCGTGGGCTTCGCGCCCGGTTTTGAGGTGTGTGACGGCGCATTTCTTATTTCTTTTCAAAGAAGGTCGCCGTTTCCGGGAAATGGGGATGCTTTTGATGAAGGTTATCCGGGAAGCTGCGTAAAATCAGTTCAAATAATTCCTTTTTGTCGGCTTTATGACCTAATTTTGCCCCGGATTATTTTATTGAGCCTTGAACGAGATAAGGGTTCTTTTTTGGAAAGAAGTTAAGTTGGAATTGCGTCAGCGATACGCGCTCAACGGTATGGTGCTCTACATTGTGAGTACTGTCTTTATCTGTTACCTTCATTTTAACCTCAATCAAAACCTGCTCAATCCCATTGTCTGGAACACCCTGTTCTGGATCATCCTTATGTTTACCGCCGTAAATGCGATTGGCAAGAGTTTCAGCCAGGACAGCGACGGACGTATTCTGTATTACTATACGTTGACGAGCCCGATCGCTATTATCCTGGCTAAAATTATATATAACTCGTTGTTGATGACCGTGCTGACTCTTTCCGGGTTCCTGGTCTATCAGCTTGCTATGGGTAACCCGGTCGACGACCTGGGAATGTTTCTTTTGGCCCTGCTGCTCGGCAGCATCGGGTTTGCCTCTGTACTCACGATGATTTCGGCAATCGCTTCGAAAGCCGGAAACAACGGCATGCTCATGGCGGTGCTCAGCTTTCCCATGGTCATCCCGCTGTTGCTGATGGCGGTAAAAATGTCAAAAAACGCGATGGACGGCCTCGATGCGTCGGTAAGCTATGATGAAATAGCGGTTTTGCTGGCAATCGACGCGCTCGTGATCGCGCTATCCTTAATTTTGTTTCCTTATATCTGGAAATCGTAAACGCCCATCCGTAAATTATGAAGTTAGCCTGGTGGAAAATCGCAACAATTGTAATTCTGGGGTATGTTCTTGCCCAGGGGCTCGCCGGCGAGGTGCCAAGACAGGCCATCCTCAATGAAACCGTACGAAACCTGTATTTCCATGTAACCATGTGGTTTTCCATGGTGTTGTTTTTACTGCTTTCGCTGATTAACTCAATTGCCTACCTCAGAACCGGGAAAATTGAACGCGATGACAAAGCGGTTGAATATGTGAACAGTGCGGTGGTTTTCGGGATGATCGGTTTTGTTACCGGTGCGCTTTGGGGGAAATATACCTGGGGCTCCGCCTTGCCGAAGGACCCCAAGATCCTGAGCGCAGCCATCGCCATGCTGGCTTATTTTGCCTACATCATCCTTCGCGGAGCGTTCGACGACGAACAGAAGCGCGCCCGCATCTCTGCAGTTTATAACATTTTTTCGTTTGTTATTTTCAATGTCCTGATTTTTGTGCTTCCCCGAATGACCGACACGTTGCACCCGGGTCAGGGCGGAAATCCCGGTTTTAATATCTATGACAACGACAACATTATGAAGCCGGTTTTTTACCCGGCCATTATCGGCTGGATGTTACTGGGCGTATGGATTACTACGCTCAGGGTCAGGCTGAGAGTAATTGAAAGAAAATTAATCGAAAACTGAATCGACTCAATATATGCGTACCGTAATTAAATCTGGCATTGCTCAAGTGATGAAACGAATCATGGGTGTTTTTGTGTTGTTGTGGATGACCGGTCTTCAGGTAGCTGCACAGCCGGGAGAAGTCGAAATGGCTGATAAACTGCGCGAAGATGGAAAAATCTGGGTGGTCGTTGGCGTTATCCTGATCATTTTCGCAGGGATCATCCTCTATCTGATCCGCCTCGATGCCAAGATCAGCAAGCTTGAAAAACAGGTAAAGCAGGGGTGAGGCGTGAGGTGAGAGAAATGAGCCCCGCGCTGCCCATCACCAAATCACCTCATCATCAAATCACCTCATCAATTTTAATTATGAAAAAGATACATATATTAGGTCTTATCGTCATTGCCATTGCAGTTGGTATCATCATTTCAACCGCCGGTGACGCCAGCACTTACGTGACCTTTAGCGAGGCCCAGACAATGGCTTCCAAAGGAAATAACTCAAGCATTCACGTAGTAGGGCAATTGACAAAAAACGAAAAGGGAGAGATCACCAACATGATCTACCGCCCGGAAATCGACCCGAATCACTTCGAATTTTCCCTGGTTGACAACGCTGGAGTGGAGAAAAAGGTGGTTTACCCGGATGCCAAACCCCAGGATTTCGACAAGTCGGAACAGGTGGTGGTGATCGGCAATATGGAAGACGGCTATTTTCATGCAGAGAAGATTCTCCTGAAATGCCCGTCAAAATATGAGAACGACAAGCTGGAAATAAAGGAATACAGCGCGAAGCCTGCCGTCTGATCAGGTACGCAGCCCCTCCGTCAGGCTGCCTTAATAAGTTTTATATTAGCCATATCAATTAATTTCATCATGTATCATCTGGCAGTCGGTAAGTTGGGTCATTTGTTTGTCATCATCGCATTTGTAAGTGCTTTGGTGGCAGCATTCGGGTATGTAAGATCCGCACTGTCCAATACACTCTCCGATGAAAAAAGTTACTGGAAAAATACGGGAAGAAATTTTTTCTTCGCGCACTCGGCAGCGGTTTTAGGGGTAATCGTCTGCTTGTACTGGATCATTCTCAACCATTACTTCGAATATAATTACGCCTGGAGCAATTCATCCCGATCCATGCCCAGGGCCTATGTGATCTCCAGTTTCTGGCAAAACCAGGAGGGGAGCTTCCTGCTCTGGATTTTCTGGAACATGTTGCTTGGCCTGGCGCTTATCGCTACTACCAAGCTTTGGGAAGGGCCGGTAATGGCCATTTTTGCAATGGTCCAGGCTTTCCTGATGTCTATGATTCTGGGCGTCATCATCCCGGGAATTGATCTCAAAATAGGTTCAACCCCCTTTCTTCTGTTAAAGGAGGCGCTGCCGGATCTAGCAGTGTGGAAAATGGACCCCGATTTTGTCCCGAAGGATGGGAACGGCCTGAACCCGCTGCTCCAGAACTACTGGATGGTGATACACCCACCCACCTTATTCCTGGGCTTCTCGGCTTCGCTGATACCGTTTTCTTTCGCTATTGCTGGGCTTTGGCTGAGGCGTACCAGCGAGTGGATCAGGCCTGCGCTGCCTTGGACGCTGTTTGCCGCGCTTGTATTGGGCCTGGGTATCTTAATGGGAGGCTACTGGGCGTATGAAACCCTGAATTTCGGAGGCTACTGGAACTGGGACCCTGTGGAAAATACCTCGTTTGTGCCCTGGGTGGTGCTGGTCGCAACGATCCACACCATGATTATTTCCGGAAAGAATGCGACCGCTTTAAAAACTTCCTATATACTTTCTATTGCGGCCTTCCTGCTTATCCTGTACTCCACTTTCATGACGAGGAGCGGTATTCTCGGAAATGCCTCCGTGCATTCGTTTACCGATCTGGGCCTTTCCGGCCAGTTGCTGGTCTACATGCTGTTTTTTATGGTGGTGGCCATCGCTTTAATGGTATACCGGTGGAAAACGCTTCCGTCAGATGAGGAAGAGGTGTCGACCTATTCAAGGGAATTCTGGATTTTTATAGGTGCAACGGTTCTTTGCTTATCCAGCTTCCAGATCCTCGCCACGACTTCGATCCCGGTGTATAATAAAATCGGTGAATTGTTCGGGATGGCCTGGAACCTGGCATTGCCCACGGATCAGATTGCGCATTACAACAAGTTCCAGCTATGGTTCTATATAGTGGTCGCGCTCCTAACCGGGGTGGGACAATACTTCTGGTGGAAGAAAGTCGGAAAGGGAAAACTGGAGGCGCTCTATGTTCCGTTGATCCTCACTTTTGTGATCAGTTCCATCTGGATTTATGTGGGCCAGGTAAAAGAGCTTCCTTATATTCTTCTTTTGACAGCCGCCATCTTTGCCGTGGTGTCCAACGGGGCCATACTGGTCAATATTATTCGCGGGAACTATAAGCTTTCCGGCGGGGCTATTACCCATATCGGCGCTGCGCTTATGCTGATCGGTATCCTGTTCTCATCGGGATATTCCAAGGTGGTCTCCATGAATAATTCGGGTTTGATGATCAGCAGGAGCGAGAGCTTTACCGCGAATGACAACAAAGAGAACCGCGAGAATGTGATGCTCTGGTACAATAAGCCGGAGCGGATGGGAGACTACCAGCTTACATGGAAGGACGTGCGGGTTGAAGTACGGGGAATCAACGAGTATGTGCCGTCCGGCTGGCTGGAGACCATTGAGAAGGATTTCCGGGCCGTTGCGCTTCAGGATATCACCCTGAGCGGGAAGACCTATTTTTCGAAGGGAGATACGGTAGAGATCTATCCCGACAATTTTTACTATGAAATCGAATACCGCGATCCGGCCGGGAAAATATTCACCCTTTTCCCGAGAGTTCAGATCAACCCTGGTATGGGCGGGATCATTGCTTCGCCGGGCCTGAGACGCGACCTCGACCGGGATTTGTACACCTATATCCAAATGTCGATGGACCCCACCGCGGAACCGCAGTGGAGCCCTACCGAACTCCATACCGTCGCGATGCGGGATACATTTTTCCTGAACGACTATGTAGCTGTACTTGATAACGTGGTGCGTACCGACGAGGTGGAGGGGGTTCCCCTCAAAGATGGGGATGCTGCCGTTAAAGCGATTATACGCGTGCTCGACCGTGGCCAGGAATATACGGTAAGCCCTACGTTTATTATCCGCGACAACACCATCGGCCGAAAAGCTGAGACCAATAAGGCACTGGGGCTGCGTATCCAGCTGAATGAAATTGACCCCAAAACCGGTATGTTTACCTTCGGCGTGAACCGGACGCAGCGTGACTACGTGGTGATGAAGGCTATCGAAAAGCCGCTGATCAACCTGCTTTGGGTGGGAACTTTCATACTGATGATAGGCTTCGGTATCTCGACTGTGCGCCGTTACCGTGATTTCATTAAGAAACGCGATCGTGAAGTACAGGGAGAAAATGAGAAGAAAGTCAGTAAAAAAAGGATTGAACTCAATAAAGCCTGATTCCCGGTCATGAGATTGAGACCGTTAATCCCGGCATTTAAAGCAGGCACCTGGCTTGCGCTGGCGCTGATGACGATCACCGGCTGCTCCCGGACAGCGACCAGTGAAGACGCGAAAGCGTGGCTGACCGGTTCGGCGCAATGGAAGCTTAACCGTGTCACGGTAAATGGCAAGCCTGTTTTCAACAATGGACAACCGGTTGAGCAATTCGGGGAAACCGGTTTTGACCGGTATATGGAGGAGGTCAGCTTTCTGCCGGATGGCAGCTTTCAGGGGCGGTTCAAAGGAGATCAGCGCCTCATGTCTTTTCGCTGGGAAGCGCTGGCGTCGGAAGTAGTGGTGAGCGATACCATCCCCAATGCCGGTAAATGGCATATTCCCTACCGTACAATGTCCGGTGAAGCTTTCGAAATGGAGACGGAAACGAATGCCTATAACCCGCCTGCCCTTACCCGCATACGGCTTTCTTTCGTAAAGCCTTAGCGCTTTTCTAAAACGCCAGCTCCTGGTAACTGATCAGAACAATGGCTATTACTGCCAGGATCAACCCGATTGCATTGGTTTTACTCAGTTTTTCATGGAATATCCAGAACGCCGTGGCGGACGATGCCAGGATGGTAAGAATATTGTAGACGGGGAAAACGAAAGCGGCACTATTGCCGTAGTCGGCCAGGGCCTTCAGCAGGAAATAAAGGGATAGAAAATTAGGGATGCCGAGGAAAAGCCCGGCGGCTATGCTCTTGAAGGAAGGCCATTCGCCGCTCTTCAGAGAGCCGGCAAGCAACACGATCATACCGATAAAAACAGCACCGCAACAAGCCAGCACCATAAACAGGGAGTTGGACCCGGGTTCGTAGTAGTGGGAGGTGAGATAGTTGATGAGGGTATTGTTGGTGCCGGATGCAATAAAGTAGAGAACCGGCCAGATAATGCCTTGAAGGCGGAAGGAGGTACTGCTGCCCGGGTTCAGCGACGCGAGCGTCAGGGCGGGTATAGTCAGTGCCAGGCCGGTAAAATTAAGCGGCGTAAATTCTTTGTGGGCGTTGTGAAATACAAACAGGCCGAAAAGTACCGGTATCACCAGCGAGAGGTTCCCGGCAAGTGAGGCGGCCGTTACGCCTGATTTTTGGGTGCTCTTCCCGATCAGAAGGAAAACTAAAATGAACAGGGCCCCCAGAGCAAGGGTGAAATGCGTGCCGGTGGAACCCCAATCCACTGCGGTTATTGCCTGAGTAAAGTCGGGCGTGAGGAGAATCCCGAGGATAACGCAGGCGACGTAGTTGAAAATGACCGCATGAAGCACGTTTACACCCCATTTAGGAAATGAGCGCATCAGCAGGTACAGACCGACGGTAAAAGCTACAGCGAGAATGAAGTAAAGCATGGAAAGGGCGAAGGTTCGGAGTAGTACAATGCCTCAAAGAAACAAAGTTAGACTTTATTGGCTGTTTTATCCGGAGATTTCTCCGCCCGTTTCAAACAAAAAAGCCCCGCTTTTGACAGCAGGGCTTTTTGTCGTTTTATCCTTCGTTATTTGCTGACTTTTTCAACAATAGCCTTGAATGCGTCAGGATGGTTCATTGCCAGGTCGGCGAGTACCTTACGGTTAAGCTCGATTCCTGAGGCGTTAACTTTTCCCATAAAAACTGAATAGGAAATACCATGCTGACGGGTACCTGCATTGATACGCTGAATCCACAAGGAACGGAAGTTCCGCTTCTTGTGCTTGCGCCCAACGTAAGCATACCCAAGTGCTTTTTCGACAGCGTTTTTAGCTACTGTCCAAACATTTTTACGACGGCCGTAGTAACCTTTGGCCATCTTTAAGATTTTTTTGCGTCTCGCACGCGACGCTACGTGATTTACCGAACGTGGCATATTGTAAGTTGTTTTTGAAGACCGGTGCTTGCTGTCAAGACTTTAAACCGGGCATCGGGTTGAACAAATGAACCTGCAGGGAGCCAAAGCCCGCCCGCGGATGGTTGCTGGTGCAGTTATACGCCGAGCAACGTTTTGATGCGTCTCTCATCCGTGCTGTCAACCAAAGTAGATTGAACCAGGTTGCGTTTCCGCTTGGTCGATTTTTTGGTCAGGATGTGGCTGTGAAACGCACGCTTACGTTTGATTTTACCGGTCCCTGTGAGCGAAAAACGCTTTTTAGCCCCGGAATTGGTTTTTAACTTAGGCATTGTGAATTACGTCTTGTAAATAAATGGATAAAATCAGCGCGCAAAGTTAACAAGTTGAACAATTAAATCCTAGAGAAGGCCTTAGTAACTGCCTTCTCCAGGATCTAATTGATGCTATGCTCATTTATTTTTTCTGGGCACTCGGCGTCAGGATCACGGTCATCCGTTTCCCTTCGAGCTTGGGCTCCATTTCAACTTTTCCGTAGTCGGACAAAGCGTCGGTGAAACGTTGAAGCAGGTGGGTGCCGCGCTCTTTAAAGACAATTGTACGTCCCACGAAATGAACGTATGCCTTTACTTTAGAGCCTTCTTTCAAAAAGTTGATGGCATGCTTGAGTTTAAACTCAAAGTCGTGATCATCTGTATTGGGACCGAAACGGATCTCCTTGATCACTACTTTCTGAGCCTTCGACTTGATCTCTTTTTGCTTTTTCTTCTGCTCGTATTTGAATTTTGAGTAGTCGGTCACTTTACATACCGGGGGAACTGCGTTCGGCGCAATTTCCACCAGATCAAGGCTTTGTGCAACTGCCATAGCGAGTGCCTGTTTCAGAGGAAAAACGCCTTGCTCGACGTTATCCCCAACCAGGCGAACCTCTTGGGCAGTTATACGTTCATTGATTTTGTAAGGTTCCTCTACAATCACACGCCGTCTGGGGCCGCGTGGGGGTCTTAATGCCATATGCTGTATTTAGGACTTTTTTGTTTGGTGTTCTGAATTAAAAATGGTTTGGATTGGTTCCGGTCTGCTAAAAAATCAGTCCAAGTACGCCAAATTAAAGTAAAACTAAAAGCCGGACAGGTTCTTTTTAATCTCCGCCGAAAAATAATCGGAAAATTCACGAATGGTCATACTGCCCATATCGCCATCCCCTTTCTTCCGAACAGACACCTTTCCTTCTGCTGCTTCTTTTTCACCCACTATGAGCATGTAAGGGATCTTGGTTACTTCCGCATCCCTGATCTTTCTCCCTATTTTCTCATCCCGGTGATCAACAAAGCCCCTGATATCCTGGTCCTGCAACTGGAAAAAGAGCTCTTCCGCGTAATCGGCATATTTTTCCGAAATGGGCAGGATCGCAATCTGGTCCGGCGAAAGCCAGATCGGGAACTGACCCGCGCTGTTTTCAATCAGGATGGCGATGAAACGCTCCATCGAACCGAACGGTGCGCGGTGAATCATAACCGGGCGATGCTTCTGGTTATCTGCGCCTACGTATTCCAGCTCAAAACGCTGCGGCAATTGATAGTCTACCTGGATGGTTCCAAGCTGCCATTTCCTTCCGAGCGCATCTTTCACCATGAAGTCGAGTTTCGGGCCGTAAAAAGCTGCTTCACCCAGCTCGGTTACCGTTTCGAGGCCTTTCTCGGCGGCGGCTTCGATAATAGCCGATTCCGCTTTTTCCCAGTCCTCGTCTTTCCCGATGTACTTGGCTTTGTTTTCCGGGTCTCTCAAAGAGATCTGGGCAGAATACTCAGTAAAGCCAAGTGTGCGGAAAACATACAGGACCAGGTCAATTACCCGGATGAATTCCTCCTTCACCTGGTCGCCACGGCAGAATATATGCGCATCGTCCTGCGTAAACCCTCTCACCCGGGTCAACCCGTGCAGCTCACCGCTTTGTTCGTAACGGTAGACCGTTCCGAATTCGGCCAGCCTCAGCGGCAGGTCCCGGTAGGAGCGGGGCTCTGTTTTATAGATCTCGCAGTGATGCGGGCAATTCATAGGCTTCAGCAGGTACTCTTCTCCTTCATTGGGCGTTTTAATCGGCTGGAAAGAATCCTTGCCGTATTTTTCCCAGTGACCGGAAGTGATATAGAGTTCCTTGCTGCCGATGTGAGGGGTAACTACCGGAACATAGCCGGCCCTCAACTGGGCTTTTCTCAGGAAGTTTTCCAGCCTCTCGCGCAACATGGCGCCTTTAGGCAACCACAGGGGAAGCCCCTGGCCGACTTTTTCCGAAAAGGCAAACAGTTTCAGTTCCCTGCCCAGTTTACGGTGATCGCGGCGCTTCGCTTCCTCCAGCAGGGTCAGGTACTCTTCCAGCTCTTTTTGTTTCGGGAACGTGATGCCGTAAATGCGGGTAAGCATTTTATTGGCCTCGTTGTTGCGCCAGTAAGCCCCGGCAATATTGGTAAGCTTGATAGCTTTGATAAAGCCGGTGTCAGGAATATGAGGTCCACGACAAAGGTCGGTAAAATTACCCTGTTTGTAAAGGGTGATCTGCCCGTCCTGCAGGCCGTCGATCAATTCCAGCTTATAGGGGTCTCCCTTTTCCGTGAACAGGGCATTCGCATCCGCTTTGCTGATTTCTTCGCGAACGTAGGCGTTCTTCTCACGCGCCAACTCCAGCATCTTGGCCTCTATCCTGGGGAAATCTTCCTGACTGATGGAGGCAGTGCCCAGGTCAACATCGTAATAAAATCCTTTTTCAATGGCGGGGCCGGTTCCGAATTTGATTCCCGGGTAAAGGGCTTCCAGCGCTTCGGCCATTAAGTGGGCGGAAGAATGCCAGAAGGCAGATTTTCCCTCATCGTTCGTCCAGGTCAGTAACGTGACGGTCGCATCGGTATGGATCGGGCGCGTAGCGTCCCAGATTTCGCCGTTTACTTTGGCCGCCAATACGTTGCGCGCCAACCCTTCACTGATACTCGCCGCTATTCCCAGTCCGGTGATGCCGCCTGGATATGACCTTTGGCTGCCGTCGGGTAACGTAATTTGGACTTCGGATGGATTACTCATTTAGATTGTACTGCTCTTTAATAATTTTTGATTGCAAAAGTTTTGCAAATTTAAGGGGAATAAGTCAAAAGAATTAAGGTTATTTGTTTTAATATGCGTAAAGCCAGCCGGCTGCGGCCGGTTGTCCCGGTCAGCGGCATTCTCCCGGCGCCGACTCTGTCATCAGTTGCAAGCGGTCAAATTTGCTTTCCCGGAGATGGCCCGGTGCGGGTTATCCGGCGTATTACCAAAAGCCGGCGCGCAGAACAGCAAGTGCGCCCGATCCCTTAACAGATTGTATTGCTTACCCATGATTCAATTTAAAAGCGCCGTTTTGTTAGCTACGGTGATGTTCGCCTCATCTTGCAACCCTTCCGGCAACCGCCGGCAACAGGAAACTCCCGAACAATTTCCCCGGGAACTGGTCAGTTTTAAGGCATACGAGAAAAACCCGGTTTTTACCGGCACCGGTGAAAATACCTGGGATTCGAAGATCAGGGAGCGTGGCTTTGTCATGAAGGAGGGTGACAAGTGGTACCTGTGGTACAACGGCTATTCCAAAACCTCGGGCGACGAAATCAAGTACCTGGGCCTGGCCACTTCGGACAATGGACTCGATTGGCAGCGTTTTTCCGAAAAACCAATCTATGATTCGTTGTGGGTGGAGGATATGTATGTCTGGAAGGACGGCGGGACTTATTATATGGCGGCTGAAGGAAAAGACGACGTTGCCCACCTGCTCGTTTCGGAAGACCGTGTGAACTGGAAAAGCCGGGGGGCGCTCGATGTCCGGATGAAAAACGGCGATCCGTTGTCGGAAGGCCCCTTTGGTACGCCCACACTCTGGAAAGAGAACGGGACATGGTACCTTTTTTACGAGCGCAACGACGGGGGAATCTGGCTGGCCACTTCGCCGGATATGCAGAAGTGGGTCAACGTTCAGGATGAACCGGTAATCGCTATGGGGCCGGAGGCCTATGACCAGTTTGCGGTTGCAATGAACCAGGTCATCAAATACAAAGGGCTTTATTATGGTTACTATCACGCTTCAGCTTATAAAGACTGGCGGGAGTGGACCATGAATATAGCCGTTTCAACCGATCTTGTCCATTGGAAGAAATATGATAAAAACCCGATCATGGGCAACAATCTTTCCAGCGGTATGGTGGTTGATACAGACGCCGGGTTCCGGTTTTATACCATGCATCCGGAGGTAAATGTGTTTCTGCCGCTTCCGGAAGATAAGAAATGAGCGGCCCTCCGGGAGAGCGGCCGGGAAATCTGAAGCTTATTTGCCGGTAAAGAGTTCTTTCAGTTCTACTGCTTCATCCGGCAGGAGCCTTCCCGAAAGTACCAGGCGGAGCTGCCGCCGGCGGAGCGCGCTTTTGTAAAGCTCGAACTCTGCTTCGGTTTCGGGGATCAGTTCCGGGACCCTGATCGGTTTATTGGCGTCGTCAACCGCCACAAACGTATAAAATGCTTTGTGAGTAGCCACCTTAATACCCGCGGGGACATCTTCTCCCCATACCTGGATAAAGACCTCCATTGAGGAGTTAAAAGCACGGGTCACGCCCGCCTGCATGGTCACGACATGGCCGAGCCTGATGGGTTGGGCAAACGATACATTGTCAACCGAAGCCGTCACAACCTTCGCATTGGCGTGTTTCTGTGCGGCAATGGCACCGCAGATATCCATCCAGTGCAGCAGCCTGCCGCCCATCAGGTTGTTTAGTGTATTGGTATCGTTGGGCAGGACCATTTCGGTCATGATCACTTTCGACGCGCCCGCATTCTTTTTCTGAGACATCTTCAGGATTTTATTTAGCGCACTTCATTATTTTACGCTCCTTGGCGTAGCGCGGGTTCGGCAATGAATAAATGACCTTTGCCGTGAGCATCATGTAGCTGTCTTTTGATTTGGGATTTCCCCGGATATAACCCGGCTGCTGACTCGAACCCCGGTAGGATAGCGCGTATGAAATGTCGGGATCAATCAGCTGGTCGAATTCGGGATACACTGTGCTTACATCATCCAGGTAGTCCGAAAGAAGGAAGTTGCCCGTCAGTTCCAGCCCGGCGCTCCAGCTTCTTGAGATGCGCACACTGGCACCCAATCCGCCGGTGATAAAGAGCGGAAGCCTTGAGTATTTTACCCCCTCGGTTCTGTACTTGGGAAGACTGTAAACGGTTCCTTCCCATTCCGCTTTGGGGTTCAGGTAAGTAACCCCAAGGCCGAGAAGACCGTAGGGGCTGACCAAAGCACGTCGCGAATAGGGAAAAAGATCGGCCTGAAGCGAGACCATCAGGTCCGGGTTTACCGTTTTGAAAGAAAGATTTTTTTCGGGATTATTTGTGTTTTTGCTGTCTCCCGACACTTTGTATAGCCGGAATTCACCTCTGGCACTGATTCTTTCTGTGAGCCGGTAGCTGCCGCCAAGAGCAAACGCCGGGCCGAGGCCCAGATTGCCGGAGCTCGCCGAAATGTCGCCCATATAATAGGCCACACCGCCGCCTGCGAACAAAGTCACCTGTCCATAGGGCTCCATCAGATGCGGATTCTGTCCACCGGACTTTTGCGCGACCACATAGGTCCCCGCCAGGGCGAAAAAAAGAAGGTACAGAGAAAATTTCATTTGCAACAAACGTTTAAGCGGAGAGCCGGGTACCAACGGGTGGATTGCTTACGAGTGCCGGTTACAGCGACGATCGCATACCTCACACCGGGCCGCCACAGCTCCTGGCTTGGATACTTTGGTGTAGAAATGTTAAAGAATTGTGCCAGTCGGATGATCGTTTGGGATTGTAACGTCTGGGTAAGCCGGAAATTGCCGCTTACCGGCGGGCTACTGAGAACTTCGTCGGCTCAAGCTGCGCAATCGTATCAATTTCCACGTACCTTTGGGGCAGATTCATGTACTCAAAATCCCCGGTTGTATAAAGTGGAAAGGAAGGTTTTACTCACTGATTTGTTAAAGAATGTGGAGGTCAGGACGTTGACGGGCGATGGAGACGTGGCCGTAAACAGCGTGGTAACGGATTCCAGGAAGGTAAGCCCGGGGTGTTTGTTTGTTGCCGTAAAAGGCACACAGGTAGACGGCCACGCATTTTTGACACAGGCAGAGACCGGCGGTGCGATCGGGGTGGTTGTGGAAAATCTTCCCGATGCGCTTTCTCCCGGTCTCGTGTATGTGGTCGTACCCGACTCGGCCGTTGCGCTCGGGCACATCGCCGCCGCTTTTTTTGACCATCCATCCGAAAAACTGAAATTGGTGGGTGTTACCGGCACAAACGGGAAGACTTCGGTAGTGACTTTTCTTTTCCAGCTTTTCAGGAACCTGGGCTATCGTTGCGGAATGATTTCCACGGTGCAGAATCAGATTGAAGAAGAGGTGATTCCTTCGACGCACACCACCCCGGAAGCCGTGGTATTGCAGGGGCTGCTGGCCAGAATGGTGGCTGCCGGCTGTAGCTATGTATTTATGGAAGTGAGCTCGCATGCCGTTGTGCAGCATCGGATTGAAGGGTTAAGGTTTGCGGCGGGTATATTTACCAATATTACACATGATCATCTCGACTTCCATGGCACGTTTGATCACTATATAGCCGCTAAAAAAGGCTTTTTTGATGCTTTGCCGGCAGGCGCTTACGCGTTGGTAAACGCTGACGACCGTCGCGGCAGTGTAATGGTGCAAAACACAAAGGCAGAGGTGCATACCTATTCCATACGGTCAATGGCTGATTTCCGGGCGAAAATCCTGGCGTCGACTTTTCAGGGACTGCAGCTTCTGGTTAACGACCGCGAGCTGTGGGTAAGGCTGATCGGTGCATTTAACGTGTCGAATCTTTTAGCTGTTTACGGTATCGCAGTCTTGCTGGGCGAAGAAGAAGAGAATGTGCTCACCGAGCTTTCTGCGCTGACACCGCCTCCGGGGCGGTTCGAAGTGGTTCGGGATGAAGTCGCCGACATTACGGCGATTGTCGATTATGCGCATACGCCGGATGCGCTCGAAAACGTATTGTCGACGATTTCGCAAATCCGTAATTACAACGAACGGGTGATTACGGTGGTAGGTTGCGGCGGAAACCGCGATGCCACCAAGCGTCCGCGGATGGCCGCGATAGCCGCTAAAATGAGCGACCGGGTGATCTTTACCTCGGACAATTCAAGGAATGAAGAACCGGAAGAAATTATCAGACAAATGCGGGCGGGCGTCTCAGCGGCAGACTACAGGAAAACCAGCGCCTTCGTAGACCGGAAAGAGGCGATCAGGCAGGCGGTTTCCGAGGCAGGCAAAGGGGACATAATACTGATTGCCGGCAAAGGCCACGAGACCTACCAGGAAGTCCGGGGGCAGCGCTTTCATTTTGATGACCGCGAAGAAGTCCGGGAAGCCTTCGCTGTAAGCAGGTAGGTGACGCTATTCAAGTAAAGTTGCGGGCAAACCATGCAAATTTGCCGGCCAATTCTTGATTTGTAACTGATAATTTAAACAAATTTGCATGACTATATCAGCGATTTTTGGTTAGATGCTTTATTATTTATTCGACTTTCTCGACAAACAGTATGACTTCCCTGGTGCGGGAGTCTTTCAATATATCTCTTTCCGTGCCTTGGGCGCCGCAGTCCTGTCCCTGTTTATTGCGGCCGCATACGGGAAAAAAATCATCAACTATCTTCACTACAAACAGGTGGGGGAAACCGTGCGGGACCTGGGGCTCCCGGGGCAGAAAGAAAAGACCGGAACGCCTACTATGGGCGGGTTTATTATCCTGGCGTCGCTGCTGATACCGGTTCTCCTTTTTGCCAAGCTTTCCAACGTGTATGTGGTTTTGCTGATTATCGCGGCGGTATGGACCGGTATGATCGGATTTATCGACGACTACATCAAAAAGTTCAGGAACAATAAGGAAGGGTTACACGGCCGCTTCAAAATATTCGGCCAGGTATCGCTCGGATTAATTGTAGGGCTTACTCTCTGCTTCCACAGGGACGTTAAAATCCGCGTTTATGAGCAGCCGTTTGTAAGCCCGGAGCTGGGTGAGATCAACCGCTTTCACGACCTGGTGAACCCGATGATCACTACTGTCCCGTTTCTGAAAAACAATTCCTTCGATTACAGTATGCTGACTTTCGGGCTGATACCTGAAAGCTACACCTGGATCATTTATACATTAATTGCCATTTTCATTATTACGGCTGTTTCCAACGGTGCGAACATCACGGACGGGATTGATGGTCTGGCGGCCGGCTCGTCCGGAATTATTGCGGTGACTTTAGGAGTTTTGGCCTATTTGTCGGGTAACGTTCGGTTTGCTCAGTACCTTAACATTATGTATATCCCCAATTCCGGGGAGCTGGTGATTTTCTGTGCCGCGTTTGTGGGCGCTTGTATTGGTTTTCTATGGTACAATGCTTACCCGGCCCAGGTTTTTATGGGCGATACGGGAAGCCTGATGCTGGGTGGAGTGATTGCCGTAATTGCGCTCGCGATACGGAAAGAGTTGCTTATCCCGGTTCTTTGTGGAATTTTCCTGATAGAGCTATTGTCGGTAATGACCCAGGTCAGCTATTTCAAGTACACGAAGCGACGATTCGGCGAGGGCAGGAGGATCTTCCTGATGTCGCCGCTTCACCACCATTTCCAGAAAAAGGGGCACCACGAGGCAAAAATCGTGACGAGATTCTGGATTATTGGTATTATCCTGGCCATTTTCTGCCTGGTAACGCTGAAGTTGAGATAGCCTCAGCCCGGCTACCGGGCGGAAGACCATATTCGTTCCCTGCTGTTTGTGATGGCTTCCAGTTTTTCGGTAAGTTCTTTCACCTTCTCCGGGTGTTTTTGATAAAGATCGGTCGTTTCACCGGCGTCTTCTGCCAGGTTGTAAAGCTGCCCTTTCGGCTGGCCGGGAGCGGGTATGAGTGTCTTCGGTTCTGTAAAACCGCCGGAGCCAAGTCCCTGTATCAACTTCCAGTCACCTTCACGAATGGCATAGTACCCGTTGGAAGCACTGTGCACGACTGCCGGCTGCCCTTCGACATAGCCGGATTTTCCCGTTAACACGGAAAGTATGCTGTAGCTGTCTTCAGGAAGGCCCGGCACTTTTTTCCCGCCGGTAATTTCCGCTACGGTCGCCACCAGGTTCGTGAGTGTTGTGGTAGCCTCGCTTACCTGCCCCGCTCTGGTCCTGCCCGGCCATTTTACAATGAATGGTATCCTGTGCCCGCCTTCATAAATGTCGGCTTTCATACCCCGGTATGGGCCCGCAGCCCTGTGAGCAAATTTTGCAATATGTTCTTCCCGCCAGAAAGGCCCGTTATCGCTGGTGAAAATGACCATTGTATTTTCTGAATAACCCAGCTTGTCAAGCTCTTCCAGCACCGCGCCTACCGCGTCGTCCACCTGTCGAACGAAGTCCCCATATTCCCCTGCGGCGGACTTACCGCGGTGTTCAACATCGGGCAGCCACGGCGTGTGCGGGCCGGTAAGCGGCAGGAACAGGAAAAAGGGACGTTTCTTTTCCTGCCGGTTCAGGAATTCCTTTGCTTTGGTTATGAAGGTGGGCAATACCTGCATAAAATCGAAAGATGATGCCATTTTTCCAGGCCGCCAGAAGGGGCCCGTATAACCCGAGTCAAGCGCACTTCCTTCGGTATAGGCTGCCGGAATCTCTGCCAGGACCTGGTTTTCAAGGTAGCAATAGGGCGGCATATCGAGAGAAGCCGGTAATATGTAGGAGTAGGTAAAGCCGGCTTCCTGTGGTCCGCCAGAAATGCTTCCTGTAAAGTCAATATCCTCAGGGGCCATCTCTTCTTCTATACCGTAGCCCTCTTTTTGAAGCAGGTCCCGCCTGTCTTCCTTTACCTGCCAGTCCAGGCCCAGGTGCCATTTGCCGATGACCGCGGTTTCATACCCGCACGCTTTCAACAAAGTGGCTACAGTGGCTCTTCCGGGTTCTATCAGGGTGCGGCTGTAGCCTCTTAAGACCCCTACCGGTTTCCTGCTTCTCCATGCATAGCGACCGGTAAGAATGGAATACCGGGTGGGGGTACACACAGCGGAGGGTGAATGCGCATCCGTAAATCTCATACCCTCTTCCGCCAGTCCATCTATATGAGGCGTTGATATTTTACTGTCAGGATTGTAGACAGAAACGTCCCCGTACCCGAGATCGTCCGCCAGAATGTAAACGATATTGGGCTTTTCCTGGTCCTCTTTTTTACAGGAAAAGCAAAGTCCTGCGAGCATTAAAATACCCGCTGCAAGGAAAAGACTCCGCCGATTGGCAACCGGTACTTTGGATGGGGTTTGTTTCATCAGTCTACATGTTTAACGCCCACATCGGCCGCCCATTTCTTATAAAGCTTCTTCAGCTCATCCGCTCTGGTACGATTCGCCCGGACGAGGTCTTTGCTCTCGGTCGGGTCGTTTGCCAGGTTATAAAGCGACCAGTCCGGGTCCTCCCTGTCTTTGACCAGTTTCCACTCGCCCCGCCGGATTGCCTGATTACCTTCGTGTTCCCAATAGTAGGTCCTTACGGGGGCCTGTTTACCAGTCCATAAAAAAGAAAGGCTGTTCCCCGGTAAATCCCGGTTACGGATTCCGGCCAGCTCTATGGCAGTGGGCAACAGGTCGGTTACATATGCAGGTTCAGGGTAATATCCCGCCGTTGGTTTGATATGGCCGGGCCAGGAAACAATGCAAGGTGTGATGATTCCGCCTTCATGGAGAAAACGTTTGTATTTCCGGAAAGGCGTATTCGATACATTGGCCCAGGGCGTGTCGTAGGTGACATATGACCCGGGCTGCCCGATTTTTACCGTCGGGTCGTTGAAGTTGCGGCGGGCTACGTTTTCGGCACAAGCGCCGTTATCCGACAGGAAGATGATAAGCGTGTTGTCAAGTTGGCCGTTTGCTTTCAATTGTGCCAGCAGCTTTCCGATATTCCGGTCCATGCGGTCGATCATTGCTGCGTACACCGCCATTTTTCTCACCCATTCATCCTTATTGTCGGCTGACTCCCATGAAGGTATGTTCGCAGGCCTGGAAAGAAAGCTGAAACGCTTGTCCGCCAGGCCAAGCGATGTCATTTTTTTATACCTCCTTTCGCGGATAACATCCCATCCGTCACTGTATACTTTCTCATACGGAGCTACATCTTCTTCGGGAGCATGAAGGGGGAAATGAGGGGCGGTATAAGCCAGGTAGAGGAAGAAAGGTGCCTTCGGGTTTTCCTTGTTGTGTTTGTTCAGGTACCTGATCGCGTGGTCGGTAAAAGCGTCCGTAATATAAAATCCTTCAGCGGAAGTACCGAACTCTTTGTCTTCCAGTACAATGTGTCTTTTGCCCTTTTCCTGGGGGATCACCCCGTAATATCCGGTTGCTCCGTTGATCAGCCCGAAAAAATGGTCGAACCCTCGTCTCAGCGGCCAATGCTCCGGTCTTTCCCCTACATGCCATTTCCCGGCCATGTAAGTTCGGTATCCGCCTTGCTTCAGGTATTCGGCAATGGTAGGATAGCGGTTGTCGATAAAGCCCTGGTAAGGTCCCGGCTTTACTTCGGCGCCGTCCGGTGTAACCATATGTCCCATTCCGGCTTCATGCGGATAGCGGCCGGTCAGCAGGCTGGCCCGCGTCGGACAACATCTTGCGTTGTTATAAAAGCTGCGGAACTTTATACCGTTCGAAGCAAGACGGTCGAGGTTGGGCGTGCGGATCTCTCCGCCATAGCAACCCAGGTCGGAATACCCCATGTCGTCGGCCATAATGTAGATAATGTTGGGTCTGGAATCGCTGCTTACCAAAGGACCGCCTGCTGCTGGAATTTGTGGAAATAGTACTGCCGTAAGCAGACAAGAGGCATAAAAAAAGGCAACGTCGTGTTTCATTTTAGTTCGTTTTTGTCGTCTGTTTGCGCGCTTTGTCAGACCCTCCCTCCCGGTTGGCGCCGGAGGGGACCGTTAATTCCGGTTCTCTTCCGGCATAATTCTCGTGGAAGCGCTTCACAATGTCGTCTCCGAACCTGATCCGGTCACCCGACCCGTCCATCCGGTTTTGCAATTTCGTCATGAGCTGGTTGAGCAGGCGCTCATTTTCCCTATTCAAAGCAAGGTTCTGCGTTTCCTGCGGATCCCGTTTCATGTCATACATTTCGAGAAAAGTCTCCTCTCTGAACGTGTCTACGATCAGCTTGAAATCTCCGTCGACCAGGCAGCGCTGAGCGCTGCCCAGCGATCCGTTCCCGTCGTATTGTATAAAGACAGCATCCCGCTCTTTATCACTTCCCGCCAGCAGCGGAACCAGTGATTTTCCGTCTGTTTGTCCCGGAGAAGCTGCTGTTCCGTTCAGATCCAGGATGGTCGGAAGCACATCTACCAGGCTTACGGGCGTCGTTATGTTCCGATTTTTTACCGGGTATTCCTTCGGGAGCTTTACCATGAGCGGTACCCGCACCGACTCTTCGTACATGCACATTTTTTGCCAGAGCGAATGGCTACCCAGCATCTCACCGTGGTCGGAGGTGAAAATGATCAGGGCACTGTCGTATAGTCCTTCTTCCCGGAGTGCTTTGATCAGCCGTCCGACTTCATCGTCGAGCAGCTTTACCAATCCCAGGTATTTGGCCCAGGTATTGTCCCACTGTTCCCGGGTATAACGGGAGCCGATAAAGCCGGTAAGGCTGTACATCTGGAGTGGTGATTGCCCGGGGTACCAGCGCCCGACGTTTTCAGGCAGGTGGAAGCCGCCTGGTTGGTACATCGAAAAATAAGGCTCGGGAATGTGAAACGGCGGGTGCGGAGCCAGGTACATGGTATTCAGCAGCAAGGGCCGGCTTTTATCCCATTCCCTGATACTCCTGATACTTTCGTCGGTGATATAGCGATCAAGGAAGTAATCAATTCCTTCTTTGTACAATTCCGTTCTCGGGGTGGAATAGGACCGCAGGCGGGTAAACTTGCCCGACACCAGTTCCGGTGCTTCAGCCTTGAACCTTTTTCCGCCCGGCTTGTCCTTTTTTTGGGTGCTCATCCAGCTGGAATAATCCTCCTGTGTCACCCACTTCGTGCCCGCTGCGGCGCTCCGATCGATTTTTTCGGCCGTAAAAAAGTGCTGTTTACCGACATGGCGACTGTCCCACGAGTTTTCCATTATCGTGTATAAGCTGGGTATTCCCGCCTTGACAGTACCGTATATTTCGTCCTCTTTTGACCAGGGATTGATCATTGAACCGGTACGGTTAGGGTACAATCCCGTAAAAAAGGACGCGCGGGAGGGAGCGCAGAGCGGTGAGGCACAATAAGCGCGGGTAAACGTTACGGCATCTTTCCGGAGCGTTTCGATATTGGGCGTCTGCGCGCCCAATACATCCGCTCTTAACTGGTCCGCCATGATGATAATCACGTGCCCGGGTTTCCCGCTTTGTGAATACACATCCATCATTCCAAAAATTCCGGCCAGGATTAACAGGTGTTTCATTTGTATAAAGGTTTGAGCCTTGAGGTGTGAGGTGCCGGACGGCTGCTATGGTGCTGATTTCTTTCCGTCCGGGTACTTGGCTGCGATAGCAGGATTCGTTTTCCTGATATAGCTGAAAAGGCGTTTCTCCATCAATTCCGCTCTCGTTTTTTCGCTCGCACGGATATTATGGATCTCTCCCGGATCTTTGGCCAGGTTGTAGAGTTCGGTAATACCGGTCTTCCAGAAATGAACCAGCTTATAAGGGCCGGAAATGATGGCGGAGTGCGGGTAGGAATTATTAAAACGGTGAAAATAAAAATCATCGGAGGTGCGGGCGACTTTTCCTTTTCCTCCGTTTTTTAATAGGGAGAACAGGCTTCCGCCATCCAGCCGGCTGTCATTGAGGGGAGTTTTTCCGGCCAGCTCACAGAAAGTAGGAAGGAGGTCCCAGCCGGCTACGGGTACGTCAGACTGAGTTCCTGCTTTGATACCAGGCCCTTTTACAATAAATGGTACCCGGATGCCGCCTTCGTAAAGCGTCCATTTTCCGCCGCGCAGGGGAGCGTTTCGCATCGGTTTTGAGAACGCAGACGGCGGGGCAAGGCGGTTACCAACCGGCGGGATAAATTCTACGCCGCCATTATCGGCCATAAGAAATATGTAGGTATTGGCAGACAACCCGAGCGAATCCAGTGCTTCAAATAGGCGCCCTATACTTGCGTCCAGATCGTAGATCATACCGGCCCAGGCTGCGTTATCGTGCCTGTTTCCCTTTTTCTTATCCGCAAATTTGCGGTAGGTCTGTGGCCTGGTCTCGAAATTTACATGAGTGGCGTAGTGCGAAACCTGGAGGTAAAACGGCTTGTCCGCACCCGACTGCTTCGCCATAAAGCGGATAGCTCTGGCTGTGAGGCTGTCAGTCTGCTTGGGGTTTTCAAGAATATACTCTTTCAGCCACTTTTCTCCTCTTTCCTGTGAAAAGTCGCCGTCCCTGTTGCCTGTATTTCCATCACTTTCATCATACCCCAGTTGTTCGGGTGTTATGCCGGCCCGCAGGTCCCATTTCCCGAAATGAGCGGCGACATATGACGGGTCTGCGCTTTTCAACGTCTCCGGAATAGACGGTGGTCTATGAGCAGCGTCGCGGTAGTTCCCGGCAAATTCTTCGTCGCCCTGGCGCAGGGAAGTCTGGCCGAACTGGATGCTTCTCCTGCTTGGGGTACAGATCGGGTCAGGCGCGTAACCTCGTGAAAAACGCATTCCTTCTCTCACCATCCTATCTATGGCGGGTGTTTCATGGTAGTCACTTGACGCCCCGGCAAGGTGGCGGTCCATCGAAGATGAAAGGCTGCTCCAACCCAGATCGTCGGTCAGGATCAGTACTATGTTCGCGCGGCCGGGAGGCTGGGCCGCAGCGGAACATAGCGCCAGGAACATAGTAGCTACAAGTAATTTTGTTTTCGGGACTTTTGCCTGACGGAGTTTTTGCATCTCTGTAGGAATTGTGAAGGGGTGAGCGGTGAGTTGTGAGAGGTATCTCGGGCCAATCGGGCTAGTGTTTTTTGGGTATAAATGCCGGGTTATAGGCTCCTCTTTCTTTAAATCCGTCAAAGGGGCGCATCGGGCCGAACCGCGGATAACTGTCGAACACTTCTCCGCCTCCCGTCACACGGGGATCGCCTTGCCGGGCCAGTTTTTCCAGAAGCTCTTTTTTTAGTTCCCGCCGGATTTTCTCAGTGCTCCCGGTTAAGACAAGGTTTTGCAGGCAATACGGATCGGTCCTGATGTCGTAGAGCTCCTCGCTGCCGCGTTTTTCAAAAGCTATCCTGAAGAGGTCAGGGTACGTCGCGCGGTGTGTTATCAGAAAGGTTTTGGAAGGCGAGCTGTCTATGTCTTCATATCCGCCCGCGATGGGTTTGGAGTCGGAGGCAGCTGCTGTGCTGTTGTTCCGCGGCGGCGGGTCGCCTAGGGGCCATCGTTCCGGGAAAAAATTAACAATGTAAAGGTAATCGGCCGTCCGGATGGCCCTCGCCGGGTACCCAAGGTTGTCGGGCCGGGCATGGGTGTGTCTTTCTCTGCCTGCCAGTATATAATTTCTCTCGGGATCGATATGGCCCGACTTCCGGTTTTTCAGGACCGGCCAAAGCGAATGTGCCGTCGTTCCTACAAAAGCCGGGAGGCCGGCTGCTTCAAGAAATGTCGGGCAAAGATCAGGCAGGCTTACCAGGTCGTCCACCCGGCGTGCTTTCCCGCTTACCCCCGGACCACAGACGGCGAGTGGTACGTGAATGCCGGATTCCTGCAGATTTGCCTTCGCATAAGGGAATGCCATTCCGTTGTCGGCAGTTACCACGACGATCGTATTGTCCAGCTCGCCTCTCTCTTTCAGCATAGCCAGCATTTTCCCCAGGTGACTGTCAAACCAGCCTATCTCCAACGCATAGTCCAGCAGGTCGGACGTGATCGTGTCGGCAGGGGGCAGGAAGCCGGGAATTTCGGACCGGGCGATCGTCAGGCCGGATTTAGCGCCTGAACCCGCCTCGTAACCCCGGTGTGGTTCCTGGCCGCCGTACCAGAAAAAAAAGGGTTGCCCTGCAGGCCTTTTGGAGAGAAATTCGCTGAAATTGGATGCATAGTCATTTCTGCTGATGCCCTCCGCCGGGCGGGCCTTTACCTGATGTGTGTTATAAGCCGGGCCTACCGGATTCCGGTGCCAGCCGGCTTCCTCGAAATTACCCGGACCCCAGGGTTTGCCGGTATAGCCGATAAAATAGCCCGACTTTTCCAGCGCATCGGTGAAGACGGGGAATTTTTTCGGAAAATAACTGGAGTGCGTGCCGGCCTCTTCCAAGTGCCAGATGTTCCTGCCGGTCAGCAATGCCGCCCGCGAAGGGCTGCATTGGGGGGCTGCTACAAATGCATTGTTAAACAACACTCCCCTGGCCGCTACGTTGTCAAAAGCCGGGGTTAGGAATGTTTTGCTGCCGTAGGCCGATGCATGCGGGAAAGACTGGTCGTCGGCTATCGCAAAGAGGATATTGGGCCGCACCGGAGCAGGTAACGGAGAAACCTGATCCGGGATGTTTCGAACGGATGCCGCCGTGAGCCCGGCTAAAAGGAATGGTACTATTATCTTTTTCATTTCAAACATTTAAACTCTCCTGTATACCTGCAGTAAAATGCTTAAAAGTCGCTAATAAAATCTTCTGCTTCAAAGAGTTTATCGCCTTCACGGGTACTTTCCCACAACTTAGGACCGTGCTTTCTCTGACCCGTGAAAATTCGGTTCCCTGCTTTTATTTCAGTGTCATATAGGGAGAAAATTACATCTTCCGAAGCCGATCCGATGCGAAGGGACAGGGGCAGGTTCTCTGAAAGGTTAGCACTGATTTTCCAGCCTGCGGTTTCTATCACTACCGCATCGTCTGCAGACCCGGGCAGTTCCCTGACTTCTATTATTTGGTTGTTATCGCGCTGGATTCTTATTATCGAAAGAAAACGCATGACCCGGGTGGGAGCGGAGCTGGTGGCGGCCAGGTGCCACTGATCGTTGCTATATTCTTTCCCCGGTTTGCCGGGGCTGCTCCTGTAGCTCACCGCGGGCACGTCGAATTTGTTTTTTAACGACCATGACAAAGGCGCGGAGCTCCAGAGCTTACCGGTTCCGGTTATGCTCCCGGTCCTACCCGTATACCCGTTGCCGGCCGAATCAATAGTCATGTGCCCAAGACTGTGAATCAGCCATGACCATATGGCCGGGTTTTCTGCTTCCAGCTCGTCATAAACGACCAGTATCCCGGGTTTCAGCAAAACAATATGCCGCAAAAATTTTCTCAACCCCGAGTCAACGGACTTTTCTTTACTTTTATATGCACCCGACGCATCCCCGGCCACGTAGGCCAGTGTTTTGCCCTGCAGAAAATAGCGTATTCTGCCGCCCGCTTCAATACTGTAAGGCTGGCCCTTACCGTTGACGAGAATGCCGTTGTGCGCTTTCGTATGCATGCTCCACCCCAGGCGGTGGGGATCATTCATCGCCACCTTATAGCCGGTTCTGAAGAACAGCCGTTTGCCGTCAACCATCACGTTGAAAGTATTCTGATCGGCATGGGCATGCCCGTACGCTCCGTAGGGGCTCGCCCTGAACGCCACCATGATGTCATGCCCGGGGTGTAGCGGATCGGTATGGAGGGAGGCAACGCCGGCTTCCGGAAATACACGGCCCATCCGGAGCCGGGGCGGATCTCCGGGCTTTTTTTCGGACGAAACAGTGGGATGAACCAGGCGGTGCCACCTCAGCACAGGTTCCGTGGCGAGGTCGAAATCCTGCAGCTCGTGCATTTTCTGCAAATACCAGCGGAACCTGGAATCGTCGAGGAGGTTACCCATTACATCCGCATAGGCCGCAAAAAAAGGCGGCGGCGTTGATAGTTCCTCGGTATTATCACCAAAGCCGTCGGCAGATCCGCCAGGCGGTACCTGGTAGATCAGCCAGTCGGCCTGGTTGCGGTACCAGGGATGACTGGCTATGAAATCGAATCCTGTATAGCGCTTTATTTTTTCGGGTATGTCAACCAGCATGTCTATGTTCATGCGAAAATAAGAAGCTCCTTCTGCCCAACCTCCGCCGATACCTCCCAGTACCGGTGTTCTGCCCAGAAAAAGTTCGTAAGCATAGCTCAGCCATTCAGTGGCTTTGTCCTCGTGCCCATAAAGCGCCAGGGCGGTTTTAAAAAACTCATTTAACAGCAATTGCCATACATGACCGCTCAGGATTTTCGATTCTATATTGTTAACCCAGTGGTTGTAAAACCTGTCTGCTCTCACCTTAACGGACCTGATCAGTTGCGCTTTTTTTTCACTGTCCAGATGATTATGGAAGGTGTCGAAAACGAGCGCCATGCCGTACATGGATATCCCGTCGGTAAAATCACTTTGAGAAGAGATGCCACCGGGACCCCAGGAACTGATCTGCATCGCAATCCCGATCGCTTTGTCCCGGTATCTTGGGTCGCCTGTAAGCAGGTAGCCCTGGCAAAGCGGGATCACTGTGTTACGAATGCGGTGCCCGATCCTCACAACTGCATCTTTTTGGCGCCTTTCCTCCTGCAGCGCCGTCAGACTATCCCGGCCGGCTTTGGGGTTCAGGTTTTCGCTTCCTGTTTTCATTTCGACACTTAGTGCCTGCTCCGCTTCCTTGAGTATTGCCAGTGCTTCCGCCCGCTTTGCAAAGCTGCGGAAGTCCTGGCCGGGGTCAGCCAGGATACGCGGATGACCTTCGGGAATGCCGCCAAGAAACTTTTCCGGCGCAGGGGACACTACGGAAACGGCATTTTCGGGAACAAGGAATTTGAGGCGTTCCGACCATTGTTTCCCGCTTACCCGGTATTGCCAGTACCAGATTCCTTTCTCAAGCAACCGGTGCGGGTTATACATGGCTCCCGGCAATTCCCTGGCTTTCCATACCGGCTCCCGGGAAAAAAGGCTGTCCATAGAAAGGCGCACGTCGTAGGTTATGCCGCTGCCTTTCCGGTAGGGCCACATTAATACGACGGGGTTTATCCTTATAACAGAATTGCCGGCAGGTTTGGGCGTTTGCAGAAAGACGGTAAGCGGCGTTGCGGATTGCCCATAAGCGCGGGTGGCTGCCAGCAAAAAGAGGATATATTTTAAATAGCTCAGTTTCATTATAATAGTAATTTCTTCAAGTCTGCTATAAACACCTTGCGCTGCCCCAGCGGGGCTCCGTTGAAGCAAAGCTGACGGCCATGGCGGCTCCAGGCAGGGTGAGGGTCGAGCTTGTAATGGCTGCCGCCAGAGTCAGCTTCACCGGCCCTTGACTGCCGGATGCCGCCTCCCACGTCATTAGGGATATTACAAAGCCTCAGCTCTGTGTCGTCTTTTGTGTCCAGCATCCTGATGGCCACCTCGCCATTCGCCGAACTGATATAGGATTGTTTGGGGTAGGCATCTGCCACCAGGTACCGGCCCGAATGTTCCATAACAGGATGTCCGCTCCCGCGATGCTTTTCGGAAAGGATTGTGAACCCTGAACCGTCATAGCGAAAACGACAGAACATCATCTCATCGAAACCCATCCAGGTGGGTACGCAGTTCATAATAATATGTTCACCGTCCGGGTGCCAGTTCGGATGGTTCCCGGACCCGCCGGATCTGGCGAGCTGGTTCCAGTGCCCGGCACTGAGGCACTGCAGGAGTCCGGATCCATCGGTGTTCATGGTGAAAAGGGAGGCATTTCTTCCTTTGTTTTCCCGTTGGGCCCTGAATACCTGGAGGATCCTGGTGTTCTGCCGGTTGAACTTAGAGTGGAACAGGTAGCCAATACTTCCGGTATACCGGTCTTTATCGGCTGCAGTTTCAAAAAAACGCTTCATCGGGACAAGCATCTTTTTGGTATTGGTTTCCAGGTTCGTATGCCATAAACCTTCACTTTCCATGTCTGCCGGGACAAACGGAACAGGATGCCCTCCCGGACCGTCAGGGACGGCATAACCGTACTGGTGGATGTTCATATTGAGAAGATTTGGGCTTATGGCTGAACGGCCATCCGGGGCGAGGTCGTACTTCGATCCGGCGAATACCCGTGTTTCTTCGCTTTCCAGGTCGATCCTTACGCATACCGCTTCTCCGTTAATAAGGTCATTGGTATAGAGGTACCGGTCCGAAACGCTGTCCCACTGCACGTTAGCACCCAGTTGAAAAGACCAGGCCGCGGTTCTGTATATTTCCCTGATCCGCCGGTTCGGAAGATCAACCACGCAAACGCCGGCGGTATCTCCCCATACGGGCTTCCGGCCCTGGTAGGGGAGGCGGGTAAGCGCGAGCATTTTCCCGGAGGGGCTCCAGGGGCAGACGTCATAAAAGGTATGGATATAAAAGCCGTCATCGGGAGTGACCTGCACAACCGGTACGGGAAACCGGCCCTCTCTGAATGGCTTGAAATCATAGTTCATCCATGGGGATGCTGTCGTTCTACCGGCAAAAAGTCCCGGTGAAAGTAGCGACAGACCAGCTGTCGTAGCGGCTTTAGAAAGGAAATCCCGACGATTCATTTTTGATTGGACAAAGAGATTTTTACTGGTACCCTTGTCGGTACCTCACTGCGTCAGAAAGAAGCCCATGAGCTGCAGCGTTGTTTCCGAAGCCCGGTTTTGCGGGCTTTCGGGGAAACAACATTGCAGTAGAGGGGGGCTTACTAATAACCTTCGTTTTGGCTCATTGTCGGGAAAGACAGGTCGATCTCGCTTTGGGGGATTGGTCGCAGGTAGTGCCTGTCGCCAATTTCAGATGACTTTTGCGCCCAGGGATTGTATTTGTTGACCCGTTCTATCAACTTACCGGTTCGTTTCAGATCAAACCAGCGGCTATATTCACCCATCAGCTCCCTGGCTCTCTCATCGAGAATCATGTCTATGGAAATATTGGCGGCGGTAGCGCGGTAGGAGGTCACCTCAAGGGAGGTAAGATTATCCGGCTGGGCCGCACATTTCGGGTTGCCGCCAACCTCTTTTAAAGCTCTGTCAACCACTTTGTTGTAATAAGCTTCTGCTGTGCCCAGTTTCCCGTTCCCGGCTCCCTTCAGAATGGCTTCGGCGGCTATGAGATAGGCCTCTGCCGATCGGAATATGGCTTCATTGAACGTACCGTAGGAATCGCCATAGGCGATCCCCGGCTGCCAGAATTTCCACATCATCGGATGGTCTCCAGCACCGTAGCCCGATAGCCTTGAATAAGCTCCGCCATATTCGTCCACGTTGATCACCGCATAGCGCATCTTCCCGCCGATGTCCAATCCTCTTTCATCGAGGGTAGTGGCGGGATTGTTCCACGGTCTGAAATAGCAGACTGTGTCGCCTTTTATGATGTTGATCTTGTTGTTCGGGTTGAGACGGACGGGCAGGAAATTGCTTACGTTCGACAGCGCATAGCCCACTTCCACGAAGTTGTGGTCGTAACGCGTATCCAGATCCGGGTCAAACATGCGGTATACCGCCGGGGTAACTATGTGATGAGACTGGTACCGGTTATAGTCGCTGGTCCTGCCGACGGATCCGGCAAATCCCTCTCCGCCTCCGCCGAATATGGAGTGAAGATTATTTCCTCCCGCGATATCTACCGGGAAGGCGGGGTCGGTCTTATTGGTAAGCACGTCGGAGTTGTACTGGACTGAAAAGATAATTTCCGGGTTTTTGTCGTTCTGTGCGCCCGTATATTGAGTCAGGGGATTTTCTGACCTGGTCGGGAAAAGATCTTTGTAACGGGCGGCCAGCGGATACGATTCAATGATCATGTCGGCATATTCCAGTGCTTTCTGGAAGTCGGCATCACTTCCGCCCAATGCGTTGTTAAAATTCCATCCCCTGGTGAGATAGACGCGCGACAACAGGAACCGGGCGGCCCCCTTCGTCACTCTCCCGTAGTCGGATGCTGTGACGGGGAGCCTGGTTTCGCTTTGGGTGAGATCGTCTATTATTTGTTTGTAGACGTCTTTAGACGGCGCCCGGTTGGCTTCCTTGCTTGCCGTCGTGGTTTCAACCAGCGGCATCGGTACATCGCCCCACTGCTGAACCAGGTAGAAATAGCAGAGCGCTCTCAGGAACCTGGCTTCGGCTGTCCTTATATTCTTCCGGGATTCGTCCATAGCTACGTCGGGCGCCCGGGATATTACCGTATTGGCTCTGCCGATTTCGGCATACAGCAGGCGCCACAAAGCCAGAAGTTCCCCGTTTGCGCCGTTCAGGCGGGTATCGTATACATCGAGCGCGTCCGGATCTACTTTCTGGGAAGCAGACCACCCGGTGCCCGACGAAAAGATATCCGTTCCGTTCAGTACGAGCGCACGGGTCTGGTAGATATTGCGGAGAAGCGGATAGCAGGATTTGACCAGGTCTTCAAACCCGGTTTCCGTCTTGTAGTAGACATCGGTAGTAAGCGTAGAGACCGGCTTTTCAACCAGGAAGTCGTCGCCGCACCCGGTCGAAAAAAGGCAAAGCCCGAACAGCCCGAACGCCACAGACCGCAAACGATGTTTTGATTTCATGCGAAAAGACCAGCTGTAGGTGGAAAGACGCTTTGATTTGCTCATTGGGGGGACCTGTTTTGATTCCTGTCTCATGCTCAGAAGCTGATGTTAAGCCCAAGGGTATAAATTGCGGTCGGGATGTCATCCTGGTAAATGGATGAATTGAACTCCGGGTCAAATCCTGTGAACTTCGTGAAAACAAACGGACTGATGGTCTGAACGTAGACACGGGCGTTCGACATCTTCCATCTGCTGATCAGGGCTGCCGGTAGCGTATAACCGGCGGTGATGTCGGAAATACGCAGAAAGCTTGCATCCTGGTACGTAATGGCATTCCGGTAGGGGTTAGGCACTGCAACCCCGAAGTAGGTATTGGACGGATTGTCACTGCGCCAGTAGTCCAGCGAAGCCAGCTTGTTGTAACGGGTATTATTCACTTCTCCGAACGTTCCGGCCAGTGTGTTATTCCGGTACTGTACGCCGTTGCGGTAGTAGATAAACATCGACAGGTCGAAATTCCGGTACCTGAACCGGTTGGTGAACCCCATCAGCCAGTTGGGCAACTGCGTGCCCAGCACGACACGGTCGTCGATACCCTCTGTTGAAGAGATCACGCCGTCGTTGTTCTGATCCACTACCCGGACCGAGCCAGGCTGTTGCTTGTAGACAGCCGCCTGGTCTTTTTCAGGAAGTTGCCAGATCCCGTCGAACTTGTAATCGAAGTTGGCTCTTATGGGGCGCCCGACAAACAGGTTATTACCCTTGTCTTCGGTTTGCCCGTCACCATACAGTGAAAGCAGCTTGTTACGGTTTCTTGTAAACGTCAGTGTGGTATTCCATGAAAAATTGTTTTTGGAGATATTGACCGTATTCAGGGTCAATTCAATTCCCCGGTTCCCGATTTCACCCACGTTGGCGATTACCTGGGAGAAGCCGGACACTGTGGGGATTTTTTGGTTCAGGATCAGGTCTACTGTTTTTCTGTTATACAGCTCGAGCGTACCTGATACCCGGTTTCTGATAAACCCGAAATCGATCCCTAAGTTGATTTCCTTGCTCCTTTCCCACCGAAGGCCTTTGTTGCCAAGGTTTGCGGGTGCGAAGCCGTACGCCGGTGACCCGTCAAAGTCGTACCCGGTATTCAGGAGCGAGGCCTGGGTGCTGTACGGACTCACGGTAGAATTGCCTACCTGACCGTAGCTGACCCTCAGCTTGAGGTCGGAAAGTGCACGGAAATCGTCCGTCATAAAAGGTTCGTCAATTAGTCTCCAAGCCAGGGCTACCGAGGGAAAAAACGCCCATTTGTTGTTCTCCGAAAGCTGAGACGCTCCGTCCGAACGTCCGGTCAGTGTCAGCAGGTAGCGGTCGGCGAAGGAATAGTTGACCCGTCCCATAAACGACAGCAGCGATCGTTCTACAAGCGAGCTGTTGTATCCTGTCACGGTTCCGTTGTTAATGGCATACCAGTCCGAAGCAAAGGGCAGATCTCTCACTGCGATCTGGTAGGCTTCATTCCGCTGGTAGAAGGTACTCTGCAATCCGGTGAAATTGATCCGGTGCCTGTCGATGTTCAGGCTGTAATTGATGATATTATCGAACGTATAGCTGGCCATGATCCGGCTGTCGTACTGGGCTCGGGGCTTGTTCCCGATCTGTGATTTTGACCAGGTGCCACGGTAGTCGCCCACTCTTTCCGAACTGTAGGAAGCAGACAAGGACGACCTGATGCTGAGACCCCGGGCGGGCAGGAACTCCACGTAGGCATTTCCCATTATGGTGGAAACTGTGGTTTGCAGCTTGGAATTTACCGGGGCGATATCCAGCAGGGGGTTGGGTACCTGCTTGTCATTGATCCCCATCCATACTGCAACGCCATTGATATCAACGTCCTGGTTTTCGGAGGGGTTGGCCAAATCCTGGTAGGACACCGTTCCGGTGGGACGGGCCCGGTAGGCGCCGCGCAGCGATTCCATTGATCCGAGAGCCTGGTCGCTGTAGGTCACGTAAGAAGTGAATCCGGCCTTAAAAAGTCTGCCGAGTTTGCTGTCCAGGCCGGCATTGAGATTGTATCTTTTGTAACCGGTGTGCAGTACATTCCCGTTTTCGTTCAGGTACCCGCCGGAAAAACGGTAGGTGGTATTGTCATTTCCGCCTGAAACGCTGATGTTCTGGCTCATTTGCAAAGCGGGATCAGTGATGAGGTCGACCCAGTCGGTTGTTCGGCCGCTCTCTATATTGGCCATCTCGGCTGCAGTGAAGGTAGCGGGTGCAACTCCTTCCAATACCCGGTCGGTATGGGTAACCTTGTAGAACTGTTCGCTGGTCATGAGTTTGGGCAGCCGGGCCGGCGCTTTTACACCCACATATCCGTCGTAGCTGATTCTGGGCTGTCCGGAAGCACCTTTTTTGGTGGTGATAATTACGACGCCATTGGCGCCTCTGGAGCCATATATAGCGGTCGAGGAAGCATCTTTGAGAATATCCATCGACTGAATGTCATTCGGGTTCAGGTTGTTCAGGTTGCCGCCCATCAGACCGTCGATAACAATCAGTGGTTCCGTAGAGAAGTTGATTGTATTTTCACCGCGTATCGTAATGCCGTAGCCGGCGCCGGGCCGGTTGCTCGACTTGGTGACGGTAGCGCCGGCAACCTGTCCCTGGATCGCCCGGGCAGCCATGACCGGATTGGCCCTGGTGATATCTTTGGATTGTATAGACGCTACCGCGCCCGTGAGGTCTGATTTTTTGACTTCTCCGTATCCGACGATGACCTGTTCGTCCAGCATCAGGTTATCTGCTTTCAGAACTACATCGAGGTGGCTTTTTGCTCCCACCGCCATCTCTACCCGGATATAGCCGATAAAGCTGAAAATCAGTACGCTATTGTTGTCAGGTACCGGTATCCGGAAGTTTCCGTGGTCGTCGGTGGCTGTCCCGGCCTGGGTGCCTTTTATCATAACACTTACACCGGGCAGCTCTTCACCGGTTTCCGAAACGACCCTCCCGGTAATAACACGGTCGGCTGTAGCTATATCCGCTTCTCCGCGGGCAACGACATTAATTGCCGGCATGCTGGGCGCCCCGTTTTCTACCGGGAACGTCGGGGGATATGCGGGGATACCCGCGCCTTTCGCTTTTCCGGAAAGAATAACGAAAGTCTTTTTATCTACCTTTTTCATTCGTAGCCCGGAAGGCTGCAGGATTTGGCTAAGTCCCCGTTCGGCGTCGCCGTCAAAATGGAGCTTACCTGATGAAACGGTAATTCCTTCCAGTACCTTCTCTTCGAAAAGGACATCCACACCGAAATGATTCCGGAATTTTCGTATCGCATCCCGGAGCGTCATCTGGCCGGCCTGGACAGGCTCTGTTCCTGAAGGCGGTATAGACTGAAAATGAGCCGACAGCAGCTGCGCCCGCAGGTCCGGGACGGTAAATGTCGCCGCTGCCAGTACAAGAACAGACAGAGTACGTCTACTTTTCTTCATAAACATCTGGAATTAGTTGAAAGGTCAGTAGGTAAGGGTATAAGTAGGAGGAAAGCGGTCGGATGCGGCGTTCGGAAACACTCTGATCTCCAGGACATCAGCTAGTATATGAAGCACTTTCTCCGCGGAATCGGCTTCATAGGTGCCTCCGATGGTACGTTTTGCCAGCGAGGAATCGGGGATGATAATATTTACCCCGAAAACATCATTGAGCTGCCCTGCTATTGCCGACAGGGAAGTATTGTTGAAAGTAAACCGATGGTGTTTCCAGTCGGCATGCATGGCTGCTGCCTGCTCATGCTTCCAGTCAAGTGCTCCCTTGTCCGATACCGTGACAATATCTCCGGGCTTCATGATCATAGGCCCGATATTGCGGCTTTTGCCGGAAATAAGCTGCACCTTGCCTTTGCTAAGGGCCACTTTACTTCCTTTCGGTCGGCTGTATACGACAAATTCGGTTCCCAGTACTTTTACCTCCAGGTCGTTGGCCGTTCGGACTATAAAGGGCCGGTGGCCAGGCAGGTGGGTCACAGAAAACTCTGCTTCCCCGTCGAGAAAAATTTTCCGTCCGGACTTTCCAAAACCGAAACGGGGAAACGTTACTGAAGAATTGGCATTCAGGGTTATCCTGCTACCGTCTGAAAGGTAGACAGTTTTCAATTCGCCGTATTTCGTACTGAAGGTGCGGTTCAGGATACGGTCATGGAACAGGTATCCCGACAATCCGGAAAGAATAAGAACCGATGCGGCAACGACCAGATAAAGCCTGTTATAAAGGGATTTACTCACGGCAGCATTTCCCGGCACGCCCTTTTTTGAAGTAACCTGCCGCCGTTGCCAGCGGTCAAAAGCGCCTTCGGCATCCAGAATAAGCTGGGGGTTCCGTGCTTCCCATTCTTCGAGCAGAATGAAATACAGCTCCCGGTAAGTCTGATCGGACATGGCACCGGCGATCAGGGTCTTTTGCAAAGGTGTGGCACGCCCTTCAAACAGAGCCTGTACCGAAACGCGGAACAACTCCTGGTTCATACCTGCGTAAAAAAATGTATTAGAAAAAAGGAAACTAGGAACCTGTCACCCAGTGAGAATACGGCAGCGATCATGGTGATAAAGCCGTTTTCGTGCAGAGAACGTTTTAAAATGGAAAGGACTTTCGTGATATGCCCCTCTATCGTTTTAGTGGAGAGATTCAGCTCGTCGGCGATGACCTGGTTTTTTTTGCCTTCAAACCGGCTCATAATAAAAACCTTCTGACTTTGTGGCGGTAAGGCCTTCAGTATATCCTCGATCTTGCTGTGCAGTTCATGGTATTGCAGCAACTGCTGGGGCGTACAGGAATTCTCGGGCCCGTTGGGCAAATCTACGGGAGTTGCTATCGTCTGTTCTTTTCCGAATTCACTTTTTAAATAGGCAAATGCTGCATGCCTGACTGTAGTAAAAAGATAGGCCCTGTAGGAAGTTTCGACCGAATTGTAAATTTTATGCTGCCAAAAACGGCTAAAGACTTCCATTACTATGTCTTCAGCTGCGGCCCTCGAATAAACGAAGCGTACCGCATGGCTGCACAGCGACTGGTAGTAGCGTTTGAATAGCAATTCACACCCTTTCAAATGATCGCTTTCGAAGCTCCGGCGGATGATCGTTTCATAGTCGATGACTCCTCCGGCACCGCTTCTTATGCCGATACCGGTAATGCATTTTTCTTCATTTCCAGCTATTTTCGATTCGTTAGGGTCCACTGGCCTGTTCAATAAGGTGAGGTGAATACTGTTCCGGGCTTCTGCCTTTGTGAGTGTTTTTCCTGCCTTATACCCTTGGTCGTGATCGTCTTTTTTTTAGATTTTTTTATAAAAAAGCTCTAGGGGGATAGTTTGAGGTTTTTTTTTGCCGTTTTCAAAAACCGGCGGTTTTCCCGGGCGGGCACACGAAATGAATACGCGACAGCCCGTTATGCGTACTATTTGGAAGAGCATCCTGTGGTTTAGCGGTAGCAAAACCCGGTAAGGTCGGGGGGGGAGGGGCAGGGCGTGTAAAATATGCTAATGGATCAGGGTGTGTGGGTCCTGATCCATTCAATTCTTATTCATTAATGCCGGGTTATACCAGCACCGCAAAACTCCTGATGATGGCCCCGATCCGGACTGCATCATAAATTCTTGCCTGGCTGCCGCCGTGGTTAAGCACCGATTGTTCGTGAGAAGTGACACACATTTCACATCCGTTCAAAGCGGAAATGGCAAGGCTTAACAATTCGAAGAATTCTTTCCCGAGAACCGGGTTGATCATAATGCTCATTTTTATGCCGGCGGGTGTCGTTTCGTAATATTCTTTTTTTACGAAATGCCGAAACCTGTAAAATACGTTGTTTGCATTCATAAGCGAGACGCAGGCAATGACCTCCGCAATTTCGGCTTCGGTCGCTCCCTCCCCGACAGCAAGGCCTTCCAGGCCGCTTGCAAGGGCGGAGTGCTTTTCATTGACGGCCGTTGCGTAGGCGACCAGGAGAATCTCTTTCCTGGAGAGATTCTGGTATTTCAGCACGTTGCTCACGTTTACCTTCAGGTCTTTAAGATAGCGGTGATCGGCCTGAACCAGTTTGTCCAGCAACGCGCTTTCGAATTGCTCGGGAAGATTTACTTCCTTGTAAAGTGATTCTTTCGGATTGGATGCAGATGCAAATGGATACATGTTGTTGTACAGATAAAAAGCAGGGACGAAACCCGCGTGAGGTGCCGCCCCTGTCGATTATTTAGTTTGTTAAATCAGTTGGTATTTATACGGCAAGGGTAGCCTCGCCTTTTTGCCAGTTGCAAGGACAGAGTTCGTCGGTTTGCAGGGCATCCAATACACGTATTACTTCACCTACGTTACGGCCTACCGAAAGGTCGTTAACGCTCACCCAGCGGATAATCCCCTGCGGATCCACGATATAAGTGGCACGATAGGCGATTTTTTCGTTAGTCTCCAGTATACCAAGTTCTTCGGCAAGCGACTTGGAGGTATCGGCCAGCATCGGGAATTGCAGCCCGCGAAGATCATCATGATCCTTTCTCCATGCCAGGTGTACAAATTCACTGTCGGTAGAGGCGCCGATCAGAAGCGTATCCCTGTCGCTGAAATCTTCAACATGCTTGTTGAATTCGGCGATTTCAGTAGGGCATACAAAGGTGAAATCTTTCGGCCACCAAAACATGACCATCCATTTGCCGGCAGCACGATGGTCGTTCGAGCTGATTTCGTAAAACTCGTTCCCTTTTTCCAGGGATACTACCGATGTCTTTTTAAACGAAGGAAACTCGGCTCCTACAGATAAGATGGAATTTGCCATGAGAGATAAATTTTATTTGTGATCAGAATTGTATTATTTTCTGATGACAAAGTTAACTCCATAAATCTTCAGGGGCAATCCGCCGGCTGGTACTTTGAGGGGAAATGCTGGTAAAAAGCGAATAGTATAGATTTATTGTTTTTATTAGCGCATAGATATGGTCTATACTTCTCCGTTGGGAGGAGATGATTAAAAATAATTTTTTAAAGATGAAGGGAGTGGTTATCCGCTTAAGTCAAAGGAAGTTAACGACGCTCTCGAGACCCATACCCCGCGAACCTTTTACCAATACATGGGTATGTTGCTGCGGGTTATCCATAATCCAGTTGTGCAGCGAGAATTTGTCAGGGAAATAGTAAGCTTTTGGCAGGCTCCTCAAAGCGTGTGCGATTTCTTTACCAAACAGCAGCACCACATCAAAAGCTCCTCTCGCAATGAGGTCGCCCAGCAATTCGTGTTCTGATTTGCTTTCGTTGCCAAGTTCGAGCATGTCCCCGAGGATAACCATTTTTCTTTCCGCATCCATTTTTGAGAAATTCTCCAGGGCGGCTGCCATAGACGAGGGATTTGCGTTGTAGGCATCCAGGAGGATGGTATTGGTATTTCGTTGGACGATCTGGGACCGGTTGTTGTCCGGCGTATAATCCGAAATAGCACGGTGCGCCTGGTCTTCCGGAACCTCGAAATAGGCCCCGATACGAAGCGCAGCGCAGATATTATTGAAGTTATATTCACCCACCAGGTGCGTGGAAACAACAAGATCACCTATAGAATACGTCACAAACGGTGTCTGTCCGATCATGATGGGATTAGGCGCAGTACTTTCCGAATTATAAAAGACAATATCCCCGAAGGCGCGACGCTTGCTGACCAGTTCCATCAGGGTCTCATTCGCCGCATTGACAAAAATGGTGCCTTTCTTCTTTGAGAGGTAATCGTATAGTTCTCCTTTAGCCCGCTTCACGCCATCGAGGCTTCCGAAACCTTCGAGGTGGGCTTTGCCGATATTGGTGATCAGTCCGTGGGTGGGCTGGGCAATTGTGCAGAGCAGCGCAATTTCCTTTTCATGATTGGCCCCCATTTCTACTACCAGCATATCGGTCGTGTCGGTATCTACCGAAAGAATGGTCAGTGGCACGCCGATGTGGTTGTTCAAATTGCCTTTGGTGGAAACGGTCCGGTAGCGGGCGGAGAGTACGCAGGTGATCAGTTCCTTGGTGGTGGTTTTCCCGTTGGAGCCGGTAAGGGCTATCACCGGGAAACTGAAAGTTTTTCGGTGGACGCGGGCCAGTTCCTGGAGGGCTTCCAATACATTGTCGACCAGGATGACCCGGTCGGAAGTAGCCACGGCAGGATCATCTACGACGGCATAGGCTGCGCCTTTTTCAAGGGCCTGCGCTGCAAATTGATTCCCGTCAAAATGGTCGCCTTTCAGGGCGAAAAACAAACAGCCTTGGGGAAGATGGCGGGTGTCGGTCGAAATGCGGCCGGAACCGTGACCTGCCCCGAGGAAAAGATCATAAATTTTTGAAATGTCCATTAGTTGGCCGATTGTCCGGAATTTATATTCATCATATCCGTATCATTGGAAGTTTTTCGTTACAGAGGTAACGGATCCTCAAAAATATGCGAAATATCTTCTATGAAGTTACATATAGCCCTAATAATACTGATTCTATCAATACCTGCAGAAGGGGTCAATGCCCAAACTTCCTGGTTTGCAAGGGATACGCTTTCTGCTGTCTCAAAAGACGGGCGGTTGCTGAATAATCCGTGGGCCGGAGGCCTCAACGCCGTACAATACGGGAAAATGGATCTGAACGGCGATGATGAGGAGGACCTGGTGGTATTTGACCGGACCACAAGCAAAATCAGCACCTTTCTGGCAGACAAGGCCCGCAGGATTTTCGTTCACCGTCCTGAATACGAGCTGCGTTTTCCTGCCGTGTTCAACTGGATGACGCTGGCCGACTACGATGGGGACGGCAAAAAAGAATTGTTCACGCATACCGCCCAGGGGGTAACTGTCTACCGTCAGCAGTCCGGCGGGGAGAAGGAATGGAGCTGGGAGAGAGTGGTTGAGTACCTTACGACCAGGGGGCTGTCCGGGAACCAGGTTAACCTCCAGGTGGCGGCTTCGGATATTCCGGCTATAGTGGATTTTGACAATGACGGAGACCTGGACATTATTTGCTTTGAAGGGGGCGGCGATTTTGTCGAGCTCAATCAGAATATGAGCATGGAGCGGTACGGCAACGCAGACCACCTGGAGTTTGTGCGCAACGGGTTGTGCTGGGGAGATTTCCGGAAGCACACTTGCGACGACTTTGTGTTCGGTGTTTCCTGCGGGGTCGAATCCGGCAAACCGGACAACGGCCGGGTCAAACATGCCGGTAATGCAATTTTGCTGCACGACCTGGATGGGGATGGTAGAAAAGATATGTTGCTTGGGAATGTCGACTGCGAGAATCTCAGTATCCTTTTCAATGAAGCAACCGGCATAGCTGCCCGTTTTACCGGGTACAAGTCGCTTTATCCGGTGAGCGAGCCGGCCGTTATGCCGGTTTTTCCTGCAGCATACCTGGAAGACGTAGACTTTGACGGGAAAAAAGATCTGCTCGTTTCGCCTAATGTGTATGGCAATGACAACCTGATGATGGATTTTGTTGCTTCGGGTTGGTATTACCGCAACGCCGGCACAGACGAGCGGCCGGATTTTCAATTGGTCCGCAAGGATTTCCTGCAGGCAGACATGGTTGATGTAGGGGAGAACGCGGCGGCGTCTTTTTTTGACCTGGACGGAGACGGACTGGTTGATATGCTGATCGGCAACCGCGGGCGCTACGAAGAGGAAGATTTCCGTGGAAGGCTCTATTTATACAAAAACAAGGGTACAAAGGAACAGCCGGTATTCGAATTACAAACCGATGATTACCTGGCGTTGTCGGCGCAACCCGGACATACGGATCTACAACCGCAATGGATCGATGTCAATAAGGACGGTAAGCCAGATCTTACCTTGATCAGTATAAAGGAGAGGAAGCTGCACCTGCGTTATTTCCTGAACCTCGGTGCGGCCGGGGGAACCGTACAATTGGGGGCAGGAACAGAGGTGGCGCTGCCGCACGAACTGTCCGTATCGGACCGCGTGCATTTCTATGACTACGACCGCGACGGTGACCCTGATCTTGTAATAGGCGGAGTGCTGGGCAATGTAAGTCTTTATGAAAATACGGGAAGCGGCGCGTCGGCCCGGTTTGTACTTCGGGAATCTGCTTTGGGCGGGATCGGGCCGGGTTTTTCACGGCGTTATCAGTCCGTGGCCGTGAGCGACCTCAACCTCGACGGGAGACCGGATCTCGTGACTGTAGATCAGAGCGGGAAAATAAACGTGTATTACGACGGCAATTGGGGAAGCTGGGCAAAAAAAGATACTGCGGTAGTAGGGGAACCGGTATCCGGGCTTCCGTCAGCGCCGTCGCTCGGCAACCGGCTGCATCTCTCGGTGGGCGATCTTAACGGGGATGGTAAGACAGATATTGCTGTGGGAACGCTGGCCGGCGGGATTTCGCTGTTCCGGAACCTGCATCCGGGCAGTGTATTGGGCGTAGAGCCGGAATCGGATTTACGGGTTTATCCCAATCCCGCTCAAAGCTCACTTTCCATGTCTGCCGTTTCGGGCGGAGAAGTCGCGATTTTTGATTTTCTTGGTAATCGCAGGTTTGCCGGGTATTTGCCTGCCGGATCAGTAGTCAAGGTGCCGCTAGCCGGATGGCAGGCAGGTGTGTATCTTGTGGTATTGTCCGGGAACGGGAAAAAGGAAACGCGAAAGGTGATTGTTCATCAGAGATAGTTTGCGGCCTGGGGGCGTCATTCCGAGAAAGAAGTTTTTTTTCGAAAACACCTTGTAGCGGAGAAGACAAATAGATGTTGTCAATGGAAGTCGCTACCACCCGGACGGTCATCCTGAAGCGGAACGCAGTGGAGTCGAAGGATCTCCTGTTGGTACTAAAAAGCCCGTCGAAATGGATTTGGTACCGGGAGCGGGAGATCCCTCCACTGCGGTCGGGATGACCCTCCGGTTGGAGCGGCGCGAAACCTGTTGTTGTCAATGGTAGCGCATCTGCCGGACGGTCATCCTGATCGGAGCGCAGCGGAGTCGAAGGATCTCCTGTTGGTACTAAAAGCCCGTTGAAATGGATTTGGTGCAGGGAGCGGGAGATCCCTCCACTGCGGTCGGGATGACCCTCCGGTTGGAGCGGCGCGAAACCTGTTGTTGTCAATGGTAGCGCATCTGCCGGAGGTCATCCTGAAGCGGAGCGCAGCGGAGTCGAAGGATCTCCTGTTGGTACTAAAAGCCCGTTGAAATGGATTTGGTGCAGGGAGCGGGAGATCCCTCCACTGCGGTCGGGATGACCCTCCGGTTGGAGCGGCGCCAAACCTGTTGTTGTCAATGGTAGCGCCGTCTTCCGAGCACCGTCATTCCGAGCGGAACGCAGTGAAGCCGAGGAATCTCCTATTCAGAAGGAAAAAGCCCGTTTATAGAGGATTGGGTTTGGGAGAGGGAGATCCCTCCACTGCGGTCGGAATGACGGGGCCGACCGTTCATGCCGACCGTAGCAGTAGCCGGAATGACAGGGGCGAAAGCCACGAATTCCAGCGGTTCGCACTTCCGGCGATCTGATTTAAGAAAACAACAAATCCGTATATCGTAAATAATTGATTTTTAATACAGAACTCACGAATAGCTAATTTTTATTCGTGCATTCTGTACAACAAACTTACAGATGCCTGATAATGGAACGCATGGCTTCTATTGAATGGGTGTCCAAAGATCAGCCTTCGACAGGCTCAGGCGCCGTCCGGCACCCGCCGTCCGGCACCCGCCGTCCGGATGGCGCCTGCCGGCAGGCGCCTGAGCTCGTCGAAGGCTACCTACCGGAGGCTGCCTGCCGGCAGGCGGGTGAGCCCGTCGAACCCCTTTAACCCAATCTGCCGGATGTCTGATCCTCAACCAGGTCAAAAGCTAAGTGTTGTTTATTTAAATCAATGCACCAAACGTGCTTCTCTCGAATTCGTGGCCCCGTATCGCCGGTCAGTTCACTGTTTCAATGGCAATCGCGCTTTTGTTAGGAATTTCATCGCTGGCGACCTTCAGGATCACATCGCCCGGTTTCAGTTCGCCGAAAATCTGTACCTGCGAATCCGTGACGTCGCCGCGTTCAACGCTGACCCGCTCGGCAACGCCGTTTACTACGCGGATAACAAACGTCTGCTCCATGTTACTCAGAACAGATGTTTTAGGGACGAAAATACTTCCTTCACCCGACTGCACCGGTAGCCTGGCCGAAACAAACATACCGGGCTTGAGCTTACGGTCCGGGTTCGAAATGTCGATTTCTATCATTTCGGAACGGGTATCCGGGCGCACGCTATGCGAAATCCTGCTGATGTTCCCGCTGAATACCTGGTTTTGAAAGGTACGCACCGAGAACTGAACGTGCGCACCCGAACGTATATCGCCCAGGTAGGCTTCCGGAACGGCCAGACGGAGCCTCAGCCGGTCCAGTTGCTTGATTTTAAGCAGCGGGACGGAGTTTTGTCCGCCTGGTCCTACGAAAGCACCGGGTGAGAGGCGGCGGTCGGTGACTACGCCGGCAAACGGAGCCGTAATTTTTAGATAATCAACCAATTGCTTCACCGATTCGTAGTGCGCCTGCTCGGCCACCACCATAAGGCTGTCGGACATAGCCTTCGACCAGAAAGTCTCCACATCCATTTCGGATATAGCGCCGGGGGTTTTCCGGGTCTTCAGAGCGCGCTGGTAGGTGGCGCGACTCGACTGGTACATAGCTTCGGCAGCTTTTACTTTGGAGAACGCTGCGGTCAGGTTGGCGATCAGCTCGGGAGCTTCCAGCTCCGCCAGTAGCTGGCCTTTGTTCACCCGGTCGCCTATATCGACGTGTATTTTGCTGATGTAACTGCTTACGCGCGGGAAAAGGTCGGTTTCGTAAAAACTTTCCAATTCGCCGGGGAGGTTGATTTCCCGTACTGGCTGTGCGCCTTTGATGGTGACAGCGGAATAGCGGAATTCGTCGTTTTTGCCGGCCTGTTCTTTCGCCAGGTTTTCTGCATGCTTTTTCGGGCCGCAGGAAGCCACTAGGAGGCCGGCGATTGCTACTGTTATGATTCGATGCATGGGGCAGCTCATGGTTGCAATTAATTAATGTGGTTGGAGATGGCGGCCGTTGACGGTTCCAGGTTTTCTGTTTCGAATTCGCGGCTGTCAGGATTGTCCGGGTCGAGGGACACCGAATCGAAGGATACTTTCTTCATAATGAGCGAGAACGCAATAGGCAGTATAAAAAGAGTGGCGCCGGTAGAGGCCAGCAACCCACCGATTACGGCACGCCCGAGCGGAGCTGTCTGTTCGCCGGTATCGCCAAATCCGCTTGCCATGGGCACCATCCCGATGGACATCGCGAGTGTCGTCATTAAAATGGGCCGGAGGCGAAGTCCGCCGGCTGTTCTGGCCGCCAGTGTGGCGTCGCGGTATTGCAGGCGCAGCGTTTCTGCGTTGGTGACAAGCAGCAACGCGTTGGCCACCGATACCCCTACTGACATGATGATACCCATATAGGACTGCAGGTTTAGCGTCTGTCCTGTGAAATAAAGCAGGATCAGCGCGCCGGTCAGTACCGAAGGAATGGTAATCATAATGGTGCTGGCCAGCCGGAAGGATTGGTAGGTAGCAGACAGCAGCAGGAAAATCACGACTACGGCCAGCCCAAGCCCGAACTGGAGGCTTTCCAGTGTTTCTTTCAGAAGCTGTGCAATTCCCTCCACGGTTACGACACTTCCCCGCGGCGGTTCTCCGGCAGCCAATACTGCCTGATTAACCGCGGCGCTCGCCGATCCCAGGTCAACCTGGTGGATATTGGCGGTAATGGTCAGCATCCGCCGGGGGCCGCGGCGGTCATATTGCGCCGGTAAATTGCTGGTAGAAATCGAGGCTACGTCCCCCAGGGTGGGCCGAAGCTGCCCTTTCACAAGGGGAATCCCCTGGATGTCGGCAACGGAGCGCATGTGCTGGGGGGACATTTCTACCTGCACCTGGTAGGCAAAGCCTTTGTTCTGATCCAGCCAGAGATTCTTGGCGGTAAACCGGCTCGAGGATGTGGCGGCTACCAGTGACTTGGCGATTACATCTACTGAAAGCCCGAGCTGCGCGGCTCTTTGCCGGTCAATCTTGATCTGTACAGTGGGGTACCGCATGGGCTGTTTTACCCTGACGTCGCGCAGGTACGGAATTTTGTCGAGCTCTTTGATGATTTTCTGGGCGAAAACCTGGTTTTCCCGGATATCTTTCCCGCCAATAACCACTTCGATAGGTGTGGAGGCGCCCTGGCTCATGATCTTTTCAGTGAGCTCTATGGGTTCGAAGGTAACCTTCATGTCAGGTTGTTCTTTCTGGATGCGCTGGCGGAGCTGGTCTTTCAGCAGATCAAGTGAGGCCAGCTCATAGTCAGGCGAAAGGCTCACCTGTAAAATGGCTTCGTGCGGTCCGGAGTTAAATACGTACAGCGCGCTGGTGCCGTAACTCGACGGCGTCATCCCCACATAAGCCGACGTAATCGAGATGTTCTCATGGCCGACCAACTCGTCCAGCTGGCCCAGGATGTCTTTCACCCGTTCCTCCATCCGCTCTAGCCGGAGCCCTTCCGGCCCGATCAAACGTACCTGGAATTGCTTGGCACGGTCCTGGCGCGGCATAAGGTCGGTTCCGATGGCCCAGAACAGGACGCCTACAAGCGAGAACATGGTCACGAGGTAGGCCGCTACCACCATTTTCCGGTGTTTCATCAGTCTCCCCACCGTCCGGGTGTAACCCTTCTGGACTTTGTCCATCAAGCTTTCTTTTTTCGTAGCTTCGGTATGGCCGTTGTGTGTTGCGGAATGCACGTGGTCTTTGAGCCACCAGTTACAAAGAATGGGTACAAGCGTTTGCGACAGGATAAATGATACGATGATAGAAAAACCTACCGCAAGTGACAGCGGGAGAAACATGCCCTTGGGAATCCCGTTCATCATAAAAGCGGGAGCAAAAACCGCCAGGATGGCAATCGTAATCAGAAGCAACGGGAAGCTCATTTCAGCCGACGCATCTTTGATAGCACGCGCCTTGGGTTTCCCCATTTCCAGGTGCTGGTGAATATTTTCGATCACCACAGTAGATTGGTCTACGAGGATCCCGATTGCAAGGGCAAGACCCGACAATGTCATGATATTGATGGTCTGGCCCGTAAGCTGCAGCATTAATATGGATGAGAGAAGCGAGGCCGGAATGGTGAGAATCACTATGATGGAGCTTCGCAGGTCCCTCAGGAACAAAAATACCATCAAACCGGTAAGAATGGCGCCCAGGCCTCCTTCCACAGCCAAAGCGTGCACCGACTGCATGACGTATACCGATTGGTCAAACTCATAGGTAAGGTCCACATATTCGGGCAAAAGGTTTTTCATTTCGGGGAGCTTGGCTTTGAGCGCATTTACTACCGACATGGTGGAGGCATCGCCCGATTTTGAAACCGGAATATAGACAGAACGCTTGCCGTTGATAAGCGCATATCCTACCGGAACGTCGGTAGCGTCTTCAACAGTAGCCACGTCGCGCATAACAACGGTAGGGCCTACACCCTGGCGGAGCGGAATGTTGAAAAAATCTTCTACATTGTCCAGTACCGTGTTGCTGGGCGTCATCACCATAAAGTCGCCGATGCGGACGTTACCGGCAGGTGAAATTTTATTGTTTGCTACTACGGCCGCCACGATTTCGTCGGGGGTGAGCTCGTAGCTTCTCATTTTGTCAGGGTCAACGCGAATGACTACGGTACGCTCATTGGAACCGAACGGGGAAGTAGCCACCCCGCCGGGGATTTGTGAGAACAGCGGCCTGATCCGAGAAGAGGCCAGGTCCTGTAATTCTGCCAGCGGCGCGCTTTTACTGCTGAAAATTAATTGGCCTACCGGGAGAGACGAGGCATCAAAGCGTACTACCGTAGGCGGTACCGTGCCGGGCGGAAGGTAGTTCATAACCCGGTTGACCTGGTTGGCCACCTCCCCGGCGACCTGGGCCATGTTAACGTTTTCGTAAAAAGTACATTTTACCAGACAGGTTCCCTGGATGTTTTTAACCTCTACGTCCTTGATGCCTGACACATACAGCATTTGGTTTTGGTAACGGGTGGCCACGAATCCCTCCATCTGGCTTGCCGACATCCCGCCGTAAGGCTGCGAGATGTATATGGTGGGGAGGTTCAGGTTGGGGAATATGTCGACCGGGATTCTGGTAAGCGCCAGCGATGCAAAAATTGCAACAGCGAACAGTGCCACTATAATGGCAATAGGCTTGTTTAAGGCTGTCTTTAACATATTTAATGGCTAATTTGAAATTTGGTCAAGGAAAACCGTAAAGTCGCCTTTTGCTGCAGATTTGACCAGCAGAGACCGCCAGACATTGTTGACTGAAATGTAGTATTCCGCTTCCGCCTTGATATAGAGATCCGCCACCTGGGTAAGCAGGAGAATGTTTTCAAGCCCGCTCTCATAACGTGCTTTGGACTGCGCGTAGGCCTGTTTGGCTGCGTTGAGGAGTGTCGGGGTTTTCTGAACGGATTGATAGGCCAGGTTAAACTGGATATCCGAATTTCTGAGGTCGGCCTTGGTTTTCAGCAGGGTGGCGTTGTAGGCTTCCTGTGCGGCAATAAACCGGTAATGCTGCGCCGAGATCTGCCTCCGGGTTTGAAATGCCCGCGTCGGAAACCAAACCAGGGTGGCGCCCATGGCATAATTAAAGGCGCGAAGCCCAAGTCCTGAAAGTGACGATGAAATGTAAAAATCGCCTTCCGGTCCCGGCCTTTCCTTAATACCGGAACCGCGGCCCCAGAACGCCCCCATCAGGTGAAGTTCCGGCATTACGCCGAGACGCGCCCGCTTCATTTCACTTTCAACAGCCTTTTGGCGGGCCAGCAGGGTAAGCACATGCGGATGTTTTTCGGGTTCGCTGCTCGCAAAGTTGAAATCCGGAGGCAGCTTCGAATAGAAATTCATGGTGTCGATATCCAGTTCCCTGCCTGGTTCACCGATAAGTTCGCAGAGCAGTTCCTGGTATTTTTTCACCCGGGCCTGGCTTTCCATCCATTGCAGCAGTGCTTTGGTCGACTCTGCGATTGCAATCGAGCTGTCGATACCCGCTTTCAGGCCGGAATTGGCATTGGCGCGGGTTACCGACAGGATATCCTCGTTGCGCCTGAGATTACGTTCCTGTATGCGCGCGTATTTCTGTGCATTCAGCGCCAGCAGGTACACGTCGGCCACTCTGACCTGGTGTTCAAAAAGTTCCTGCTCGTAAAGCTGGTTGGCAACGTCCTGCCGCGATACGCCAATCGACCGGTCGCTTGCCTTGCGCCCGAAAGTGAAAGCCTGCCAGTCTACCATTGAGACAGCGGAAGAGGTCCATGCCGGCTGCCAGTTGAACTCATTTGTTTTGATAGAGCCACTAAGGCCGGGTAATAACCCCTCGTACCCGAGATTGACACCTCTTACCTGGTTGGATGTTCCAAAGAGCGCCTGCGCCTGGATACCCGCTTTGGGCAGATAGCCGGCCATCATTGCGCGCAGCTCTTCGCCGGCTGCCTGTTTCTCGGCAACACGTTTTTTTAGCGTCGGGTAGTTGTTCCGGGCTTTTTCCAGGGCTTCCGGGAGATCGATTGACAGAATGTCCTCTGATTGCTGGGCGTAGCTTTGAAGAGGGGTGAGGACGATAAACGAAAGGGTGAAAAAAAGTGCTGCTTCTAATCCTCGTAACATAATCCGCGTTAAGTACCTTGTAATGGAATGCCTGCAAGTTACTTTCGCCTTATTAGGATAGGATTAGTCCGGGATTAGATTTTTCTTTACCTGGATTAGAATGTTTTTAATCTCGCGAGCCGACTGCCGGGAGGTCGTAGGGGAAAAGGAAATCGATGGTAATTTCGGTCCCGCGGTTTACTTCCGACGCAATTTTGATCTCACCGCGATGGAGGAGTATAATTCTTCTGGCGAGGGTGAGGCCGATTCCGAAACCTTGTCTGGAGGTGGCATTAGAGCCCCGGAACAGTGGTTCGAATACCTGCTGCAGTTCTTCCTCCGGGATGCCGATTCCCTGGTCGCTGATGACCAGCCTGAGCCGGGTTTCGGTGTTCATTTCCAGGGAAATCTGAACGTCATGGTGCCCGGAATACTTGCAGGCATTGTCTATGAGATTGGTGATGGCGGCTTTCAGCAGTGAATGTTCGCCGGGTATCTCCAGCGGACGGTCCTGCATGGTTACACCGTCGCTGAAATTCAGGCTGATCTTTTGGTCGGCCCATTTGGCTTGAACCTGCTCCATACTGTCCATCAATAGCTCCATGAGATCTACCTTCTGACGGTGCACGTAATTTTCCTGGTTTTCCACGCTGGCAAGCATCAGTAACCCGTTCGAAAGACTGATCAGGCGATCTAATTCCTGCACCGCTTTTTTCTGGCTCTCCCTGAGGCTCGCTTCGTCTTTGTCATAGTAGAGGGCCGTTTCCAGCAGTCCTTTGAGCGTCGCCATGGGAGTTCTCAGTTCATGCGATGCCTGTGAAATAAAGGCGCGCTGATTGGCAATCAGCCGTTCCTGCTGATCCAGCAGTTCATTAAACGAAGTCGTGAGCGACCCTACTTCATCATTTGGGGTGAGATTCCGTAGCCTGAATGAAAGGGTATGATTGAAGCGGCCTTTTATCTGGTCAATAAGCGCATTTAAGGGACGAAGTGCACGTATTGAGAAAATATGGGCAAAAAAGCCGACCAGCCCGATACAGACAATATTAGCAAAAACAAGCAGCTCACCGAGTGATTTCTGCCTTTGCAGGCCCTCGGAGTCATAGGCCGTGATAATCGCAACATAGGGGGCTTCGTCGTCGGGTTGAAAAGAAACCCGGTAAGCCATGGCAACGCCGTCTTTCGGATATTCCCGGCCCTTTACAGGATAGGAGAAAAAGAGCTTGCCTTCATGTCTTACACTGTCGAGGAACGCCGGGGACGGTACGAAGTCAAAAGTCTGCATGTGGGAATAATAGAGGCTGTCTTTCCCGGAAAAAACCATGTCCGATTGTTCATTCAGGACGGTATTGATGCTCCCTTTTAATTCTCCCGCAGGGTCAAATAATTGCTGTGTTCCCAATACGCGGCGCTCAAGACGTTGCTGGAAAAAAGTGTTCCTGTGCCGGGCGTAGGTAAAGTAGATGAACAGAGAAAACGAAAGCAGAACCAGGGTCACAAAGAAAACGAACCATAGGATCAGCCGATGACGAATGAGCATGATCTTACTCTTTTAGCATGTAACCCATCCCGATAACGGTGTGCAGCAGCTTGTGCGGCTGACCGGCATCTATCTTCTTGCGCAGGTAATTGATATACACATCGATGACATTGGTGTTGGTATCAAAACGGATGTCCCAGACTTTTTCAGCAATGTCTACCCGGCTTACAATTTTACCGGCATTAAGCATGAGGTATTCGAGTAGCGCGTATTCCCTGCTCGTCAGGTTAATGCGCTTTCCTGCCCGTGTGACCACCCGCGCACCGGTCTGAAGCACCAGGTCGGCGACAGACAGGTTGCGGCCTGATTCGTCAAAAGAGGTAACCCTGCGGCCCAGCGCTTTCAGCCGGAGCACAAGCTCTCTGAATTCGAAGGGTTTGACAAGATAATCGTCGGCGCCCGAACCGAATCCCTTTTCCTTGTCATTTATACTGTCCAGGGCAGTCAGGAGCAGGACGGGCTGTGTGCTGTCGTTCTCCTTGATTTCCCGGCAAAGATCAAAACCGTTTATTTTGGGCAGATTGAGGTCCAGGATGACCACATCGTACTTTTTGCTGTCGTAAAAGCGCAGCCCCATCATGCCGTCGAACGCAACGTCCACATCATAACCTTCTTCGTTCAGTCCTCTTTTGATGAAAGACGCAACATTGACCTCATCTTCAACCAGTAAAAGTCGCATAATCGGGTAGTAATGGCCGGCCCGGTGCACGGGCATAAAGTATTGCAAAATTACAAATAAATAAACTGCCGGGAGAAGAACAATGTTTTACGGGGTGGAATTCCCGTCGCTGGCCTGCCGCTTTTATGGCGCAATTACAACGGACCGGGAATCTTTCTTGCCTCATAAACGCGTAATATGGTCGATTTGTGTTATTTTCGTCCCGCCGGAAACGGCAATAACACGACTGAACTTTACTTGACGCTCAAAACCAATCCAGTCTTGCCCGAAGGGTAGGGCGGAAAGCTTTGTTGGGGCGATTCGAATGAATGATGAAAGCGGCTTTCCTATGCTTGGGGTTGATGTTGAGCTTCTCAACGGCCCTCTTTGCGCAGAACACAATTTCAGCGGATTCTTCCGGTAATAAACGAAAATGGGATTGGATCAAGGTAAAAGGCTACACGCAGCTGCGGTACAACGAGCTGTTTGAAACCAATCCGAAACTGGAATGTGAACAATGCGATAAATCCTGGGGGACCGGCGTAGGGCTCTATTTCAGGCGGATGCGATTTTCGGTGGATATGGATTTGCTGCCTGGCCTTTCTTTCACCATTCAACCTGATATTTCCGGCCTGGTTGAGGGCGGTTCCGCAGTTCAACTCCGGGATTTATATTTCCAATACGCCTTTGACGCCAGGAAGGAGTTCCGGGTGCGGGTGGGCCAGACAAGGGTCCCCTACGGCTTTGAAAACATCCAATCGACCCGTAACCGTGTGCCGCTTGACCGTAACGACGCACTCAACAGTGCTTTTATCAACGAGCGTGACTGGGGCGTATTTCTCTACTGGACACCGGAAAAGTTCCAGGAACGGTTTGAGGCCAGGGCCGAAAACGGCCTCAAAGGGACCGGTGACTATGGAATTGTTTCGTTCGGGGTATTCCAGGGCCAGAGCACGCTCAAAGATCTTAACCGGAACAAGCACATGGTGCTCCGCTTTTCCTACCCGTTTGATATCGGAAAACAGTTCATGGAAGTCTCAGTGCAGGGCTACATGGGCAGGTACACAATTGATAAGGCTAAGATGACACCGGGGCTGAAAACCAACGCGACGGCTACTTATCCTGACCGGCGGGTAGCGGTTTCCACCATCCTGTTTCCCAAGCCGTTTGGTATTCAGGCTGAATACAATTGGGGAATAGGACCCGAATTTACGCATGACAAGGGAAGTGTCACCACGAAGCCGGGCTGGGGCGGGTACGTGATGCTCAATTACCGGGTGCCCCTGGGAAAACAGGCATTGTATCCCTATTTCAGGGTACAGCATTTCGACGGCGCCAAAAAGCACGAGCGCGACGCCCGGCACTATATTGTGAAAGAGGCGGAAGTCGGGATAGACTGGCAGATCTCCAGGTATGTAGAGCTTATTGGCGCTTACACGATGTCTAACCGGACTTTTGAAGATCTCAGGCTTCCCGACAACGATCAGAAAGGAACGCTTGTCAGGCTGCAGTTGCAGGTGGGCTTTTAATTGGCAAGCCGGTCTACTACCGGTTGAAGCGCTTCAGCCCAGGTCTGGTAAGCCTCCGGGGTCAGGTGGGTCCTGTCGCCGGCATAACCCCGCTGCAGGCCTTCATGGTCAGACAACCATTGGTTGGGGTCTGAATACGTAATTTCGTGTTTTATACAGAAAGAAACCAGCCAACGGTTGAGGCTGTCTACTTTTACCCGGGTTGCCGGGGATTGCCGCTCATAAAGCGTCAGCTGAACGACTGTTTTGACCGAGGCATCCTTCAGCTGCATCAAAATGGATTCGTAGTCGGCGCAGGCCTGGGCTGCCGTCCGCTCGAGGATGGTAAGGTCATTGATACCTGCCATTACAACGCACGCAGAAGGCTCATAGGCAATTACTTTGCTTTTTACCTCTTCCTTCAGGTGTACAACGCCCAGGCCGGGTATGCCGCTGTTCCTGATATCGCAGCGGTTCAGCAGCGAATTCCATTTTCCCTGTGCCATGATGGAATCGCCGAAAAAAACAATCCGGGCTTTTCCCCGCCAGGAAAGGTATTGCTGGAGGAGCCTCTCCCGGAAGAGGAAAGCAGCAGTAACCAATAACGCAAGCAGGAGCATGTTCAGGGTTAGCGAAGCCGGTAGAAGCCAGGAATTTTTTCTCCGGGTTGTAGCATTCATGTCAGTTAAAATTCTTTAAAGCGTCTGTTGACTACATAAGTACAAAATTTCAGCTAATTTGTAGTCGGGGATCGGAAATCGGAAATCGGAAAACGGGGGTCGGAAATCGGATATCGGAAACCGCGTCCTTTGTTGCAACTCAAACCTGCAAAAATGAAAATACTCTCAAGCAAGCAAGTCAGGGCGTTGGATGCCTATACCATTTCAAATGAGCCCGTTTCTTCCTGGCAGCTGATGGAAAGGGCTTCGCGCGCTTTCGTGCAATGTCTTTTGTCCAAATTTGAAGAGGTGCCTCATTTTCATATTTTTTGTGGAAAGGGAAACAACGGTGGCGATGGTTTGGCGATCGCAAGGATACTGGCGGAGCGAGGGCATCCGGTATCGGTTTACGTGGTGGAATACCGGGAAGGAGGTACCCCCGATTTCTTGGAAAACCTGGTAAAGGTCGGCCGGCATTTGAAACCTAAATTTGTTTTTTCGGAAGAAGACCTGACCTGGCCGGAGCATGGAGTGATCATCGATGCGCTGCTGGGAACAGGTTTAAGCAAGCCGGTGGAAGGGCTGCTGGCCGCTGTAATTCTCCGGATCAACGCTACCCGGCTTCCGGTAGTGTCCGTTGACATCGCGAGTGGTCTTTCAGCCGACCGGATTAATCCTGCGGGCGATGTGATTGTACGCCCCGACTGCACCGTTTCCTTCCAGCTCCCCAAGCTTTGCTTTATGCTCCCCGAATGCGCACCGTATGTAGGAGAATGGCAGGTAATTGATATTGGTATTCTGGAGGAAGGTATTGAGCGTCAGTATAGTGACTTCTTTTTGACCACTAGGGAAAATCTGCCACACCTCATAAAAAAGCGAGGTAAATATTCCCACAAGGGTACCTTCGGGCATGCGCTCCTGGTAGCAGGTAGTTATGGGCGGATGGGTGCCGCTATGTTGTCAGCCAGGGCCTGCCTCCGAAGCGGCGTCGGACTGCTGACCGCCTATGTGCCCCGTTGCGGCTATCAGGTTTTGCAAACGGGAGCACCGGAGACAATGGTATTGACTGACCCTGACGACGAGGTTTTAACTTCAATCCCCGATGCCAGGCAATATTCAGCAATCGGGGTGGGGCCGGGGATAGGGACCGACGAAAGGACCTATTATGCGTTTCAGATGTTATTATCCAATTTCTCCGCGCCGATGGTCCTGGATGCCGATGCGCTCAATCTCCTGGCGCAATATCCGGAACTGATGAAGATGTTGCCCGAAAATACAATCCTGACGCCGCACCCGAGGGAGTTTCAGCGGCTCGCAGGAAAAACGGCCAATAGCCTCGAAGCAATCGGGGTAGCCCGTGACCTGGCGGAAAAATACAAAATTATTTTTTGCCTGAAAGGTGCACATACGGCCGTAGTATTGCCCGACAGGCGGGTCTATTTCAACCCGACCGGTAACCCGGGCATGGCGACCGGCGGCACGGGTGACGTGCTCACAGGCATCATCGTGGCTTTGCTGGCTCAGGGCTATGCGCCCGATATAGCGGCCCGGCTGGGGGTTTTTAAGCACGGTGAAGCGGGCGACAGGGCTGCAGCAATCAGGTCGGAAGCAGCGGTGATTGCTTCGGATCTTATCGAAAACCTGAGATGGGGAAAGTAGAAGGTTTTGTTGGCACAGAATTTTATTAAATGATGGCATGTAGAACGAATCCTACCACCTCATACCACTATTTATCATGTACGCCGATCTGAACTACTACCGCAAAACTGAAAAAAGGAAAACCTTTCAGCTTGCCGCTCTTTTGAAATTCGGGGCGTTGCTTTTTCTGGCCGCCTACCTGCTGGTTAAAATTGTTGAACCGGTTCTGGCCAGTGGGATTTATTAAATCTCTGCGGCAAAAACTGACTTTTTCAATTAAATGAGGTAGTATTGTGCGTCCAACACAGGGTCGGCGTATGTACTACATTGACGGGTTTAGTAAGTTTGTCTACAGCCAGAATCTGGCTTCGGGAGTCCGGCTCACGCTGGCAACTTTAATACCCTGCCTGATCTTTCAGCATTACGGTGTGCTTGACACCATGATGCCTTTTGCCCTGGGTACGCTATTGATCGGTGTTACCGATAACCCCGGGCCGCACAACCGGCGCCGCAACACGCTTTTAGCCACTATTTTTTTCTCGTTTCTTTCCAGTTTCGTTACGATCTGGATACAGTCCTATACCTGGCTGATCTATATCGCAATGGCGGTCTTCGGTATTTTTTACTCGATGATCGGGGTTTACGGCAACCGTGCCAATAGCGTCGGCTCCATTGGTTTGCTGGTCTTTATCTTTACCATTGACGAGAATATCACCGGGGAAAGCGCCTACCAGCATGTGCTTCTCTTCATGGCGGGAGGCTTTTGGTATTTCCTGATTTTCCTGTCCCTGGACCGGCTGCGGCCTTATTTGCCGGCCCAGCGCCTCATGGGGGAAAATTTTGTGCTGCTCGGAGAGTTACTTTCGGTGAAAGCCAGGTTTTACATGCCCAAGCCGAAATATGAACGGCTTTATGATAAAATGGTGCCTCTCCAGGTTTCCCTGAAGGAAAACCACGAAGTGCTCCGTGAAGTACTTTTTCGTACGCGTCAGTTTGTAAAGGACTCCGGCAACAAGAGCCGTACGCTTGTACTGATGTATCTCGACAGCCTCGATCTTTTCGAGCAGATACTGAATTCTCAGCAGGATTACCGTCATTTGAACCAGGCGTTCGGTGACAGTAAGATCCTGAGGGTTTTCGGGATCTACATTACATGGCTTGCCGAAGAGGTGCAACATATAGGGGTGGCCGTGCAGGCAGGCGCCGCTTCCAGGTCGGGCCGGGACCTCGCTGAAGGATTCCACAAATGTGAGCTGGCATTTTACCGCTACCGGGCTGACCGTATGACCCAGGAGAATGTCGAAGATTTTATCATGCTGAAACAGGTGCTCCTGAGCATGCGGGACATTACTGAAAGGGTAAAGAAACTTCACCTGGCTACCCGTTACGAGGCCAACCATACCGAAGAACTTCACAGCCTGGCCGGCCCCGACGGGATCGTGCCACGCGAAGACCTTAATCCGAGGGTTTTACTGGACAACCTTTCGTTGAAGTCTACTTATTTCAGGCATTCGCTCCGGCTTACGCTGGCGCTTCTGGTAGGGTATTCGGTATCGCTCGTCTGGGAATTTGGCCACGGTTATTGGATATTGCTGACCATCGCGACGATTCTCAAGCCTGCCTTCGGGATTACCAAGCAAAGAAATATCTATCGGATTGCCGGTACTTTTTTAGGGGTTTTGACTGGTTTTTTATCGATTTACTGGATTGGGAACACCACCGTATTGTTCGTGATTATGATGCTGGCGATGGTGGTCGCGTATACTTTTCTGAAAACCAATTATTTTGTTGCTTCGGCCGGGATCACGCTTTACGTCATTATCGGTTTCTTTTTTACGAATTCGGATATTATCGGGGCAGTACTGGTCGATCGGGTCATCGACACGCTGATCGGCTCCGCTATTGCTTACGTTTTTTCTATGTTCGTGCTGCCCTCCTGGGAGTCCGACAACCTGGATGTTACCGTTCTGGAAGCCCTGGAGTCTAACCAGGGGTATTTTAACGCAGTCTCCAGCGTATTTGGCGGGGGGGCATTCGATCTTGAATCGTTAAAGCACCACCGTAAGGAGGCGGTAATTGCGCTGGCGAACGTCTCCGAAGCGTTTCAGAAAATGATGTCGGAACCCAAGAAGCAACGTGTGAAGCTGGAAGATTTTCACCAGTTTCTTGCCACCTCCCACATGCTGACTTCCTATATGGCTTCGCTGTCGTCTTACGCACAAAATGTTGGCGGTAAGTTTGACGCGGCAGGATTTGTACCCAAAATAAGAGAAATTAACCGGAACCTCGACACTGCCGTGACCATTGTGAAGCGTACGCAGGTGGATCGTATTGATGTAATTAAACAGGCGTTGCCCCAGAATGAGCAATTGATCCAGATGCTGGCAGCGATCCGGAAGGAAGTTCGTGAGACCGGCAGGGAGGGGGTGGAGAACCCGGAACTCAGCCGGAACCTGTCCGATTTACGCACCATTGACGGTCTTTTCGAGCTGATCAACACGCTGACCGTCGACATTGTGAAGATTCTTAACAAACTTTTCTAGGGGAAAGCCAACGCTTCCACGATTATGTACGGGAGTAAGTTAATCCATGATTTGCCAGATGCGGAAGGCGCCGGGAGGTAAACTTACCGGAATGCCACCCGGGCTTTCGTCAAACCGGAAGTTAATATCCCCGGCGGGGTTACCGAAAATGCCGGCCAGCTCATAATTTCTGTCTGTATCAAGCCCTAAGGTTTCTACCCATACCGGTTCGGGGATCCTGACGTGGGTTATGAATTCGCTTTGATGGTCGAAGTTAAAGACCGCCAGCACTTTCTGCCTGCTGGTATATCTTAAAAAAGAGAATATCCGTGTGCTGTCGTAACCGGTGCTCTGGCCGTGAAAATTAACATATTGAAGGTCGTAAAACGCACCTGAATGGAAAGCTTCATTGGCTACAATCAAATGATTGAGGTCGGCGTAAAACTTTCTCAGTATACGCTGCTTATCACTCAGGTTGTTTTCATTGAACTTGCCGCCACGGGTCCAGGCCTGCAATTCCGGGATACCCCAATAATCAAAAATGCTGGTGCGTCCGTCGTCGCCCTGGTAGCCCTCTGCGTCGTTGGCTGCAACGCCCAGTTCCTGACCGGAATAAATCATGACAGGGCCTGTGTGGAGGGTGGCGCTCATGGCCATGGCGGGAAGCGCGCTGAACGGGTTGCCGGCAAAATAACGCGAGGCAATCCTTTGTTCGTCGTGGTTTTCAAGAAACCGTAGCATATTGGGAGCTATTTCGCCGGTTTCCTGCTGCCATAACCGGGTGATGTCATCCGCATTTCCACCGCCTTCTACAAGTCTGCGCATGGTGTCATAAAGACCCACTTTGTCATACAAATAATCGAATTTGCCGTCTGAAAGATAGCGGCGGTACTCGTTGGGATTGTAAATTTCCGCGATAAAAATGAGCTCCGGGTTTTCGTTTTTGACCAGCGGAATTACCCAGCCCCAAAATTCTACCGGCACCATTTCAGCCATGTCGCAGCGGAAGCCGTCCACACCTTTACGGGTCCAGAAAAGCAGGATGTCACGCATCTTTAGCCAGGTGTCGGGAATCGGGTCAAAATGAGTTTTCCGGTTGTCCAGGTAGTCGACGCCGTAGTTCAGCTTTACGGTTTCGTACCAGTCGTATACCGTAGGGTCTGCCCGGAAAACATCATTTCCGGTCGCTTTGGCTGGAAATTCTACGTACTCGTGTTTTACTTTCAGCGGTGTGGACAGTCCTTCCGGGACCTGGAACGGCTCGTTCGGAATGTAGTAAAAATTGTTGTCCGGCGAGAAGGCCAGGTCTGTCCGATCCTGTTCCCCGAAATCAGAGACACCCTCCGGTCGTTTGTCCGACCGGTACTGCCGGGCAACATGGTTGGGAATGAAGTCAATGATACTTTTTAGCTTCTGACTACGGGTCCTGTGCAGCAGCGCCTCGAATTCCTCCATGCGCATGGTAACATTTTCTGCCAGATCGGGGTCTACATCGTAGTAATCTTTAACCGCATAAGGTGACCCGGCTTTCCCTTTAACAATCATCGGGTGGTCTTGTGCTATTCCAAAAAGGGAATAGTCGGTCATGGTAGCGTGTTCCAGGATGCCCGTATACCAGATATGCGTCGCGCCGAATTCCCTGATGGATTGAAGCGCCTTGTCACTAATCTGGTTGAATTTGCCGGAGCCATTTTCTGACAGGGAGCCGAAAAACTTGTTTTTTGTATTGGTGTTTCCGAAATGACGGACCAGGAGCTGATAAATGATGAATTTATGGTTATGCGGCGCTGACATAAGGCGTATGGTAAATGGAACGTCACGAATCCCGGCCCGGGAAGGCAAGCGGGCGGTTGTGAACGACAAACTTAAAAATAAGCATTTCTTATAATTGGCAGGTACAATTCCGGCAAAAAGCCGGTCACTACTTTCGGGTAGGTAACCGGCTATCTGTTGAAATTTTCAGAATAAAAGGGCGGATAGGAGCTCTATCCGCTGCTCCTTACACCTCGGAAAAGAGGATATTCAGCCTATTTAAATGCCTGGATCCTGGGGACGAATATCGCGATCAGAAGTCCGAGAACGGAGATCATTCCAAAAGAAAACCTGAGATCAGTCAGCTCGGCTACAAAACCGATCAACGGCGGGCCGAGGAGGAAGCCGAGGTAGCTGATTCCCGATACACCGGCCAACGCGATGCTGGGGGCCATATTGCCGAGTTTTCCCGCAGTGCTGTACACAATGGGAACAACCGATGAAACTCCGAACCCTACGATAATGAAACCGATGGTGGCAGTAATAATATTCGGGAAGAAAATGGCGATCGCAAGCCCGGTAGAAATCAACAGGCCATTGAGCTGTAGCATTCTCTGCCTGCCGAATCGTTGTTGCAGCTTGTCTCCGGTAAAGCGGCCGATGGCCATCATAATCATAAATGACGCGTATCCGAGCGGGATGAGTTCGCCTTCGGCTTTCACAATTTTTTGAAAGTATACGCCGCTCCAGTCAAACATGGTCCCTTCGGATGCCATACAGCAAAAACCGATCAGGCCCAGTTGCAGGATTATTTTTGGTGGTTTTGACAGGAATGAAGGTTTTGCTTCGGCCTGTGCAGCCGGAGCTGTCGTAGCACTTTCTGTCATGAAACGATTGGCGATCAGTGTGGCGCTGATACCGAAAAGTGCAATGATCCAGAAATGCTGATAGGGGGTCAGTTTCAGGCTGATCATCAAAAGGCCGATAAGCGCGCCGCTAAAACCTGCCGTGGACCATACCCCATGAAAAGAGGCGAGAATGGACCTGCCATACAATTTCTCTACGCTTACCGCCTGGGTATTGACCGAAATATTACAAAGGTTTCCGGAAACACCCATGGCGAACAATGCGAGTGCGAGCTGCCATGCTTCCTTCGCCAGGCCCAGATTGGTCAGGCTGAACGCATAAAAGACAAACGCAATGCCAAGCGTGATTTTGCTGCCATAGCGGGCAACAATTCGCCCTGAGAAGGGAAGTGTGAGCATTTGCCCGGCGGGCAGGGCGAGCAACAGGGTCCCCAAAAGCGCTTCACTGAGCCGCAGTGATGCTTTTATATCCGGAATCCGACTTGCCCAGCTGGCGAAAGAGAGGCCAAGGCAGAAAAAGTAAACGGCAACCGCAATCCGCTGATGGCTCTTTTTGTAGATCGGGGAATTGTCCCGGTGAAGATGAAATCTTTCTTTTGTTATAAAGTTTTTGGGTAATTTTAATACCCGCTCTAAGCTGAAATTCATGGCCTGGTGTGATATTTTCTACAAAAATAGGGGATGTAGTATCGTTTTGCAAATATTTTAAAAAGGTAGAAATATTAAAAAAGTTAAATGTTGAAAAAGTACAGGATTTCCTGAAATCAGCAAAAGAATGAAGAGATTTGAGATGGAATTTTTGGGAATACGGATGGAGATCGCTTTCCCGTCATCCTTAACACCCTGGAGCGGAGATGATATTGTGACTTATAAAATCAGCACAATACCCGCCTGTTAAGCATGTGTAACCGGTTTCTATACCCGTGTGAGATAATGGCAGGTGGGCAGCCGGCGGCTAACGCCCGGACGGTCATCCTGAGAAAAGCGCAGCGGAGTCGAAGGATCTCCTGTTGCTACTAAAAAGCCCGTTGAAACGGATTTGGTGCAGGGAGCGGGAGATCCCTCCATTCCGCTGCGCTCCAGTCGGGATGACCGTCCGGTTGGCGCGCCCAACAGTGTTGTCAATGGTAGGTTATTGAACCAAATTGTCCTGCACCCAATGTATTTTGGCAAAAAACTGCTTTCAGGGCATAACCGGCCTGCGCGGCGCTTCTGAGCGGTGAGCAGGCTCAGTAAAGTTGCCGGAAAGTACCTTTTACGAAGCCTTCAAATGCTTCTTTTTTATAGTGGTCACCACCGAAATACGTTACAATCCTGTAGAACTCGTCGGGCTTGATGTACCCGGGAATAGGCTGGATCAGTTTCATTTTCTCGTCGAGAAAGACAGTGGTGGGAAAACTGGGCTTATTTTGGCTGAGCAGCATTGCCCACGAATGGATGCCGCCTTTGCCTTGCGCCATAAAATGATAGCTCCGGTCGCCAAGCTTGATGCTCTGACGCTGCTCGGCATTGAATTTTACCGGGTAATAGGTCTTGTTGATAAATTCAGCTATTTCGGCCTTTGCATAGGTTTCACGGTCCATTACCTTGCACCATCCGCACCAATCCGTATAAAGGTCGACGAGCATCTTGCGGGGCTCTTTGGCATTCAGTGCGTAGGCTTGTTCGGGTGTGAGCCAATTTACTTTCGCTTTCTTGTCGGGCGGAAAGCCGGCGGGCATTTCGAATGACGACAAACCGACAGTGAATAAAACGGCAAGGAACGCTGCGCCTGCTAATCGGATCATGTTTTGGTTGCGGAATATGGTTAGCTTTCTACAATAACAGCGTTTGGCCGGTTAAAATTACCCGCAGGATAAAAAAAATAAAAATAGCCGGAAAGTACGACGGCCGGCGCACCGGCGATTCACGGGAGTATGACCACCTTCTTTACAGACCGGTCAGTTCCATTTTCGGTTTTCAGCAAGTAAACGCCTGGCGTGAATGTGCCCGGCTTTACGGTAAATACATCCTGTTGTGGCGCCACCGGTATCTCGTGGATCCTGCGACCGTTGAGATCGGTAAAAGAAATGCTTCCCGGGCCGGAAAAGCGCGCTTTTACCGTGAGCGCCTGGTCGCCGCCGGAGGGATTGGGGTAAATTTCGACCGCTTTATTTTTTTCGTCTTCAACACCGGCAATAATATCAACATTTGCCTCGGCGGTGCCATAATCAGCCGATTCGGAATTCTCACTGACGGCTTTCACCCGGTAGGCTACTTTCCTGGTTCCGGCGAGCATTGGCTTATCGCGGAATGACGTAGTGGGGGCCTTTGCAGCAGTAAGGGCGGCCCACCTTTCTTCCAATTCTCCTTTGCGTTCCAGTACGTAGGAAGCTGCACCGGGAACGGCACTCCAGTTGAGGGTGACCTCCGAACCGTCGGTGGCAACGGTCAGTTGTGGTGTGCCAAGTGCATCATAAATAGGAACCTGGTAGAAGCTAAAAGCCCGCATCCCCTTTTTGTTGGTGAGGTAAGGCCCGGTAAAAGGGTAGTAGCTCCCCCCTTCTTCAAGGTACGGCGGCAGGTAGTAGAGTTGTTTTGCTTTCAGCGGGCCTATCAGCTTCAGAACGACGCGGTTGCCCTCGGCGCGGCCTTCCGTTACGACGCCCTGCCAGCCGTCGAGGTAGAAGAAATTCTTCATTTCAAGCGTTACATTACCGTTAGGTCGATACGGATCCGGGTAAACAAGATCCTGGTTTTTATCGAAAACAAGTACCAGCTCATTTTTTTCGGCGCCTCGGGAGATCACTTTCCTGAGGTTCGGCGAATCTATGTTGAGCGTGTCAGCCGAATTGTACAGGTCACGGCTGATGAGCCTGGATACTTCGAAGCCACTCTGAATATTCCCGTTGCGGCCATAGTGGAGACCGTCGAATTCTTTCGTGCCGACGGTAGCTAGCGTTCTTATATCGGGGTAAATATCGGGTAGCCTCCGTTGGTAGTCCCTTAATATAGCCCCTGTCGGGGATGGGTAATAGATAATGTCGATCTGGAAAACGTATGTTTTGCGTATTGCCGGGATGTCCGTTTGAAGGTTATGGTAAAACCGGTCGAAAGATTCCGCCCAGTCTCCGCCTTCGTGGTAAGCCTCGGTTTCACCCTGTCGATAGATAAATGCCTTGCACACGCCGGCGGTACCTGATTTTCGCAGCCGGTAAAGCATCCTTCCGTAGGCAGTGCCAAGGTCGGTCGGGTTGTCGGCATTCCGAAGGGCATGGGTGTAAGCGGAAGACCAGTGAATTCCCCCGTTAATGAGCACATTGGGTATTCCGTTTTTTTCTGAAAGCTGCTTTTGAATTTCCAGCCCCATGGTGCCGACGTTGGTCTTGTATGACACATTTGACAGCGACCATAGCGTGTCGGCTGCATCATAGTGCTCCGTGTTCAGCGTGCCGGTGATCACGCCGAAGGTCCGGCAGAACTCGCTGGTTTCGGTGTCGGTAAAAAAGCCGGTTGAATTGGATTGTCCCATAATCACCAGGGCGTCTCCGCTGACTACCTTTTGCCGGGTAACCAACAGGGTAGAATCGTTGCCTTTTCTGGCGTATACCTTGAAATTGTAATTGGCCAATTCGGCCTTAACAGAGGCTTCCGTAGCAAATGTGCCTTTTTGCCCATTGTATTGGACCTGTGCTCTCAGGTATTTGGTCCGCGTTCCTTCCCGCTCCACCCATACCGAAACGTAATTGTAGCCGGCTGTATCAAAATAGCCTGCAATCGGTACTGCCGCCTCGTTTTTGTCGTTCCTCGGGTAAAGCTGGTAATCCTGGGGCAGCCTTGTAAAATAGGCGTCTCCGAATTTCTGGGCTGCCGCTGAATCACAAAAAAGGAGTAAAAAGAGGAACCACAACGTGAGGACCCTGTGAAAGGCCATGCCGGAAAATGCAGCCTGCTTTCGAGAGCCGCTAATTGAGAGAGTGGTAGAGTTTTCCAAATGGTGCAGGAAGTTAGGGAAGCCGATAAGTGTTTCCCAAACTTAGTTAAGAAACATAAAATCTCCAACCTGGAGCGTACGGTCAATATTGTGCATTTACTTACGGGTTCATAAAAAAAGTAGCTGCGGCAATACCGCAGCTACTTTATCGACCGGAGGCAAATTAATTTTTCTCCTGGCTACCAACAGCTGCGGGACTTCCTGCAGGCGCGGCGCTCGGGCTTTTGGAAAACTCTCCGGCTTTGACAATAACCATTTTATTCAAGTCAATGAATTTATTCACCGCTGCTTTGATTTGAGCAGGTGTGAGCGCCTGAACTTTCTTCTCGAAATCTTCATCCCAGGCCAGGGTCCTCTTCAGGTACAGATTGTTGCTCAGCGTGTTGCTCAAGGCGTTGTCCTGGGCTCTTGAAACCTGGCGGGATTGGAGGTAGCCCGTTTTTGCACTTGAAACCTCTTCTTCGGTAAAGCCGCCTTTGAGGGCCCGCTCGATTTCTTCTTTAAAGGCCTGTTCCAGCTTCGTTACGTTTTGCGGGGCATAAATTGCGTAAGCCAGGAAATTACCGCTTTTATCCAGGGGCGAGGCAGAAAACTGGGAGCCTACGCCATAACTGAGACCGTCTTTTACACGAATCCTCGATGCCAGCCTCGAATTCAGAACGCCCCCGCCCAGAATAAAATTACCCAGAACCATGGCCGGGTAATCGGGGTCATTGTCCTGGATAGCAATTGGAAGGCCGGCCATGAACATCGCATTTGCTTTGTCCGGCGTTTCTATAGATTCGTTTGACGCTTTCGGGGCTTCAAACCTGGATACCAGTCTTTTAAACGTTTTGGGGCTTTTCCAGTTGCCGAAGGCGTCGGTCAGCAATTTTTCAACCGGCTCTTTGTCGAAATCTCCGACGATTGCGATAGTCGCGTTAGAGGCGCCATAGAAATCCTTGTAAAACTGCTTTACTTCTGCCACAGTTACTTTTTTCACATCTTCAAGGTCTTCGTCGAAGGAACCGACATACCTGGGATCGCCTTTTTTATAAGGGGAGGTTTTACGACGGAACTCGGTCACCGCAATGGCCTGCGGTTCTCCGCGCTGTGATTCGATACCGGCTATTTGTTCCTGGCGCAATTTTTCCAGCTCTGATTCTTCAAAACTGGGGTTTTTCAGGATGTCGGCAACCACTTTGATTACTCCGGGCAGGCTTTCTTTAACCGTCTCTATCGAAACGACTACCTGGTTGGCGCCGCCTCCTACCGATACTGCTGCTTTTAGTTTGTCAAGCTCGTCTTTTATCTGCTGCCGGGTTCTGCTGGTTGTACCTTTGTTCAGCAAATCCGCAGTAAACGACGGGATTGCCCCTTTGTTTTGCAGGCTTTGCTCGTCTCCGAACCGGAAGGTCATTTGAGCCGACACTACGTTGCCCATGGTTTTTTTCGGCAATAAAGCCAGCTCAAGCCCTCCCGGGTTGCTTACTTTGGTCGTCCGTTTCTCTATATTGGCCGGGGACGGGTCAAACGCTTCTCCCTGGGAAACCTGCGCTTCTCCTTTGTAGTCTTTCAGGAGCGCCGCGATGTCAGGGCGCGCCGGTACCTCGGTCCTGGATGGGCTGGCTTCGGGTATGAATACGCCGACTGTGCGGTTAGACGGCTTGAAATACGTTTTGGCTACCCGCATCACATCGTCCGCAGTTACCTTACGAATCTGGTCCCGGTAGAGAAAAGCGAGTCGCCAGTCCCCGAAAGCGATAAATTCGCTGATACCTGTCCCAACGCGTTCGGCATTCCGGAATTGCAGATCCCAGTTTTTGAGAATAGTCGTTTTGGCCCGCTCAATATCTTCTGCCGAAGGTGTAGCGTTAGCGACTGAATCGAGGGTTGCGAGAAAGGCATTTTTAGCTTCGTCAAGCGATTTTTCCTTCAATAATTCGACTCCGAACAAAGCATAGCCGGGATCGTACAGCTGGAACGAGAGGCCGAACTGTGAGGAAGCTTTCTGGGTTCCTACCAGGTTTTTGTACAGCTTACCATAAGGCTCAGCCGTAAGCAATTCTGCCAGCACCTCGGTCGGGGCGTAGTCGCTGTGGGCGCCCGGCGCAATGTGGTAGGCGGCCATCACCATCTGTACATCTCCAACGCGCTTCACTTCTACAAACCGCTCGCCGTCCTGGATAGGTTCGGTAGTATAGGTTTGCGGCAGCACACGCTCAGGCTTGGGGATTACGCCAAAATACTGGCTGACCAACCCGAGGGTTTTGGCTTCATCGATTTGCCCGGCAACCATCAGTACGGCGTTGTCGGGTTGATAATACTTTTTATAGAAAGCCTGCAGGTTTTCTATGGGCACCCGCTCGATATCGGAACGATTGCCTATAGTCGATTTGCCATAGTTGTGCCAGGAATAGGCCATGTCCGCCACGCGCTGCATGAGCACACGGAAGGGGCTGTTTTCGCCGGCTTCAAACTCGTTGCGTACTACGCTGAATTCACTTTCCAGGTCTTTTTTGGCAATATAGGAGTTAATCATACGGTCGGCTTCCAGGTCGAGGGCCCATTTTAGGTTGTTTTCCGTGGCTGAAAAGGTCTCGTAATAGTTGGTCCGGTCATACCAGGTGGTGCCGTTCGGCCGCGCGCCATGCTCGGTGAGCTCCTGCATAATGTTCGGGTGTTTGGGTGTGCCCTTAAACACCATGTGCTCCAGCAGGTGGGCCATACCGGCTTCACCATACCCCTCATGCCTCGAGCCGACGAGGTAAGTGATATTTACCGTAATGGTGGGCTTGGACGGATCGGGGAAAAGCAGGACCCGAAGGCCGTTTTCCAGCTTGTATTCGGTGATTCCTTCAACAGATGTGACCTTCGTTATGCCTTTGGGCAGGTTTTGGGCAAATGAGCCGGCCAGCGCGATGATGGCCAGGAAGGAGGTTAATGTGGCTTTCTTAGAGAATGAGAATCTCACGTTCATATAATCAGTAGATGGTTGTTTGATGAATGGCACACGCGAAAAAAAGTAAATGTAGATAATTTGCAGGATAAGATATGAAAAAAATGATGAACGGAGTGACTGAAGTACAATTGTTGGGAATGATTGTGGCAATGGTCGTATCTTCACGGCTCAGAACTTCCTGAAGAAATCAAAATAAAAATTTATGACAGATTCTCCTTTGATATCAGGCGTGCAGCAGGTGGGGATCGGGTGCAGGGACGTAGATGCAACCTGGAAATGGTACAGACAGCTATTAGGGTTTGATGTGGCGCTTTTTGACGACAGCGCAGAGGCCAAATATATGATTCGCTATACCGGCGGAAAAGTCCATAGCCGGAGGGCTTTACTGGCGCTGAACATGTCGGGCGGCGGAGGGCTGGAAATCTGGCAATTTAAAAGCCGTGAATCGGCGCCGATGCCGTTCCAACCCGTACCTGGCGACCTGGGAATTTATGCCATCAAGTTTAAATCCGCTTATGTGGACCGCTCGCATAGCTGGTTGCAAAAAAAGGCCGGTAGCGCAGTTTCGAAGCTTGTGCAGCTGCCGGGCGGGAAGGGTTTTTGGGGAGTGGATCCATTCGGGAACAATTTCCAGGTGGTGGAAGACAACAGCTGGTTCAAGGAGGATGCACGCCCGGTAGGCGGGGTGTTGGGCGCGGTGATCGGGGTGTCCGACATGGAGGCCTCCTTGAAATTTTACCGCACTTTGCTTGGCAACCTTGAAGTGGAATACGACGAGACAGGCCACTTTGATGACCTGCCCGACGGCGCCGCATCGCGGCGTTTCCGGCGGGTAGTATTAACAAAAAAGGAAACGCCTCACGGCGCCTTCAGCCATCTCCTGGGAAATATCAGGCTGGAGCTGCTGCAGGACCTGGAACGAAACCCGGGAAAGCTGTTTGCGGACCGTTTTTGGGGGGACTGCGGCTATATTCACCTTTGCTTTGACACCCTGGATATGAACCGCCTGAAAGAGGTGCTGGAAAACAGTGGATACCCCTTTACCGTTGACAGTGGTGAGTCTTTCGGTATGGAATCAGCGGCAGGGCGCTTTGCTTACGTGGAAGACCCGGATGGAACCCTGATTGAGCTGGTTGAAACCCATAAACTACCGGTGCTGAAAAAGATAGGCTGGTACCTTGATCTCAGGAAACGCAAACACCAGCGGCCGCTTCCCAACTGGATGCTCGGCCTGATGGGGCTCGGGCGCGTGAAAGACTGATAAACACCCAGACGTCCGCCGGCTTTTTTCAAGGCCGGCGGCCCCCCCTCATCCCTCATCCCTCAAACCTCACCCCTGATCCCCCAAACCTCACCCCCTCCTGAACTGGTTCCCCAGCCACGCCAGCGCCGGCATCGCTATAAAAAAGATAATTCCCCAGTAAAACGAGGTGAGGCTTCCGAGAATGATCGCCAGTATTCCGATGATCAGGGGATAGGTATACATCAGGGCTCCGAAAAGAACAGAGTCGAAAAATACCGTATTTTCCGTTTTCGCCAGGATGCGTTTATAGTACAGCCTGTAGAGCGGCCGGTGCAGGGCTCTTCCGAACGCTCCGGCCAGGGAAAGCAGCGGCTGCGACCCTCTTTGCGGAAGATGTCTTTTTAATGCGTCAGGGTCCGGCACGCCCGTTTCCGTTTCCAGAATAGTACCTTTCATTCGTTCGGTCAGGAGGAGATTGAAGGCCCGGAGCCATTTTTCCTGCTGGGCGGGGTCCTCCCGGATGGTATCGATCCGGATAGGCTCGCCGAAATGAACCCAGGCGTCCTTGTTGGCGCCCCTGTAGTGTTCGTAAGTAAGGCCAGTCGGCACGACTTCCATAGCGGGCTGCGGGTTTTCCCCGAACCAGGTTTGCCAGGCGAGACGACCGGTTCCTTTTGCGAGCGGACGAAGATTCCATTCATTTGCCGCAACACCCTCCGAGAAAATAACGATACAAGCGTTCTCCCGGAACATCTGCCGCACCTGCCGGAAAGATTCATCGTTCTTTTTCAGGTGCTCCCTTCCTCCTTCAGTACCTCTGTAGGCGGGGATCAGGTTAATGCGCCGTAGCCACCTGGCCACCGCTGGCTTGCGGAATACGTCGGCCCGGGTGAACGTATGAATAGGTTGTGAGAGGTAAATACCCAGCACTACAGCGTCAAAAAAGGAACCGGAGTGATTGGATGCGAGTAGGAGAGGGCGGTCGGACGGCGTGTTTCGGAGATTGGTGACCCGCACATTTTTTAAAAAAAGCCTGATTGCCAGCCGGCAAAGAAAGCGAGAATATAAGTAGAACAAAACTTTTGTTGTATTTTTATAGAGTGCTAAAGTAACGCAAATTGTTGAATTTCCGATGGCCGGCTGATGCAGATTTACAGGCCGGTTCAGGCACAGAAAAACAATTGTCAATATTACTTTTATTGCTTTGAAACTGAAAATTCTGTCATGGTTGGTTGCGGTGGTCTTCGGATTGCTGGTCGGGTGTAACAAGTCGGTTGACCTTCCGGAAGAAATTGACCGGGAGCTGGCTACCATACCGGAGGAGATAGACTATACGCTGCATGTAAAGCCAATTTTGTCCGACCGGTGCTTTGCGTGTCACGGGCCGGATCAGAACAAAAGACAAGGTGGGTTGAGGCTGGATGTTTCGGAAGTAGCCTTCGGGAAAAATGAAGAGAGCGGACTGACCGCTATTGTCCCGGGGAATTCTGTTAAAAGTGAGCTGGTGGCGAGAATCCTGACCGACGACCCGGAGAAAATGATGCCCACGCCGGAGTCTCACCTGACGCTTAGCGCCCAGGAAAAAGCGATTCTCATACGGTGGATTGAACAGGGGGCCGTCTACAAACCGCACTGGGCTTTTGTAAAAGTTCAGGAACCTGAAATCCCGGAAAACCGGGATAAATCCTGGGCAAAGAACGACCTCGACCGGTTTATTCTGGCCGGCATGGAGAAAGCGGGTCTGAAGCCTGCACCAGAGGCTGACAAGACTACCCTTCTGCGACGCGTGTATCTCGACCTTACCGGCCTGCCGCCGTCAGTAGAAGAAGTGGATGCATTTTTAGCAGACGCAAGTCCGGAGGCCTATGAAAAAGTAGTTGATAGGTTACTGGCGTCAAAGCACTATGGAGAGCACCGGGCTGTTCCCTGGCTGGACCTGGCCCGCTATGCGGATACGCACGGCTACCAGGACGACGGTCCGAGGACGATGTGGCCTTACCGCGACTGGGTGATCAGGGCGTTTAATGAAAATATGCCTTTCGACCGTTTTGTGACCTGGCAGCTCGCAGGTGATCTTTTGCCGAACCCGGACCGTGAGATGATGCTCGCTACCGCTTTCAATCGTAACCATCAGCAAAGCCAGGAAGGGGGAATTGTACCGGAAGAGTACCGGAACGAGTATGTATCGGACCGGGTGAACACGTTTGGTGCGGCTTTTCTGGGCCTGACAACCGAATGTGCGCGCTGTCATGATCATAAGTATGACCCGTTCAGCCAGAAGGACTACTTTTCGCTTTATGCCTTCTTTAACAACAATAATGAAAACGGACAGATTCCCTATAACGGCGAAGCCAGCCCTACAATTGTAATGCCCTCCCCGGAAGCCGAGGTCCACCTGCGGCGCCTCACGCAGGCCAAGCTCGATGCTGCAATCATCCGGAATGAAACGCGAAGGACGGCGGGAGCGGTTTTTGAAAAGTGGCTGAAAGAAATACCGAGGCAAAAAGACTCGCTGATTTCCATGTCGGATAAGCTCGTGGGGTATTACCGTTTCGACGATACCACCGGAAGGGTGTTGCTGAACACCGCCCTGATGAAGGATACAGCGCGGGTAGAAGGCGAGGACAGCCTGGCCAGGGCGTCGATCAGGAAGGGGAAATTCGGTAGTTCACGGTACATATTCGGCGAAAACGCCATCAACTTCCCGAAACCGGTCGGGTGGTATGAACGGAATGAGCCTTTTACGGTCAGCATCTGGCTGAAGCTCCACAGCGATCAGACTGTCGGATCCCTGATCCACAAATCGAACGGTGTTTTTAATGGGTACCGCGGTTGGAATGTATTCAGAGAGGCAGACGGTACTTTCAGGTTCACACTCAGCAACGTATGGCCGGAGAACTCGATTGAGCTGGCTTCGGAAGAAAAGGTTCCTTTAAACCAGTGGGTCCACCTGGTGGTATCGTACGATGGATTAAGCAGGGCGAGCGGCGCCAGGATGTACCTCAACGGGCAGGAAATGAAGGTCTACCGGATGAACGACCATTTGAACCAGAGCCTTTTGTACGGGAAAAAGCAATCCAACTGGGGGGAGAGCACCATGCGGATCGGCCGGCTGGCCGACCAGTATACCAAGGACTTCGAGGTTGACGAGCTTCGGATTTATTCCCGGCGTCTCAATCCTTTGGAAGTAAAATCATTGTACACGCAGAAGGACGAAGTGCTTTGGGCAGTGCGGAATAATACACCGGAAACCAGGGAGCAGCTTTATACTTATTTCCTCGATAACTACCATCCGCGTTATCGTGCAGCGCTTGACAGCGCCCGGGCGGCAATCGGCAAAGAAACCCAAATCCTTGACCAGCAGCCCGATGTAATGGTCATGAAAGAACGCAAGTATCCGCGGAAGACTTTCCTTTTGAAGCGCGGTGTTTATGATGCGCCTGACTATGAAGTGAAGGCCGAAACGCCCGAACAATTGTTCCCGATGCCTGCTGATTTGCCCAAAAACCGGCTCGGGCTTGCGCAATGGCTGCTGCACCCCGACAACCCGCTTTTTGTACGCGTAACAGTCAATCGCTTTTGGCAAAATACATTCGGGCGCGGACTGGTGAGAACGACAGCTGATTTCGGGAACCAGGGCGAGCTGCCTTCGCACCCGGAGCTTCTCGACTGGCTCTCGGTCTGGTTCAGAAAATCGGGATGGGATGTGAAAGCGCTCGAAAAAATGATGGTGACTTCGGCAACTTACCGGCAGTCATCGGTTGCAGGAGGAAATGAGCTTCAAAAAGATCCGGAAAACAAGCTGTATACGCGTAGCCAGTCGGGTAGAGTGAGTGCAGAGCAGGCCCGGGACAATGCGTTGGCTTCCAGTGGATTGCTGGTTCGGTCCGTAGGCGGACCCGGTGTATATCCCTATCAGCCTGACGGTATCTGGGAAGCCCTTGCCACGCGTAACGCCGTGAAATATGTGCGCAGCACCGGCGACAGCCTCTACCGGAGAAGCATGTACACTTATTGGAAGCGGAGCGCACCGCCGCCTATGATGCTGAACTTTGATGCTTCGGAAAGGCACTTTTGCAGTGTCAAGCGACAAAAAACAAGTACCCCGCTCCAGGCGCTGGTCACGCTGAATGACCCGCAGTTTGTAGAAGCTGCCAGGATGCTCGCACAGAAAGCAATGGAGGCAAATCCTGCAGGGACCGATGCCGTGCTGCAGTATTTTTTCAAGAGTGTAGTGAGCAGGAAAGCCACGAATGCTGAACTGGATGTCCTCCGGAGGCTCTACCAGGAGGAGGAGGCTGATTTCAGGGCCAATCCGCTTAAATGCAAGGCGCTGCTTGCAGTCGGTGACGCCGGGCTGAACAAAAAGCTTTCTGCCCCGCAACTGGCTGCCTACAGTGTGGTGGCGAGTACCGTCATGAATTTTGATGAGGTTTTGATCAAGCGATAGCGGTTATTAACGCGTTTTTCTAACTTGCGGCCCGAAATCAAATGTGCCGGTCAGTGGCAAGATTATGAGTGAGCATTACAAGCCCTTTGTGGTGGGGATTACTGGCGGAAGTGCGTCCGGTAAGACTTTTTTTATGGAAAAGCTGATAGAAGCGCTGCCGGAGAAAGGAGTCTGCCGCATTTCTCAGGATGACTATTACAAGCCCATTCACCTGATTCCCAAGGATATCAACGGGGTCGAAAATTTTGACCTGCCCGAGACGATTGATTACGAACTGTTTGCAGCGCATATTGCCGCCCTGAAAAGGGGAGAGGCGGTAGAGCAGAAGGAATATACCTTTAACAAGCCCGGGGCCGTTGCGAAAATAATCCGGTTGGAACCCAGGCCTGTTATCATCGTAGAAGGATTGTTTATCTATTATTACCCGGAAGTCGCCCGACAGATTGATCTCAAGATTTTTGTGGATGCCAAGGAGCATGTCAAAATTAAAAGAAGGATCGTAAGGGACAACGATCTTCGGGGCTATGATCTTGCGGACGTGCTCTACCGTTGGGAAAACCACGTGGCGCCGACTTACGATATGTTTATTAAACCCCTGCGTGCAGTGGCTGATATTGTCGTGAATAACAACACCAGCTTTAATGCTGCACTGGATGTCGTTTCAGCGTACATTACTCAGAAAATTAACCAAGGGGAGGGGCGTAATATTGATTGAAGTGAAGGTCCTTCATCCCGACCGCAGCGGAGGGATCTCCCGGTCCCCGTACCCGGTCCCTTTCAGAGGATTTTTTATAGCAACAGGAGATCCTTCGACTCCACTACGTTCCGCTCAGGATGACCCTTCGGCAGATGCGCTACCATTGACCACAACAGGTTTGGCGCCGCTCCCCCCGGAGGGTCATCCCGACCGCAGCCGAGGGATCTCCCGGTCCTCGGACCCAATCCTTTAAATAGGATTTTTCTAACAACAGGAGATCCTTCGGCTCCACTACGTTCCGCTCAGGATGACCCTCCGGCAGATGCGCTATTATTGACAACACTAAGGAGGGGCGCGCCGACCGGACGGTCATCCCGAGCGCAGCCGAGGGATCTCCCGGTCCTCGTACCCAATCCTTTAAATAGGATTTTTCTAACAACAGGAGATCCTTCGGCTCCACTACGTTCCGCTCAGGATGACCATCCGGAAGATGCGCTACTATTGATAATACTACGGATGGGCGCGCCGTCCGGACGGTCATTCCGAGCGGAGCCGAGGAATCTCCCGCTCCCCGGGCTCAATCCTTTAAATGGGGTTTTTCTAACAACAGGAGATCCTTCGACTCCACTACGTTCCGCTCAGGATGACCCTCCGGCAGACGCGCTATTATTGACAATACTACGGATGGGCGCGCCGTCCGGACGGTCATTCCGAGCGGAGCCGAGGAATCTCCCGGTCCCCGTACCCAATCCTTTAAATAGGATTTTTCTAACAACAGGAGATCCTTCGACTCCACTACGTTCCGCTCAGGATGACCCTTCGGCAGATGCGCTACTATTGATAATACTACGGATGGCCGCGCCGTCCGGACGGTTATTCCGAGCGGAGCCGAGGGATCTCCCGCTCCCCGTACCCAATCCCTTTCAGAGGACTTTTTTATAGCAACAGGAGATCCTTCGACTCCGCTGCGCTCCGCTTCAGGATGACCGTCCGGGCGGTAGCCTCCGGCTACTATTGACTTCCACTAACAACATCTATTTGTCATTTCTATTCCAAGGTGTTTTGGTAAAAAACTTCTTTCCAGGAATGACCGGCGGCAGGCGACAATGGCGTTTTACCTACTTCGTTTTGTATTGCTCGATGATGCGGAAGAGTGCTTTCTGTTTCTCAAGATCGGGAAAGAATTCATACAACTGAATATGCGCATCGTAGTCGAGCGTGAGCGCGATTTCCAGGTGGAGCAGGGCTTCCCGGTATTCACCTGTCTGGATCAGGTAGGCTGCGGCACGATAATACAGGTCGGCTTCGTCCGGCATGTCGTCGATGGCGGCCTGGATCAGCTCGAGCGCACGGCCATGATTTCCCTGCTCAAAAAGGGCATAGGACCATTTCAACCATACCTCGGGATTGGAGGGTTCAATTTCAACTGACTTTTCAAAGGCTTCTAATGATGACGCCATGTTGCCCAGCTTGAATTCCATTTCGGCAAGCGCCAGCCAATAGTCCGGGTTTAATTCCGAAACATTTATTGCACGGCGGATAAAACCTACGGCTTCGTACCAGCGACCCATTTCACCCATACAAATGCCAAGGCCAAACCAGCCGTCATCCCACTGTTCATCGAGCTTAACAGCTTTCCGGTAGTAGTCGATTGCATTTTCCAGTTTGCCCAGCTTTTCGTAGCAGGTGCCGAGACAGCAATAGGTCTCCGGCTGCGGCCCTTCGGCTTCGATTACTTTAAGATAATTGGGAACAGCCAGGTCAAATGCCTGCATGTTCATATAAGAGTTCCCCAGGTTGAAATAGGCCGAAGCAAAATCCTCTTTAATCAGCGTGGCGTACTCATAGGCATGGACCGCGTCTTCGTACTTTTCCAGTTTGCTGAAAGCGATCCCGAGGTTGTACCAGGCGAGGTAGGAAAACGGGTCCCGGTCCACAAGTTCCTGGTAGTAGTCAAGATGGGTTTCCAGCTTTCCGACCAGGTCCAGGCAGTGGGCCAGCTCATAAAGAGCGGGCTCGTTGTTGAGGTTGATGGCTACCGATTTTTTGTAGAATTCGATCGCCTCTTCATATTTTTCCCAATTTTGATAGGCTTGTCCCAATTGGTAAAAAACTTCATCCAGATCGGCGGAGCTGTTCAGAAGTTCTCTGAGAATCGAGACAGCCGATTCGTATTCGCCCATCAGGTTAAAAATCGTGGCCTGGGTGAGCAGGGTATCGGTGTCGCCGGGGTGGAATAGCGATGCCCGCTCCAGTATTTCAATTGCGGCATCAAAGTCGTTCCTGTTGGCAAGCAGATTGGCTTTGCCATGCATTAATGTCAAAGAATAGGGGTATTCTTCAAGACCTATCTCACAAACCTTGAACGCTTTTATTAAATCTTCTTTATTCAGGTAATGTTCCAGCGCTTTTTCGTAAACGTCCAGCTCAAAGAATGATTTTTCATTCGTTTGGATCATTCTTTCAAAACGTCGGAATGTCTCTTTTAAAAAATCTTTACGTTCGTCAAACTCCTGACTCATTTTGTAAAAGATTTATGTTTCGCCCCTCAAAAAATAAAATAGAGGGTTTAGAAAGTTAGAGAGTTTTAGATTAAAATCAAACTACGGGTTTCAAACTTTTGCCAATGCGCGTCAGCGTTTCCTGCAGGGGACGATACGCTATGCCGGTTCTTTCGGTCAGCTTCCGGCCGTCGAACCTGAAGTGGTGCTGTGCTGCCCGGGCGGTCTCCCGGGTAAGAAGCGGACTGCTTCCGGTTAGGAAACTCCGTATTGCTTCAAAGCGCCAGACACACTCGGCCAGGAGTGTATTAACACGCCATTTCGGCGCTTTTTTATGCATCGCTGCGGCGGCATCTTCGAAGAATTTCCGATAGGGGACAGTCCCGCCGCTTACAATAAAACGCTCGCCCGAAATGTCGGAGAGGAGCAGCCGGCAGGCAGCTTCGCTGACATCGGCAACATCTACGTAGTTGAGAAGGCCCTCCGTGTAGAAGGGCTTTTCATCGTAAACATATTTAAAAAGCCTTGTGCTGCTCTTCAGCCAGTCGCCCTCTCCCAAAATGACGGAAGGATTCAGAATGACCGCGTTAAGGCCTTCGGCGATTCCCCGCCAGACTTCAAGCTCTGCGTTGTATTTCGTTACCGAATATTCGGAATTGGAAGTACTGTCGGTCCAGCGTTGTTCCTCGTTGATCTCAATCGGCCGGGGTGCGCTTTTCTGCAGGGTCTCAGGCCTTCCCAACGCTGCTACACTGCTGATATAGCAAAGCTTTTTTACACCTGCAAGAAGGCAGGCGTTGACGACGTTGGCGGTTCCTTCCACATTCACCTGTCGCATCATGCGCCTCTCCCTGGGGATAAAAGATACCATGGCCGCGGCATGAACCACGTAGTCAATTTCCGAAAAAATGGCCTCCAGGCCGACAATGTCGAGAATATCGCCTTCCACCCATTGCACCTTCCGGGCCGCGTCCTCCAGGAGCGACCGGTCTGAAGACGGCCGGTGGAGGACTGAAACGCTATGACCCAGATCGAGAAGTTGCCTGGTTATCCTGCTGCCCAACAATCCGGTTGCACCGGTTACTAAAACTTTCAAATAGCTCAGATTTTAATGGGTTCACCCGAGTGACGCCCTGCCTGTTCGCGGGGCCCATTCAAACAGGTAAAATTTCGACTACGCTTTCCTGCTAACGGCCGATGACACCTTTTGTAAAAAAATAACTGTTAGCCGATTGCTTGAAACCGGTGTCAAAGTTAACGATTTTCTATACAAAGGGTTCAATATCGACCTCAGTCTGCCGGTTTCCGGCAGATAGGCGGCTTTGCGGGGATGCTATGCGCTAGTACATACCGCCGGAGTCGTAGAACGACCGGCGCCGGGTCAGCTTCAGATCCTGGAGGATAGACGATTTGACCTTCAGCGTAAAGTTGTAGTTACTGGCCCTGACCGAACTACCGGCGTAGGGGGTCCAGCTCAGGCTCATTTCCCAGCAATGTAAATCCCTGTAGATCGTGACCTGCGTAATGGTCGGGCTGAGCGCCGCAAAGTCAAACCCGGAAGACACAGTGATTTTCCATTTGGGGGTAAGGCTCAGGTCACCGTTGAAATTGAGCGCCTGGACGGTGTTGGAAGGTGCAAGCCCGGTTCGGTTCCAGCCAAAATTGTAGCTGACGTTCACGTTCCAGGGGATATTAAAGTCGACATACAGATCGGGGTTCTGGTCAATGAACTCCAATTGTTCTTCCGACGCACCCGTTTTCTGCTTGTTTTGCTCGGTATTGACTTTTCGGGCAGCCGGGTTGAAGCTGGTGTTTAAGGAAAAGTTCATGTTCTGCAGGCGTGCCAGCCCCTGACCGTGGGTAATGGCGAACTTGTTGACCCGGACCCCCGACGTGGAACCCGGGTAGGCCTCATAAATGTAGGGGTCAAAGTTCATGTTGAAGTTCATATTAAGGTTTTTTCCCAGCCGGGTATTTGCGCTCAGGCTTATATTGGAAAGATTGAGCGAATCGGCAAGCAGGTTATAGTTACCGTTGATACTCAGGTTATCGAGCAGCGAGACCTTTTCAAACTGGTTTTCAGCCGTATCATTTTTGCTCCGGAGCTTCATTTCAAGCTGGTTGCCAAGCCCGAAATTGACCATTCCCGAGGCTCTGCCGTTTCCGCCGGTGGCCAGGTTTTTGTACTTGGAGAAAGTCCTTTTTTCGCCCTTGTCATTAATCTGAACCTCCTGGTAGAAGTTTCTGTTCCGCGAGAAATCGGGGGTATAGCTAAACGACACGTTGGGTATAACGGTATGCCGTATCGTCTCCAGCCTCCCTTTCCGTACCTGGAACAGGCCGTAAAAACGGGTGTTCATACCGGCCCCGAAATTGTAGGCATATTGGGTATAGATGGCCTCCGTCGTGTCAATCCGGATCCGGTTGTTCCCTTGATAGGTATAGTTATAGGCACGGTTGAAAAGCTCACCCTGGAACGACACACTTGGTGTTACGTTGATGTGCTTCAGCAATTTCATGTTCGGAAGCGATATCGGGATAGAATAACGCCCCTGGAAAGTTCCGTTGTCGAAAATCGTCGGAAGGTTCGGTCCGTTTATGGCCAGGACCTTCTGTTTGAGCCGGCTGGTGTCAATGGGGTTGTCAATGATGAACCTCAACGTTGCATAGGAGGTGTCAATGGCAGCCAGTGTATTGGTGACACCGTAATTTCCGCTGAAATCCATGCCCAGGCGGAAGCTTTCATACCAGCGTCCCCGTGCCTGCCCGCCTATGGTGAAAGGCGAAAACTGGTTGATCCCGAAGTTGAAATCCGAGCTGACATTGGTGGTACCGTTTTTCCGGATCTGGGTTTGAGCGTCAATGCTCCCGAAATTCTGGTTGACGCGCAAGCTTGCGCCGGCACGGGCGAAGCTACCGAACGTTTTGTTGTATTGTACCGACGAACTTGCCGTATTGGAGATATAGGTATTGATATCCGCCGCGTTGAGACTATTGTAACTGTCGCTTCCGATGTTGACGTTGGCGGAGAAAGTAGAACTTCCCCGCGGTTTTGGTGTATGGCTCCAGGAGAGCTTGAAGTCGTTCCGGATATCGTTCTTGAGAATCTTGTTCACTTCGTCGCCGGACCGGTTGCGGTTGAAGCGAAGCATTACGTTCCCCGAGTATTTGTACCGGCTCATGTAAGACGATTCCAGGCCCACGCCCCAACTGCCGCTGGTATAGAATTGCCCCAGGATCGCCGCGTTTACATATTCATTGATAGCGAAGTAATAGCCTCCGTCCCGGAGATAGAATCCCCGCATGGCATCCTCGCCATAGGTGGGAAAGAGAATACCGGAGGTGCCGGATTCCTTGTTTTTGGGTAGAGGAAAGAAACCAAAGGGCAATCCAAGGGGAAGGGGAACATCGCTGATGACCAGGTTAAAGAGGCCCGATATTACCTGTTTTTTCTCTACCAGCTTGATTTTGGGAGCATTGATATAGTAATGCGGGTGCTCCATATTACAGGTGGTGTACATGGCTTTAGCCAGGTAAAAGTTATTCAGGCTGTCTTTCTTTACCCGCTGCCCCCGGATATTTCCATCGCCTTCCTGGGTGATAATTCCCTTGATGATCCCCTTTTTGGTCTTGAAATTGTACCGGATTTCCTTGGTATTGTAAGTACTTTGTCCTTCCTGGAAAATGGGTTCGCCCACCATTTTTTTGGTAGCGGTGTCTTCGCGGCCGATGGCATAAACCTCATTCAACACCCAGTTGAGCCTGATATAATCGGCTTTCAGGTTGATTTCGCCGTAGGTGACAGAAGCGTTGCCGTAGAGGTGTACCTCTTTCTTCTGGGCTTCCATTATGGTGGAGTCTTCGGCCGTATAGACTACGGTGGTGCTCAGGTCGCCGACGACGGTGTCCACTTTGGCCGAATCCTTGGGTAATACAAGAGAATCCCCGGCCGGGATTGAGTCGCGGGCGCTGCCGGGAGCAGTCAGCGGAACAACCTGAGCTGGGGCCTTGACTGGAGCGGCTGCTTCTTTTTTCTTTGCTTTCTGAGATTTGGTACTTCTTTGTGAAAAAGTATCAAATGGTAAAAGAAGAAGTAGAGAGCCGATCCATATAATAAAGAGGTTTTTTTTCAGTTCTAACAAATAACTTACTTTTGTAAAATCTTGATGATCAAAATTAGCGTACAAAAATCAATGAAGTAATGTGCGTCACACAAAATAATGTTAAAAGTTATTAAATCTCTCGTAATTGTCCTGTTGTTGCTGACGAACCGGAATCCGGTTCTCGGAACCACGCCCACACCATCCATAGAGGGATATAAAGTTAAAACGGTTGTAATTGATGCCGGTCATGGCGGACATGATCCGGGGACGGTCGGGAAACGCGCCAAGGAAAAAAACGTCGTGTTAAAACTGGCCCTGGAGCTTGGAAAACGCATCAAAGACGAATACCCTGACGTGAAGGTGCTTTATACCAGGACTACTGACAAATTTGTGGATCTCTCGGATCGTTCCGGTTATGCCAACCATAACAATGCCGATCTATTCATCTCCCTGCATTGCAACTCCAGCCCCAGGTCGAAGGCCGTCAAAGGTACGGAGACATTCGTAATGGGCTTGCATAAAACCGACGGGAACCTGGAAGTTGCGAAACGGGAAAACTCCGTCATCCTGAAAGAGACCAATTATCAGCAGAAATACAAGGGATTTGACCCCGATTCTCCGCTCGCTTATATTATGCTGGCCAACTACCAGAGTGCCTTTTTGACCAACAGCCTCAGGTTTGCGCAACATGTGGAGAATAATTTCGGGAAGTTCAGGACGAGCAGAGGGGTAAAACAAGCCGGTTTTCTTGTACTTTGGCGGACTACAATGCCGAGCGTGCTGGTCGAAGTGGGCTTCCTGAGTAACCCGGAGGAAGAAAATTACCTGCTTTCAGAAGAAGGAAACGCGGAAAATGCCGAAAGGATCCTGAAAGCATTCGGTGCTTATAAAAGAGCGGTGGAGACTGAGGAGTGAATGTGTGCCTAACACCTCACGCCCCACACCTCACACCTAAAGAAATAGTATAAACGTATTTATAGCTAGGATGTCTAAAGAAGTAAAGGTTGGCCTGTTAGCGGCAATATCGCTGGTTGTCTTGTATTTCGGGTTTCATTTCCTGAAGGGATCGGATATTTTCTCCAGGTCCAATATCTATTATGTTGAATATGACAATGTTGATGGTCTCACTTCCTCCAATCCCGTTCTTCTGAACGGTTACCCGGTAGGGCGGGTGGTGCAGATAGACCTGGTGCCGGAGAAGAACAACATGTTACGGGTAAGCCTGGATGTACGGAAGAATTTGCCGCTTCCGGAAGGTACAAAGGCAGTGCTTGTCGACGGTGGTTTGCTTGGCGGCAAAGCGGTACGGCTGCAGATGGGCACTTCGAAGGTAATGCTGCCTAACAAGTCGCTGCTGGTTTCCGAAAAAGAGGCCGGCCTGATGGCGCTGCTTCAGAGTCAGGCTACGCCGGTATTGTCGCATGCTGATTCGCTCATGGTCAACCTGGCGATTGTTTCGGAAGGCTTTAAGCAAACCGGAGAGACGCTTAACAAGGTGCTGGCCAATTTTGACCAGACCGGCAACTCGCTGAACAGTATTTTGAACGAGAATAAGGGGAAGATTGCCGGCCTGATGGCTAACCTGAGTAAACTTTCGGAATCGCTCGTAGAGACCGAAAAGGGGATCAAACCGCTGCTTGCCAATGCCAATACGCTGGTGGACTCTTTGAACGCACTTTCGTTGGGTGCTACGATCAATAAGGCCCACCAGACCATAGGAGAGCTGCAAACGCTCCTGGCGGGTATAAAAGCCGGTGAGGGGACCGCCGGTAAGTTACTGACCGACGACGCGCTCTACCAGAACCTGAACTATACGATGATGAGCCTGAACCAGCTGCTTGCCAATTTCCGGGAGCACCCCAAGCGTTACATCAACGTTTCTGTTTTCGGGAAGAAAGACCGTGGCCCGGCTGTTTCGCCGATTGATACGCTGTTGAAGTTCAAGGAGCCCGCTCCCGACACTACGTCCCGTTAAGGTTATCGTTACAGAACATGGATAGTGCTCCTTCCTTGAGGGAGTAACGGGAGGCTTTTATCCGGTTAATAGGGTAGGCGTTTACGATGTACTCGATGAGGCATACGGCAACACTGATCAGGTCGACGCGCAGTTCTTTCATTCCTGGTATACTGAGTCTTGCGGCCCTGTCGGAGCTCAGGATGAGATTCCGGCTTTTTTCAAACACTTCAAGCGGGATATCGAACCCGGTCTGGTGAGCCGGTGGCCAGTCGTTCAGCCGGTTCCAATGATCCATTTCCGCCAGTGTTTCAAAGGTCCCGGAGGAACCGACCAGTACCTGCGGGGCGTATTGATGGATCGCATTGGAAAGCGGTATGAGCTGTTCGTCGAGAAAATTAAAGATATGCTTTCTGGACGCCGCGCTTAGCGGGTCTGATTTTACAAAACGCTCTATCAGGCGTTGACCACCAATCTCGAAGCTTTTCTTCCAGAAGACGTCCTGCTGATCGGCAATGATAAATTCCACGCTTCCGCCGCCGATGTCCATAATGAGGTTCGGGTTTGCGCCCAGGTGCACCGCTTCCCGGACGCCTAAGTAGATGAGCTGGGCTTCGGTACTGCCGTCGATCACCCGGATGCTGAAACCCATTTGATCCCGGACCCGGTCGATGAATTCGTCCTGGTTGGCGGCATTGCGGACGGCGCTCGTACCGAATACAAACACGTCCTTCGGGAATATTTCAAAGCGCTGCAGCTCCTTTTCAAAATCGGCCAGGATGGAGACAGCCCGGTGAATAGCATCGTCTGTGATTACTTTCCGGTTAATCCCGTCCTTCCCGATTTTTGAAGGCGTGCTCTTTTGAAAAAGAATGGTGAATCCTGTGCGCTCCTGGGTGGCTACGATCATCTGGAACGTATTGGTGCCCAGATCAATCACCGCCAGCTTCTTGCTCATAAACGGTACTTTTTTTCAAATATCTATTTTTTTACCAAAAAGATTGATTCGTAAAACACAAAATATTAACTTTGTGGCCTTTTAAGGGAGATAAAATATCATCATCTAATATGTTAATTATCAATATCAAAGACAACGAATCGATTGATCGTGCGCTGAAGAGGTACAAAAAGAAGTTTGAACGTACTGGAAGAATGCGTGAACTGCGTTCCCGGACTGCTTTCCAGAAGCCATCAGTAGGGCGCCGTATGCAGATTCTGCGTGCAATTTATAAGGAGAAAACCTACGGTAACCATAACGATTAGTACCCGCTCATCCGGGTAGGGGTCGTCGGGTTTCGTATCCGCGATATTCTGGTCAATGTCTTTGGGTTTGTTGTAACTTATTGAAATAGAGTATTTTGCGATAAATAAGACCCCGGATATGTCAAAAACTGGCATAATTCGGGGTTTTGTTTATCCTCCGGGTTCTTCTTTACCCCCAAATTGCACATTTTTAAGGAGGGTGTTAGCAACTTTATGAACGTTGTTTGTAGGAGCTGATTGAACTTTTCCCGGAAATATCCCTTCTGTGTATAAACGAAAAAAGTTTGGAGCCGGCTTGGGGCATAGCCCCAAGCCGGCTCCAAACTTTTTTCCCAGAGATCGCCAGATCAGAAAATTACGAGGCGAGGTTTTTGAAAACCGCCGCGTTATTGGTAATATGGCAGCGTCTGGTCAAAACGTTACCCGACGGAGAAAGTACTCTGATAAGTCATTACTACCCTAACTCTATTAGACATTTTTGATGCAAAATCTTCGGAAAGCTAGTGTTGACGTGGCAATCTCTGTCTATGGTAAACCTTATCAGACTGCTGTAACATTGTTGACACTACTAAGGCATTCAGACTTCTGGATAGATAAAATATATTTCCTGGAAGAACGGAAACAGCCAGAACCGTCAGATTTTAACTTTATCTACAAAGTCCTCGGCGAAAGAGTATTGCGCTACAAGCCGATGTTCTGGTTCGGGTATAAACCGCCTCGCCGAAAACTCTTATCTTTTGCACCCTATCGTAGGTCGGTGAGGTACCAATATGCCTGGGAGAAAACTGACAAAAAGTACCTATTGCTGGTCCACAACGATGTTTATTTCAAAGGCGACCTGGTTTTCGAATATCTAAAATACATTGACGATTATGCTGGCGTTGGGAAGATAGGGCAATGTTGGAATTGCCCGGCATATGCTGCGCAACTTTGCAATGGTGATAATTATCAGAATTTTAAACCCACGGCGGATGAGATTTTCAGGCTCGCGAGCCTACATCCCGGAGCAAGAACAAAAATCTATTCACAAGTCGTGGATATTGAGCAGCCTTGGCCGCTTCCCGAATGCAGGCTGAACGAATATGTCGGGATGATTAATATGGAGCATGCCAGGAACGTTACGCTACCCCGCGGTAAAATCACACCCTTTGGGATTCATAACCCTGTTGATACAGGTGTAAAATGGTTTCAGCAGATGAACCAAGTGGGTTATAATTTTTACAATGTCGATTATGATCCTTTTGCAACACACAGTTGGGTGAGCTTAAAAAATTCAGGAAATAATTCATTATCTGACAGGGGTTTATATCGACATGAAGAGTCTATTGCTCTCAAGTGTCTTCAGGAAGAATTTGGCATCTTTCCTTGACAGAACGTCCTGTGATTCCCATTAATGATACTCGACCTCACCCCAATGATATTTGTAAGCGACTTGTGAGCAAATGATTTCGAGACAGAAAATCGAACTCTTTTGAGAAAAGACCCATGTAGGCGCCGCATCAACAAAAACAGTCTGGAGCCGGCCTAATGAATAAAAGCGATGTATAGATGGCTCCAGGCAATCTATACATCGCTTTTATATGGGGTGGGAGGGTTCAGGCGGCCTCTTCCACCAGCAGTTTGATACCATCTGCTTTTACAATAGTTACTTTGCTGCCGGCTTCGATTCGGGTGTGCTTTGACGAAATGGCCATCCACTCGGCGCCCCGGTAATAAATCCGGCCTTCTCCTTCGGCCGGGATGTCGCTGATGACCATCGCGGTTTCGCCGGCGTATTCACTGTATTCCTTCTGTTTGGATTGGCTCACCCATTTTTTTACCGGTTTTCTCAGCAGAATGGTAGTTCCGATTGAAATCAGCGAAAATATGATGATCTGGTACTCGAGCGAAGGTACGAGGCCGGTCGCGCTGAGTATGGCGGTGATAAACGCCGCAATGGCCAGGAATACGAAAACGAGGGCTACACTTACCAGTTCGGCGAACAGCATCAGCAATCCGATGATGAGCCAAATCTGGGGTAACGACAGGAAATCCATGACAGTTGAAACTTGTGGGTACGTATTTACTTTTTATTCGACTCTGATTTTACCACACTCATCGCAGATGCAATGAGCGAGCCCATGTCCGCAAAGTTAGCCGGAAGTATCAATGTATTATTGGTTTTGGCCAGTTTCCCGAACTGCTCTACCAGGTTTTCTGCAACTTTGAGCTGAACCGCGTCCATTCCTCCCTCCGTATTGATCGCTCCCGCTACCAGCCGGATGCTTTGAGCCGTAGCCTCGGCCACCGAAAGCAAGGCGGCGGCCTCTCCTTCCGCCTCGTTGATCTGGCGTGCCCGGAGTCCTTCCGATTCCAGTACGACCTTTTGTTTCTGGCCTTCGGCCAGGTTAATCGCCGCCTGTTTCTCACCGTCGGATTGAAGAATGACCGCTCTTCTTTCCCTTTCTGCCTGCATTTGTTTCTCCATTGCCACCAATACGCTCTGGGGTGGTGTAATGTTTTTGATTTCGTAACGCAGTACCTTCACCCCCCAGCTGATGGCAGCCTCGTCAATGGCCTGCACCACGGCGCGGTTGATGGTCATACGCTCTTCAAAGGTACGGTCCAGGTCGAGCTTGCCTATTTCGCTCCGCATGGTGGTTTGGGCCAGCTGGCTGACGGCGAAATTGTAGTCATTGATGCCGTAGGAGGCTTTCTGAGGGTCGATCACCTGGATGAAGATCACCCCGTCCATCCGGACCTGAACGTTGTCTTTGGTGATACAAATCTGTTCAGGAATGTCCAGCGCTTTTTCTTTCAGGCTATGTTTATAGGCAATCCGGTCGAAAAACGGGATGATAAAACTGATCCCGGGTTGAAGTACGCCATGAAATCGCCCCAGGCGTTCCATGATGTAGGCGCTTTGCTGCGGGACCACCTTCACGGCCATTAAAAGCGTAACAACCACTATGACGAGTAAAACGTAGGCTACGGACATATAGTTTCGGGGTATATTATGAATTGTTTTCTTGAAGATACGGATGATATCCCCGTTTTGCAACGATTATAGTGTAAACGTTTCACTGCCGGTTTATACGGCAGGTAGCTGCTTTAAGCGGTAATGATTTCCCGGTTATTTCAGGATCTCGCGGGAAATGACCATTTTCTGTACTTCGCTGGTCCCTTCACCGATGGTGCATAACTTGCTGTCGCGGTAAAACTTTTCTACCGGATAGTCTTTTGTGAAGCCATATCCGCCCAGTATCTGCACAGCTTCTCCGGTTACGCTCACAGCGGTTTCGGAGGCGTGATACTTGGCCACGGAGCTCGGCAAAGTCACATTTTCGCCCCGATCTTTAGCGGTCGCCGCCTGGTAGGTAAGCAGTGTCGCCGCTTGTATCTGGGTATACATATCAGCCAGCTTGAATGCTATTCCCTGGAAATGTGCAATCGGTTTTCCGAATTGTTCGCGTTCTTTCGCGTAGGCCAAAGCCGCTTCGTAAGCGCCCAGTGCGGTGCCGATGCTAAGCGAAGCGATAGAAATACGGCCGCCATCCAGGATTTTTAGCGCCTGGTGAAAGCCGTCGCCCACCTCACCGAGCCGCTGGGTATCGCTGATCCGGCAGTTTTCAAAGACGAGCTCCGTAGTTTCGGACGCGCGCATACCCAGCTTGTCCAACTTTTTGCCGGCTGAAAACCCGGGCGTGCCGCGCTCTACTACAAAGGCAGTCGCATTGGATTTGGCGCCGCTTTCACCTGTGCGTGCGATGACCACCAGTACATCTCCGCTTTTTCCATGGGTGATAAAAGTTTTGCTGCCGTTCAGGGTCCAGGAGTCTCCGTCCCTCGAAGCAACGGTTTTCAGGTTGCCGGCATCCGAGCCTGAACCCGGTTCTGTAAGTCCCCAGGCGCCCAGCCACTCGCCTGATGCCAGCAGAGGTAAGTATTTTTGCTTCTGCGCTTCGTTTCCGAACATCAGGATGTGATTGGTGCAAAGGGAGTTATGGGCGGCCATAGAAAGCCCGATCGACGGATCGACTTTTGACAGTTCTACAATAGCGGTCACGTATTCCTGGTACCCCAGCCCGGCGCCGCCATAAGCTTCCGGAACCAGCATGCCCATGACCCCGAGGCTACCCAGCTGCCTGAAGACATCAATGGGGAAATGCTGTGCCTCATCCCATTGCCGCACATAAGGAAGAATGTTGGAAGCCGAAAAGTCCCTGATGGCCTGACGGATAATTTCCTGGTTTTCATTCAATGGATAAAGCATAATGGTTGGTTTGTTGATTGGAAGGCGGAAATCGGAAGGCGGAAGTCGGAAATCGGAAATCGGAAATCGGAACGTGGGAATCGGAAATTGTCTTCATATACGGCCCGACCTACGCAGCGCGGCTTACGCGGCGCGGCCGATTTCCGACTTCCGATTTCCAATATCCTATCTCCCCTTTCCAAATTAAAATAATACAATACGGATAATAAATTCGATCGCCATTCTCCCCGGTGATAAAGGAAAAAAATTATATTTGTCCTTCGCCTGCCGGAGGCATTCCGCCGGTTTGCCGGAGCCGGAGGCGATGGCAAAAGGTATATAAAACCTTTGTTTTAAACAAATAGCAAATAGGATCAAGCGATTATCTTATACCATACACCATCAATAAAGGATGAAAATTGCAGTTGTAGGAACAGGTTACGTTGGACTCGTGACGGGTACATGTTTTTCGGAAACGGGGAACCAGGTTGTCTGCGTCGACGTCAATGAAGAAAAAATAAAAGGTTTACAGAACGGCGTTATGCCGATTTACGAACCCGGGCTCGACGTGTTATTTAACCGGAACGTGGAAGAAGGACGGTTAAAGTTCACCACCAGCCTGAAAGAAGGAATTGAAGGCGCCGAAACTATTTTCCTGGCTTTACCGACGCCTCCGGGAGAAGACGGCTCTGCAGACCTGAAATATATCCTGAAGGTAGCTGACGACCTGGGTAAACTGATGACCCAATATGCGGTGATAGTGGATAAAAGCACTGTTCCGGTGGGAACGGCCGAACTCGTCAGCGCAGCTATTTCGCGCAACGCCACGGTAGACTTTGACGTGGTCTCTAACCCCGAATTCCTGAGAGAGGGGGTTGCCGTGGAAGATTTCATGAAACCGGATCGTGTGGTAGTAGGTACGGGCTCGGAGCGGGCAAAAAAAGTGATGGAAAGGTTGTATGCGCCGCTCGTCAGACAGGGTAACCCGATTATTTTCATGGATGAGCGGTCAGCAGAAATGACCAAATATGCAGCCAACGCTTTCCTGGCTATGAAAATTACTTTCATGAATGAAATCGCCAACCTGTGCGAAAAGACAGGTGCGAATGTCGATCATATACGCCGTGGGATTGGTACTGACAGCCGTATCGGGAAGCGGTTTTTGTTTGCAGGTATCGGTTACGGAGGAAGCTGCTTTCCAAAAGACGTGCAGGCACTGGCAAAGACATCCGCGGATTATGCCTACGATTTCCGCCTGCTTAATGCCGTTATGGAAGTGAACAAAGACCAGAAGCGGAAACTGTTGCCGCATTTGCTGGCGTATTTCGGCGGTGATCTGAAAGACAAAACGATAGCGGTCTGGGGGTTGGCCTTTAAGCCTTACACCGATGATATACGCGAGGCGCCTGCTTTGGAAAATATACGCGAGTTGCTTGATTTAGGGGCGAAAGTTACTGCTTATGACCCCGAAGGAATGCCCAATACGAAGGCGCTATTGCCTGGTGTGACCTACTGTCATACCGCTTATGCCGCCCTTGACGACGCGGATGCATTGATGATTTTTACGGAATGGCCGCAGTTCAGAACGCCTGAGTTTGAGAAAGTTAGTGCCCTTCTGAAGAATAAAGTTATTTTTGACGGGAGAAACTTGTACGAACCTGAACACATGAAAGAATTGGGTTTTGCCTATTTCAGCATAGGCCGGGAAACCGTTAGCTGACGGCCGGCTAGGACTTGTTCGGCTGCGTAACGCAGGTCGGAAGCACGTCTGCTTATATTTAGGAAGGGTTTTGCCCACTGCCCGGGACCGGATTTCGCGGACCCGGGATTGGCGAAGCCCGGATTGTGGGGCAATTACCCGATAGTTCTATTATTAGGTTTAAGAATAACCAATGAGAATTTCTAAATATAGGCGAAGCAATGGCCCAATTTTATTCAGGGAGCCCGGGCAAGCTGGAGCAGGTCGATGTACTGCGCGGCATTGCTATTCTCCTGGTTTTCGGCTATCACTGGCATTTGACAACAGCGCAGGGATTTTTGCCGGTTAAAGGAGCGTTTCTTGCATTCGAGAATGCAACTATACAACAGATTGCGGGCACTTTTTCGCCGTTAGCTTACGGCGATGTCGGTGTTCAGCTCTTCCTGGTTATCAGTGGGTTCCTGATTCACCACGGTCAGCTGGCGCGCGGCGGCGAATTGAATATCCGTAAGTTCTTTGCGAGAAGATTCTGGCGGATTTATCCGCCCTATCTCCTGGTCCTGCTTTTTTTTGCTTTCGTGGACAAGCAACAGTCCGCCCACTTTCTCTTTACCGAGGAGGGGCGGGTGGCGCTTGTTTCCCATATCTTCCTTGTTCACAATTTTTTTAGTGACAGTGGCATTATCTTCGGAGTGAATCCTTCATTCTGGAGTATTGCGCTGGAAGCGCAATTATATGCTTTGTATCCCCTTTTTCTGGTGCTTGCGGCCCGCTTAGGGATCCGGGCACTTTGTACGGCTCTTTTTTTTGTCCACATCGCTGCCATTCTCGGGATCATGTACCGCAACGGGGGCCGGCCGCCGGAAAGGCTGAGTGAAATGACCTTTGTGCTGCACTACTGGATTGTCTGGGTGCTTGGCGCCGTGGTTGCCGACTTCTACTCCCGGGGCAGACGGGTTTTTAATGTTTCCTGGTGGAAATGGCTGATCCTGCTACTGACTTATGCGGCTTCCAAAGCTTTCATCCTCTTCTTTTTTTATTTCAATCATATTATGGCGGCGGTCTTATGGGCCATGCTGCTTGAGCTGGTGTTGCATTCCCGGTTAAGCGCACCCGGATTTTGGGAATATGTAAGGAATGCGCTTATTTATGTAGGCCTTTGCAGCTATAGCATCTACCTGATCCATCAGCCGCTCATAGAACCGCTGCTCCGGTACATTAATTGGGCCGACTCCTCCCGCTTCACGCCGGTAATTAATGGCGTTATTACTTTTGTCATTATCTTTCTTGTTTCTTACGGGATGTACCTGTTCATAGAACAACCTTCCATCCGATTTGGACAAAAATTAGCAAAACAACAGGACCTGAAATAAATTCAGGCTATTTTTGGCACTTGCGAAATTAACAAGGAACTATCCAACACAAATGAAAAGAGTATTGATAACAGGTGCGGCGGGCTTTCTGGGGTCTCACCTTTGCGACCGCTTTATTAAAGAAGGTTACCGCGTTGTGGCGATGGACAACCTGATAACCGGCGATCTCCGGAATATCGAACATCTCATGCCGCTTGCAAATTTTGAGTTTTATCACCACGATGTGACCAAGTTTGTGCATGTTCCGGGCGATCTGGACTATATTCTGCACTTTGCATCTCCGGCCAGCCCGATCGACTACCTTAAGATCCCGATTCAGACGCTGAAGGTAGGTGCCATGGGCACGCACAACCTGCTGGGCCTGGCCCGTGTGAAGAACGCGCGGTTTATGATTGCTTCTACTTCAGAGGTTTACGGCGATCCGCTCGTGCACCCGCAGACCGAAGAGTACTGGGGACACGTGAACCCGGTAGGGCCGCGTGGCTGTTACGACGAAGCCAAGCGCTACCAGGAGGCAATTACCATGGCTTATCATACTTATCATGGCCTGGAAACCCGCATTGTCCGGATTTTCAATACCTATGGCCCCCGCATGCGGCTCAACGACGGCCGTGTCCTGCCGGCTTTCATAGGGCAGGCGCTTCGCGGCGAAGATCTCACCATATTCGGCGATGGTTCTCAAACCCGTTCTTTCTGCTACGTGGACGACCTTGTGGAAGGCATTTACCGCCTGCTTTTGAGCGATTACGCCAACCCGGTTAATATTGGCAACCCATCGGAAATCACGATAAAAGATTTCGCGGAAGAAATTATTAAACTGACCGGGACCAGTCAGAAAGTAGTCTACAAGCCGCTTCCCAAGGATGATCCCAAACAGCGCCAGCCGGATATTACAAAGGCGCGTGAAATACTGGGCTGGGAACCCAAAGTGGGCCGTGCGGAAGGGCTGAAGAAAACTTACGACTATTTCAGAGGACTTTCCAAGGAGCGGCTTTACGAAGAATCCAACCACAGAGAGTTTGACGCTGCCAGGAAATAACAGGACGAAAGAGCGGTTTGAGATGAACTCAAGTTTGCGTATTTTCGTTCTGTGATTGGTTTTTGATTCAAAAAAAAGACTTTATGAAAGCTCTAAGCCGAAAATGGGGAGCAGTGGCAGCGGCGGTTCTCATGTTAAGTTCCTTTACTTTCTCCGCTAACCCCGAAAAGGTTACCTGGGAGATACTGAGGGATGTTTCCTTTAATAAGAAGTGGTTCGCAAGCGAGCAGGTATATATGTTGTACCCGACTTTCGGGCCGACCGTAAAGAAGCTTGATAAAAAAGAGGTGGCAATTACCGGCTATGTAATTCCCCGGGACCTGGATGCGGGCTTATACGTTCTATCGGCTTTCCCCTTCAGTGCCTGCTTCTTTTGTGGCGGCGCCGGACCGGAGTCGGTCATGACCCTGAATTTCCCGAAAGGCTCTCCGAAGTTTAAAACGGATGAAAGACTGACTTTCAAAGGCACCCTGAAGCTGAACGCCGACGATATCTACGAATTGAATTATATCCTTGATAATGCGGAAGTAGTGAAGTAGGAGTGAGGTTTGAGCTGCGAGAGTAATCAGAAATGACAAGTCAGAAATCGGAAATCGGCCCGTTTACATCTCAAACGGGCCGATTTCTGATTTCCAAGCTCCTCACCCCTCATACCTCATACCTCATACCTCACATCTCACCCCTCCCTAACACTCACTCAACCCCACCGGAATATGCAGCGCCAGGCCGCCTTCGGAGGTCTCTTTGTACTTTTCGTTCATGTCGAGCGCGGTTTGCCACATAGTTTGAACCGCATTGTCGAGTGATACCTTTGCTGCGGACGGGTCACCCTGAAGGGCCAGCTGGGACGCGGTCACCGCTTTGATAGCGCCCATCGCATTGCGCTCGATACAGGGGATCTGAACCAGGCCGGCAACGGGGTCGCAGGTAAGGCCCAGGTGATGTTCCATAGCTATTTCGGCGGCCATCAGGCATTGCTCGGGTGTGCCGCCCATCACTTCGGTCAGCCCGGCTGCAGCCATCGCCGAAGAAACACCGATCTCTGCCTGGCATCCACCCATTGCAGCGGATAAAGTAGCTCCCTTCTTGAAGATGGAACCTATCTCGGCAGCGGTGAGGAGAAAGCGCTGAATTTGCTCATCGGAGCCGCCTTTGCAGAACACAACGTGATACATCAGCACAGCAGGGACCACGCCGGCAGACCCGTTTGTGGGTGCGGTTACGACGCGTCCGAATGACGCATTTTCTTCATTGACGGCAAGTGCGAAACAGCTGAGCCAGTCAAGGGTGTAGTTAAAACCCTGGCCCGAGTTCCTGATCATCTCAATCCAGGTATCGGTCTTCTCGGGTACAGGTTGTGACAGCAGTTTCTGGTGCATGGTTCCTGCACGCCTTTTTACCCGGAGCTCCCCGGGTAGAAAGCCGGTAGTCGTGCTACAGCCCCGCTTTATGCAGTCTACCATGGTATGCCAAAGTTTCAGCAGACCGTTTTGCGTTTCCGTGTCCGCACGCCAGGCCATTTCGTTCCGCCGAACGAGATCGCTGATAGAAAAGCCGTTTTCCCGGCAATGCTTCAGAAGGTCCGCGGCAGTGTCGGCGGGAAAAGGAAGCGCTAAAGTGCCGGCCTTTGCATCGTTCGCCGGAGCCTCCTCCCCCCGGTTGATAAAGCCGCCGCCTATTGAATAGTAAGTCTCGGTAAAAATAGTCTCTCCCTCCAGGTGGGCGGAAAACCTGATGCCATTGGGATGAAACGGGAGACTTTCCGTAAAATGGAACCGGATATCTTCCTTTTTTAGAAAGGCAACAATTGATGAATCCGACAGGGTGAGACTGCCGTCCCGGTTTATTTTTTCAAGGACATCCGGAATGGAGGCCGTATCAATGGTTACGGGGTCAAAGCCGGCCAGTCCTAAAATGGCCGCCAGGTCGGTCCCGTGTCCCTTCCCGGTTTTGGCTAATGAACCGTACAAATCCACTCCGATGCGTGAAACCCGGTCGATCACCCCGTTTTGCACCAGCGATCCGACAAATGCCTGTGCTGCGCGCCACGGACCGAGCGTATGCGAACTCGACGGCCCTACGCCGATTTTAAATATATCAAAAACCGAAATGCTTTCGTTTTTCATTACTTTTCCCATTACATGAAGCTCCTCCTGGCGAGCCGGTTCCTGATTGGTTTGTTGATTTCAGCCGCGCTGATACTCGTAAATTTACCGGAATTTTAGTAGCTTACTTACCGTTAGGAAATATCATTTTCAGCGTTTCGGATACTCTTATGAAACACACTTACTTTTTTAACGCGATATGCGTTTGTGCCTTGTTATTTCCCGGTTTTTATAGCCCGTTGACGGCTCAAACCCCTCAGTTTTCAGCCGAAGTAGTAGATAACCAGATAGATATAGGTTACGGCCTGGCAATAGGGGATGTAGACGGCGACGCCCTGCCCGACATTCTGTTGGCTGACAAAACCGAAATTGTCTGGTACAGGAATCCGGGCGCCAGGGACAAGAAATGGGAATGCCACATTATGGCTGAAAACCTGACGAAGTTTGACAATGTTTGTATTGCCGCACGCGATATCAACGGCGATGGCAGGGTGGAGGTAGCTGTAGGTGCGCAGTGGAACCCTGCCGAGACCAATGACCCGGCAAAATCGGGTGCGGTGTTCTACCTGGTTCCGCCCGCCGATCCCACGCAAAAGTGGTCACCTGTCAAATTGTACCACGACGTAACCATTCATCGCATGGCGTGGGGAAAGACGCCTGCCGGCAGCTTTCAGTTGCTGGTTTTGCCGTTGCATGGGCGGGGCAATGTCGATGGGGCGGGAGCGGGCGTAAACTGGATTGCTTTTTCGGTGCCGGATGATGTCCGTAAAACCTGGAAATACGACCTTCTGGACACTGGTATGCACCTGACGCACAATTTTCATGTTTACGAAAACGGGAAGTCACTGCAGGCAGCCGTGGCCGGTAAGGAAGGGGTTCAGATAATTGAATACAAGGGTAGCCGCTGGCGCGCGACGGGAAAATGGCTCGTCCGGAATCATGAGACAGGAGAGGTGACGGTATTTCGGCAGAAAAACGGCGAGGTAGTCACTGCAACCATTGAGCCGATGCACGGCACCCGGCTGATGGTTACGCAGCAGGACGGTAAGCGGACCATCCTGACGGCGGATTTTGCGCAGGGGCACGCCATAGCCGCCGCCGATTTTTTGAGCCAGGGTGAAAGTCAGCTGGTTGCAGGATGGCGTAATCCCAACAAAGATAAAGAAGTTGGGGTGAGGTTGTTGGTTCGTGAAAATAACGCCTGGCAGATGTTTCCTCTGGATGACCGCATACGAATGGCCTGTGAAGATCTGAAGGTGGCCGATCTGGACCTGGACGGAAAGCCCGACGTCATTGCCTCGGGCCGTGCTACACTTAATGTACTCATATATTGGAACGACAGCCAATAGCGGCAGGAGGCGGACCGGTAAATGAAGGACCGCCAACAGAAATTCAGGCAACGCGGGAACTGCCGGCAATACCAGTTTGTAATAGAAGTAGCAGTTCTTTGCGTTAACTTAAATTTGAGCCGGATTTTATGCCGATTGAAAATACACCACTTTCAGTTCTGGAGCTGGCGGTTGTTGCACAAGGCGGAAACGCCGGTCAGGCGATAGCCGATACCGTGTCCGTTGCAAAACATGTGGAGCAACTGGGGTACCGGAGTATATGGCTGGCCGAACACCACAACATGCAGCATGTGGCAAGTTCTGCGACCGCGGTACTGATCGGACATATAGCGGGCCACACCCACCGGATTCACGTAGGTTCCGGGGGAATTATGCTCCCAAACCATGCGCCACTCATGGTTGCCGAACAATTCGGAACCCTGGAATCCATTTACCCCGGGCGTATAGAACTGGGTTTGGGAAGGGCGCCCGGCACCGATCAAACCACCGCCCTGGCTCTGCGCAGAAGCAACCTGAATACCGCTTTTAGTTTCCCGGCAGACGTGCAGGAGTTGATGTCTTATTTCAAAAACGACGATCCCGACGTAAAGGTCAGGGCGTTTCCGGGAGAAGGGCTGAAGATTCCGTTTTATATGCTTGGATCGAGCACCGACAGCGCCCACCTGGCGGCGCACCTGGGGTTACCTTATGCATTTGCCGCTCATTTTGCCCCCTCTCAGCTGCGGTCTGCTGTAAATATCTACCGAAACGAATTCCGTCCGTCGGAACAATTGGCAGAACCACACGTAATGGTGTGCGTCAACGCATTCGGAGCGGATACGGACGCTGAAGCCTACCGGCTGGCAACGAGTCTTTTCCAGATGTTTATCGGGATGGTTACCAACCGCCGTGCTCCGCTTCCGCCGCCGGTTGATTCGTTGGATGCGTATTGGAACGAGGAAATCCGCCAGGCCGTGATGCGGATGGCCGCCTGCACCTTTATAGGCGACCGGAAAACGCTTAGATCTCAATTTGCCGACTTTCACAGGGATGTTCATTATGACGAACTGATTGTAACCAGTCATATTTTTGACCATCAGGCCAAACTCCGCTCCTTCGACGTGATACGGCAGGCTTTTTCGTGATCGCCCCGGCTTGTTTGTGCAGGTTGAGAATTTTACGTAAATAGTCGTTGAATACTCGATTATTATAGCGCCGGACACAAAGTATGGAAACGATTGCAGGTTATTTTAACAGCATTCCTTCTACGCACAGGGCACTCATCCTGGTCGGTGGCATTACCATTTTCTGGCTGATTGAAAATGCTTTTCCTTTGTTCCGGTTTCGTTATCACAAATTCAGGCACGCCGGGGTTAACATCGTATTCACGCTTACCACGGTAGTGGTCAATTTTATCCTGGCGTTTGCGCTCGTCCTTACCAGCCGGTGGGTGGTTGAAAATAAAACCGGCATACTGCAATGGCTTCCCGGACTACCCTTATGGGCCGAATTCCTGATCGGGCTTATTTTGCTGGATTTTGTCGGGGCCTGGTTGATACACTGGATTCAACATAAGGTGAAATGGATGTGGAAATTTCACCTGGTACACCATACCGACACTTACGTCGACACGACTACCGCCAACCGGCATCACCCCGGGGAGAGCGTATTCCGGTTCGCCTTTACGATGCTGGCAGTGCTGGTGACCGGTGCACCCATGTGGCTGGTATTTGCTTATCAGTCAATATCTGTGCTCCTCTCACAGTTCAACCACGCCAATATCCGGCTACCGGCATCACTGGACAGAATCCTCAGCCTGGTTATCGTCACGCCCAATATGCATCATGTGCATCATCACTACCGGCAACCCTATACCGACACCAATTACGGTAATATTTTCTCCTTCTGGGACCGTTTGTTCGGCACCTTCGCGACGGTAGACCAGCATTCCCTGGTCTATGGTGTGGACACCCACATGAGTAAGGAGGAGAACAGCCGGATCGGGAACCTTTTTAAAATCCCCTTTCAGAAATACCGTACTCCTTCCGGTAAATCCTGATTCACCTCCGTTGTTGAATCAGTGGCGCAGAAAGCGATCTTTAAATCGTTGAATTTTTTCAAACGTTTGCATGCTTTATTGAAATAATTGCATTTTGTAATGAAAATCGGTACTGCTATAATTGTGTGTCAATGGTAGTTTACCATAGCCTACCAGGCAAACATATGGGGTCATTACTAAGAAAAGCACAAAGTTCGCCGGTTTACCAACACATTGATGCCGCCTCGGCCGGGTGGGAATACCTGAATTTTGAAGCCCGAACCTTGAAAAAAGGAGAGGTCCTGGATGAGTTCACCGGCGAAAACGAATACTGTGTAGTATTGCTCGGGGGGAATTTCAGCGTGGAGTGCGACGGCAGGGTTTGGGAAACGATGAATGGGAGAAAAGACGTTTTTAGCGGAATTGGTCATGCCATGTACTTCTCCAGGCATAAACATTTTGTTCTTACCGCGGCAGAAGAGGAGACCGACATCGCGATCTGCTGGGTGAAAACCGAAGAGGATCATCCCACTTTCATGCAGCGCCCCGAAGATGCTCCCATCGAGATCCGGGGAGGTGACAATGCGAATCGCCAGATTAACGGCCTGATACCGCCGGGCGCCGGGTGCCAGCGGATTGTTTGCGTGGAAGTGTATACGCCATCGGGCAACTGGAGTTCGTTTCCCGCCCATAAACATGATGTAAGGACCGTCTCCGGAGAAGGAGAATTGCTGGAGGCAGACCTGGAAGAGATTTACTTTTACAAGATGGATAAACCGCAGGGTTACGCCATTCAGCAGGTGTATAGTGCTGACCGGTCCCTGGATGAAATTGTACGGGTGCATCACAATGAAGCGGTGCTCGTGCCTGAAGGTTATCACCCCGTAGTAGCCGGGCACGGATACAACGTATATTACCTCAATTTCCTGGCGGGGAGCGATCAGTCGCTGGCGAATACATCCGATCCGGATCACGAGTGGATTTATGGCACCTGGAAGGGCCGGGACCCCCGTCTACCCCTGGTAACCGCCGAAATGAACGGGAAAAGCAGAGTGTGATGAAGACTACCATTCCCCGGACCGATGTTGCCGCCGATTTGCTTACCATCGGCAGGTCTTCAATAGACCTGTACTCTTCGGACATCGGGCAGCCATTCGAAAAGATTACAGCCTTCAATGCATTTGTAGGGGGATGCCCCCTTAATATAGCCACGGGCGTAAGCCGCCTCGGCTTAAAATCAGCCCTGCTTACCGGGCTCGGTAATGATAAAGTGGGCGACTTTATTCACAATTTCCTGGAGAACGAGAACGTAGAAACCGCCTGGATCCCCCGTATCAACGACGCAAGGACCTCCGCCGTACTGTTGGGAATTGAGCCGCCCGACCGGTTCCCGCTGGTGTATTACCGGGAAAACTGTGCGGATATTCACCTCGACCTTGACCATATCGAGGCGATCCCGTTTGAAAAAATCCGGTTGGTGGTGTTCTCGGGAACGGCATTCAGCAAAGATCCCAGCCGGACGGCGATGCTGCTTGCCCTTGAGAAATGTCGCGCTCACGGTATTGCCACTTTGCTTGATGTTGACTTCAGGGCCGATCAGTGGCGCGACCCGAGGGCTTTTGGCATTGTTTTGCGCTCAGTGCTACCTATGTTCTCGATCGTAGTGGGCACCGAAGAAGAGTTACTGGCAACTTACCTGACCGATCGCTCGCAGCTCGAAATAAAACACCAGCAAATTTCGGCTCCCGAGCTGAGAGGCGATATAGAAGCTGCTATTGCGGGGGTGTTGAAGGCCGGTGCGGATACCCTGGTAGTTAAACGGGGCAAGGCGGGCGCTTCGTTGTTCCGTCCCGGTGAACCGGAGGTGGAAGTCCCCGGCTTTCCGGTGGATGTGGTAAATGTACTCGGCGCCGGGGATGCATTTTGCGCTGGGTTTTCCTATGGCGTTCTGAAGGGCTGGTCGCTTTACAAAAGCGTGCGGATGGGCAATGCCTGCGGCGCGATCATTGTAACAAGAGAAGGCTGCGCCAATTTTATGCCTACCTACGCCGAAGTTGAACAGTTTGTGGCCGACAGGGGAGGACTTTAGTATTTGATTAGCTGCATTTTGATTTTAAATAAATATTCATTCCATGCGATTAAGGAATTACATAGGAGGCGAGTGGAGGGACAGTCACTCCACCAATTATCTGGAGGTAACCAATCCAGCCACCCAGGAAGTATTGGCGGATGTGCCGGCAGGCAGCGCAGCGGATGTAAATGATGCCGTTGAGGCAGCAGTAAAGGCTTACCGAGAATGGAGCCGCACGCCGGTAAGCCAACGCATACAATTTTTGTTCAGACTGAAAACCATCCTGGAGCAAAACCGTGAGAAGATTGCTGAAACGATAACGCTTGAATCCGGGAAAACCATCGGCGAAGCGCGTGCGGAATTGGTCCGGGCTATAGAGAATGTGGAAAATGCCTGCGGTGCACCGGCAATGATGCAAGGTGTTTTTTCTGAAGATATTGCAAGAGGAATCGATGAATTTATGATCCGACAACCCGTCGGAGTCAGCATTTGTATCTCTCCCTTTAATTTCCCGGGGATGATCCCTTTCTGGTTTCTGCCTTACGCGCTTGCCTGCGGAAATGCCTTCATACTTAAACCGTCCGAGAAAGTTCCGCTGACGATGGTGTTGGTTTTCGAGCTGATGGAGCAGCTGGATTTGCCCAAAGGTATTTTGTCGCTGGTGCACGGCGGACAAGTGGTGGTGGATGCGCTGATTACCCACCCGGACGTCAGGACGGTGAGTTTCGTGGGGTCGTCACATGTGGCACGGCACGTTTACGCATTGGGCGCCGCTCATGGAAAAAGGGTCCAGGCGCAGGGGGGCGCGAAAAACCCTGTGGTGATTCTACCGGATGCCGATCTTCATATGACTTCCCAGATTGTAGCCGACAGCGTCTATGGCTGCGCGGGGCAGCGTTGCCTCGCCGCCAGTGACATCATCACGGTCGGAAATCGAAGCGAGGTGACTGAAAGCCTGGTGGAAGCGGCGAAATCGCGGGTAACCGGCTTCGGCCTGGACGAAGGGGTACATATGGGACCTGTTATTACGGCGGCCAGCAGAGAGCGGATCAGCGGACTCCTCGAAAAGGGCGTTCAGGAAGGAGGGCGGCTGCTTTTGGACGGACGGAAAGCGAAGGTCGCGGGATATGAAGAAGGAAATTTCATTGCGCCCACAATCATTGAGGATGTCCCGCTGGACGGGCAGCTTGCCGGTACTGAAATATTTGGCCCGGTTATGAACCTGATCCATTTTAAAACGATCGACGACGCCATTACTTACATCAACCGGAACAGGTACGGAAACATGGCCTGTTTGTTTACCAGCAGCGGTCAGAGCGCGCGCAGGTTTAGAAATGAAGCCGAAGCCGGTAATATCGGGATCAATATCGGGGTAGCGGCCCCAGTGGCGCAGTTCCCGTTTTCAGGGTGGAAAGACAGCTTTTATGGTGACCTCCACGGACAGGGAAGCCATGCCATCGAATTTTTTACACAAACTAAAGTCGTGATTGAACGGTGGCCAAAGGAATGGTCACGCAAGTTCTGACGGGAAACTAACTTCGCATTATGAAAATCGGCTTGGTAGGCCTGGGCCGTGTCGGCAAGATACACCTCGGCAATTTGATTCAGTATTTTACCGAAACGGAGGTTGTAATTGTTTCTGACCCCCTTGAAGAGTCTCATGATTTTGCCCGGAAGCTGGGTGTGGACCGGATCGTATTTGATGCCAGGGAAGTGCTTATGCACCCTGAAGTGGAGGCTGTAATTATTTGCGCTCCCACCCCGTTTCATATCCCGTACGTGAAGCTGGCTGCTGAAAACGGGAAGCATATCTTTTGCGAAAAGCCGTTGGATGTAGACCTGAAGGCCATCGCTGAGGCCCGGCAGGTGGTGGCTCAGAACGGTGTCAATCTCATGGTAGGCTTCAACCGCCGTTTTGACGATAATTTTGCGCGGGTAAAAGCGCTGGTAGCGTCCGGCAAAATAGGTGAGCCGCACCTTTTGAAAATCACGAGCCGCGATCCGGCGCCGCCGCCGCTGGAATACCTGGAGGTATCGGGTGGCATTTTCCTGGACATGACGATCCATGACTTTGATATGGCGCGTTTCATTGTCGGAAGCGAGGTAACCGAAGTATATGTGAAGGGCGGGGCACTGATTAACCCCGAAATCGCTAAGTTCGATGATGTAGACACCGCAGTGACGGTTCTGACTTTTGAGAACGGGGCGATCGGCGTAATTGACAACAGCCGGAAGGCGGTGTACGGCTACGATCAGCGGCTGGAAATTTTCGGTTCGGAAGGAATGGCGAGGGCTGAAAACCGCCATGAGAATGACGTGGTATTTTCCGGGAAAGACGGTGTCTCCGGGGCGCTTCCCCTCTATTTCTTCCTGGAAAGGTACGAAAAGGCTTTCAGGGCTTGCCTGAAAGAATTCCTGACCTGCGTCGAAACAGGTGCTTCCAGTACCGTGGATGCCCATGACGGGCTAATGGCAACCGCAATCGGGAAGGCTGCCGGCATTTCGCTCGCCGAAGGAAGGCCCGTAGCCATGAATGAGGTGCTGGCCGTATTGGAGCAAAAAGCAGAAACTCCCTGATCCCGGAAAAGTTTAGTTACCCCGAGCCTATTAACTTAAAACGGAATGAAGCAGACAGGATTGGAAACTCCGGATTTGATTGTATTCTTCTTGTATTTCATTGGTATCTCCGGTTACGGGTATTGGATTTACAAGAGAAAGTCGAAAGGCGAGACCACTTCTGCCGACTACTTCCTGGCCGAAGGTGCCCTGACCTACTGGGCGATCGGTGCTTCGCTGATTGCTTCAAATATTTCTGCCGAGCATTTTATCGGTATGTCGGGTTCGGGTTTTGCGATGGGACTTGCCATCTCTTCGTACGAATGGATGTCGGCAGCAGCACTTATTGTAGTGGCGTGGTTTTTCGTGCCCATCTACCTGAAAAACAACATACTTACCATGCCGCAGTTTCTGCGGCAGCGCTATAACCCGGTGGTGGCTACCATCATGGCTATTTTCTGGCTGCTGCTTTATGTATTTGTCAACCTGACGTCGATTTTGTACCTGGGAGCGCTTGCCTTGCAGGTAACTGCCGGCATCGACTTCACATGGGCCATTGCAGGGCTGGCTGTTTTCGCGGTAGTCATTACGGTCGGAGGTATGAAAGTGATCGGGTATACCGACGTAGTGCAGGTGGTAGTGCTGGTGCTGGGCGGGTTGGCGACCACCTACCTGGCGTTGGACATGGTAGCGGATTTCTTTGACAAACCCAATATCCTTGGAGCATTCAGCGCATTGAAGAGCGAAGCAGATACCCATTTTCATATGATTTTGCCGAGGGACAATCCTTATTACAAGGATCTCCCCGGCCTGACCGTGATAGTCGGGGCAATGTGGATCAACAACCTCAATTATTGGGGATGCAATCAATACATCATCCAGCGGACGCTGGGGGCGGACCTGAAAACGGCCAGGAGAGGGATTCTGTTTGCCGCCTTTCTGAAGCTGCTGATACCGCTTATTGTGGTTATTCCGGGGATTGCCGCGTATGTGCTGTACCAGAAAGGGGTTTTCGGACAGGAGATGCTTGATGTACACGGAACCGTGAAGCCGGATCATGCCTACCCGGTACTGTTAAACCTGTTGCCCGCCGGTCTGAAAGGGATGGCCTTTGCGGCGCTGACGGCAGCTATTGTAGCGTCGCTTGCAGGCAAGGCAAACAGTATTTCGACCATTTTTACGCTGGATATCTATAAGCTATATATTAATCCGAAGGCTTCAGAAAAACATTTGGTGCGCGTAGGGAAAATAACGATTTGGGTGGCCATGGCCATTGCAGTGGTTATTGCGCCTCAATTGCGGGTTCTGGAGCAGGCTTACCAGTTTATCCAGGAGTATTCCAGCTTTATTACACCGGGGGTATTCGCGATTTTTTTCCTCGGGATGTTTTGGAAAAGAACCACCAGCCTGGCGGCTATGGTAGCTGCCCTGCTTACTATTCCGCTTTCCGCAGGCTTTAAATTCTGGCTGGAGAACGTGCCGTTCCTGGACCGTATGGGGTACATATTTCTGATTTTGGTGGCGATAATCGTCGTGCTTTCGCTGATGGACCCGAAAAGCAAAAACAACCCGAAAGGCCTCGAAATCGAGCCGTCCATGTTCAGGACATCACCGGGTTTTGTCTATGTGGCTTTGCTGATTTGCGGCGTGCTGGCAGGGCTCTATACAGTTTTTTGGTAGCGGAAGGAGGCGTGTTGCAGCAAATACGATTAAGAATGAAGGTAACAACAGCAACCTTACTGAACCAGTGCTACGGCCGGTATGCGGTACCGGCGGTCAATGTTTTCTTCATGGAAGAGGTGATCGGTCTTTTCAGGGCGGCACAGCATTGGGCAGCTCCCATCATTGTACAGACCACCCCGTTTGCAAGGGATTATGCGGGGGCTGATATGCTGGTTTCTATGGTAGAGGCTGCGGAAAGGACCTTTCCGGACGTAGTGTTCGCCCTGCACCTCGATCACGGCGTCGAGTCGCATATAACCGGGGCAATCGGCAGCGGCCGTTATACCTCGGTGATGATCGATGCCTCGCATGACAGTTTCGAACGGAACGTGAAGAGGACGGCCGCTGTAGTCCGGATGGCGCACGAAAAGGGGATAAGCGTAGAGGCGGAGCTCGGGATTTTGGCTGGTGTCGAGGACGATCTGCTGGTATCAGCGGAAAAATCGTTTTACACCAGCCCGGCACAGGCTCTCGATTTTGTCCGGGAAACCGGTTGTGACAGCTTGGCAATTGCCGTAGGAACCAGCCATGGTGCCTACAAATTTTCGGGCGGGCAAGGATTGCAGTTCGACATCCTGGAAGAAATCGGGGAAAAGCTGCCCGGGTTTCCGTTGGTGCTGCATGGCGGGAGCAATGTACAAAGTGGTGTAATCAAACGGATCAACGCGGCAGGCGGCAAGTTGGGCGAAGCAGCCAGGGGTGTTCAGGACGAGGAGATACGACGGGCGATTCCGCTTGGAATTACCAAGGTAAATATTGCCACTGACATGCGGTTGCTCTGGACCATGGTCAACCGGGAGTTTTTCAGGGACCGCCCTGAGGAGTTCACACCCACCACCGCCGGGGCCTTATATATGGAAGCTTACACGGACTATATCGGTACAAAAATAGCATTGCTGGGGGCTGAAGGGAAAGCCGCAGAGTTTTCCTGAATTTCCGCCTTTCCAGGGTTTCTACTCCAATCAAACACGGAAAATATGACCAGAAGGCTAACGGTGGCACAAGCTACCATTGAATTTCTTAAACAGCAATATGTAGAAAGAGATGGCGTGGAAGCTAGGTTTTTCGGTGGCTGCTTCGGGATTTTCGGACACGGCAACCTCGCCGGGTTCGGACAGGCATTGCAACAATACCCGGAATTTGAGTACTACCAGTGCAGGAATGAGCAATCTATGGTGCACACGGCTGTGGCTTACGCCAAGGTAAAGAATCGTATGGGAGCCTTTGCGTGTACTACTTCAATCGGTCCCGGCGCTACGAACATGGTGACCGGCGCCGCCCTCGCAACGATTAACCGGCTGCCGGTGCTATTACTGCCTGGCGATATTTTTGCAAGCCGCGCCCCGAACCCGGTGCTGCAGCAGCTTGAAAGCCCGGCCGGGCAGGATCTTTCGGTGAATGACTGTTTCAAGCCGGTTTCCCGGTATTGGGACCGGATTAACCGGCCGGAACAGTTAATTTATGCGTTACCGGAAGTGATGCGGGTATTGACCTCGCCTGCTGAGACAGGAGCGGTGACGCTGGCTATGCCGCAAGATGTGCAGACCCATGCCTATGATTTCCCGGAAGCGTTGTTTCGCAGGCGCGTCTGGAAAATTCAGCGGAACAGGGCGGACCAATCAGTTTTAAAAATGGCGGCCGAATGGATTGCGGCGTCAAAAAGGCCCGTTATTGTTGCCGGAGGCGGCGTGATTTACAGTGATGCCTCGCAAGTACTGGGCAGTTTCGCGGGACGGACAGGCATACCGGTAGGGGAAACTTTTGCCGGCAAAGGCGCGACCCGCTACGATGCGCCGTATAACATTGGGGGGCTAGGGGCAACGGGTACCCGTTATGCAATTGAACTTGCAAATGAGGCGGACCTCGTGATCGGGATCGGTACCCGATACAGTGATTTTACCACGGCGTCAAAATCGATCTTTCAGAACCCGGATGTAAGGTTTGTTAACATAAACATAAGCGAATTCGATGCTTTCAAGCACGCCGCGCTTCCGGTAGTCGGAGATGCCCGCGCGGTCCTGGAAGAGTTGTCCGGGCTTTTGCAGGGCTATGAGGTTGCGCCTGCCTACCGGGAAAAAGTGGAAGGATTTAACAGGGCATGGGACAGTGAGGTGACCAGGATCTATGCCGAAGGGAACGGGGAGGTCCCGCCGATTGACCAGGCGGTCGTGATCGGTACGCTGAATGACTTCATGGATGACCATGATATTATGATCAATGCTTCTGGCAGTGCGCCGGGCGATCTCCATAAGCTTTGGAGGACCACCGGGCCGAAGAACTTCCACCTGGAATACGGTTACTCCACTATGGGTTACGAAATTGCCGCCGGATTAGGGGCGAAAATGGCCAGCCCCGGAAGTGAAGTGTACGTGATCTGCGGGGATGGCGGATACCTCATGAACAATCATGAACTTGTCACGGCGATCCAGGAAGGGATCAGATTTACGGTGCTCCTCCTTAATAACAACGGATTTGCCAGCATCGGCGGGCTTTCAGAAAGCATTGGCGGTAAACGTTTCGGGACACAATACCGGTACCGGGGCGCAACCGGGCAGCTTGACGGCAAAACGCTCCCCGTTGATCTCGCTTTGAATGCGCAAAGCCTGGGGGTAAATGTGATAAAGGCGAGCGATCGGGCGTCGTTGCTACAGGCTTTGGAAGCGGCCAGATCGGCGGACAAAGCAACGGTGATATACATCGAAACCAGCCTTTACCGGACTGTCAAAGGATACAATGCCTGGTGGGAGGTGCCGGTAGCCGAGGTGTCTGACGATGCCGACGTGCAGCGGGCTTATGAAACCTATCTGGAGAATAAAAAATCCCAGCAAATTTATCTTTAAAGCGATATTACCTTTCAACTTTACCAACACTTAAGCACGAACAGGATGAAAGTATCTTTGGGGATCGCTCCCATTAACTGGACAAACGACGATATGCCCGAGTTGGGGGCCGAAAACACGTTCGAGCAATGCATCAGTGAAATGGCATTGGCCGGTTTTGAAGGGTGTGAAGTGGGGAATAAGTTCCCGCGGGATACTTCGGTCCTGAAAAAAGCGCTTGCACTAAGGAACCTCCGGATTTGCAACCAATGGCATAGCTATGAGCTGACTACAAAATCATTGGCGGAAAACGTGGCTGCTTTCCGTCAAACCCTGTCCTTCCTGAAGACAATGGGAGCTCCCGTGATAGGAGGGGGGGAAACCGGCAATAGCTGCCAGGGCAGGGTCGACGTCCCGGTATTCTCCGGGAAGGGAATGCTCGCTACGAACGCCGAATGGAAATCCTTTACGTCGGGCATGAATGAGCTTGGGAAAATTGCAGCCGATAGCGGCCTCAAACTGGCTTTCCATCATCATATGGGGACTTGTATCCAATCTGCCGAAGAAACGGAGCGTTTTCTGAACGACACCCATCCCGACCATGTTTTTTTGAACTATGATTGCGGGCATTTTTATTTTGCAGGGGAAGACCCGGTAGCGTGTCTAGGGCGTTTTGCGGGGCGGACCGCACATGTGCACCTGAAAGATATCCGCCCCGGCGTACTGGAAAGCGTGCGGCGTGAGTCCATGAGTTTTCTTGACGCCGTGCGGAAGGGGGTGTTTACCGTTCCCGGCGATCTCGAAGGATGCATCGACTTCAAAGGGTTGTTTTCGGTGCTTCGCCAGTCGGGCTATTCGGGCTGGCTGGTGGTTGAAGCCGAGCAGGACCCGGCTTTGGCGAACCCGCTGACATACGCTCAAATGGCAAAAAAGTTTCTGGACGGGTTAATTTGAATTAACGATTTGGTTGGGCGGGAAAAGTTTTTTGTCTTATTAAGCTAAAAAGTTCGTAGTTTAATACCAAAAAAAGTTTCACCTAACCGACCAAATAGCTATGGGAATTCTGTCCTGGATCATTTTCGGCCTGATAGCAGGTGCTATTGCAAAGTTTCTTCATCCCGGCGAGGATCCGGGCGGTTTTTTCGTGACCATCATCATCGGCATAATCGGCGGCATCGTCGGTGGCTTTATCGGCTCGTTATTGGGGGTTGGAAGTGTTGATGGCTTTAACTTCGGCAGCCTGGTGATAGCAGTGCTCGGCTCCATACTTTGCCTGTTCCTCTACCGGCGCTTCAGGGGGTAGTGGCTGTAAAAATCGTAGGTACTCTCAGATTAATGGTTATTTTTGTTCCTCGACCAGGACGAGTACCTATTGTCCATCAACCCATATTGCGTGAATGAAGCTGATCAATGATATTGTCATTTGGTTTATGAAGAAGCGCTTTGAGCGCATCGAGCATTTTAAAAAGTACCCCGTCGAGACGCAGCAGGGCGTCCTGGACGAGCTTCTGCAAACTGCCCGGTTTACCGAATGGGGGATCAGATACGGTTACGGACAAATAAAAACAGCAAAGGAATTTTCGGAGCAGGTCCCGGTTTCAACTTACGAGGACCTGTTCCCTTTTATTGAGCGCGTTCTGAAGGGGGAGCCCAACGTTTTGTGGCCTTCCTCTGCCGATTGGTTTTCCAAATCATCGGGTACAACCAACGCGCGCAGCAAGTACATCCCGGTTTCGGCCGAATCGCTGGAGGAATGTCATTATAAAGGGGGAAAGGACATGATGACGCTGCTGGTGCAGAATCGCCCGAATACAAGTGTCTTTGATGGCAAAGGGCTCTCGATAGGAGGGACGCTGCACCCGAACCCCTATGATAAGGATACCCAGGCCGGGGACATTTCGGCTATCATCGTGAATAATCTGCCTTCCTGGGCACAGTATTTGCGCACGCCACCCCTTGAAATCGCCTTGCTGGATGAATGGGAGGAGAAAATTTCGAGGATGGTGGAGGTATGCAGCGAGGAAAACGTGACGAATATGCTGGGCGTTCCCACGTGGGCGATCGTTTTGCTGGATCGTATACTGGAAAAGCGAAGGGCCGGCAATATGTTGGAAATATGGCCGGATTTCCAGGTGTTTGTACACGGAGCGGTATCGTTCGCACCCTACCGGGACCTGTTTAAATCAAAATTTTTCCCGTCGTCATCGGTAGACTACATGGAAGTATACAATGCTTCCGAGGGATATATTGCCGTTCAGGATGACTTATCGAAGATCGGTGAGATGCTGCTGATGCTCGATTATGGCATTTATTACGAGTTTGTTCCGATGGGCGAAGTGCATAAAAAGTACCCGAAGACGCTAACGCTCGACGAAGTGGAGCTGAACACCAATTATGCCCTTCTGATGTCCACCAACGCGGGGCTTTGGCGCTATATGATCGGTGACACTGTTAAATTTACAAGCAAATACCCTTTCCGGTTAAAGGTGAGTGGCCGGACCAAACATTTCATCAATGCGTTTGGAGAAGAAGTGATTGTGGAAAATGCTGATGTATCGATAACGGAGGCCTGCCTGCAGACCAATGCGAAAATAAGAGAATTTACCGCCGCGCCTGTCTTTATGGACGAGTCCGGAAAAGGGGGCCATGAGTGGGTGCTCGAATTTGAGACGCAGCCCGACGATTTTTCGCGTTTCTGCAGCGTGCTGGATGCCAAGCTGAGAGAGGTGAACTCCGATTATGATGCCAAACGCTACAAGGACATCGCTTTGGTGCCGCCGATTGTTCATCAGGTCCCGGAAGGTACGTTTTATCAATGGATGAACAACCGCGGCCAGTTGGGCGGCCAGCACAAGGTACCCCGGCTGAGCAATGAGCGAAGTTATGTAGAGGGATTACTGGAGCTGAAATCGCTTTGACGAATTCCGGAGAAAATTAAGGGTTTCACGCCGAGTCCGTCCGGACAGAAGAGAATTGTTATATTTTATTGAGAAATTAAGCAAATTTTAATTTGTCTTTAACTCCATTTTAATAAGAGGCTGGTTATTTTGTTATATCAGAATTAGAGCATTCGATTATAACGATATACTCTTTTCATTTTTTTGTGGTGTGTATTGAAAACTTGCCCGGTACAGGTCGTGCCGGGCAAAGTTTGTTTTTAGGGTAGCCTCCCGGGCACGAGGTCAATTGATCCCGTGCGGCTAAAGTATTAAGCCACGAATTCACTGATTTTTACAGCGTGACCAAGATAAAAATTAGTGAATTCGTGGCTATATGACAGGAAAACGCGACCTAGTGCCGTTTTTTTACCTGGATCACCTTCAGTTTATCTAACAGTCGGATGATCGGGTAAGTGGGGTCAAGCTCAAACCATTTCTGACCGAAATTGATAGAGTTGGGGCGCTTGTGGTGGTTGTTCTGAAACAATTCGCCCAGCATAAGAAAGTCGAATATCAGCGAGTTTTTTGACTCGTCTTTATTGTCAAAGTTCTGATAGCCGTACTTGTGGCCGCTCCAGTTCACGATAGCACCGTGGATGGGACCCATCAGGAAGTGAATCGGAAGCAGGAAGAAAAATGCCCAATGCATATCCAGGTACAGGAATGCCAGGATATAGAAGGCTAAATAAAGCAGCCCCCAGCCGATTCTGGATACCCAGCTGTCACCCAGCTTTTCGATCAGGTTCCATTCCGGGTAATTTCTCTCAAACCGGTGTTCGACCTCCCGTTTCCTGGATAAAACGGCGTTGTATATTTTTTTGGTATCCCACATCATCGTAAACACGTTTTTGGTATGATGGGGGGAATGCGGGTCTTTTTCAGTATCGCTGAACGCATGGTGCATCCGGTGCAGAATCGCATATGCCCGGGGGCTTAAATACGACGAGCCTTGCGAAATATAAGTCAGGAAATAGAAGAATCGCTCCCAGAACTTGTTCATTGTGAACATTTTATGTGCCGAGTAGCGGTGCAGGAAAAACGTTTGGCAGAAAAGAGAAAGATACCAGTGAACGATGAAAACTACTAAAACGATGTACATTACTTAATACGGTAGGCAGATTTGCACGAATCTAATAATTTTAACTGGTTTTTTTAACACCTGTCAGAAATTCGTAAAAGAAAAACTAATCAGGTTAGCGCCCATCCGGAGCGCCTGTTGCCGGACTTCTTCCGGGTCATTGTGTACACTTGCGTCCTCCCATCCGTTACCGAGGTCAGACTCATAGGAGTAAAAGCAGACGAGCCGTCCCTGCCAGAAAAGGCCGAAACCCTGGGCGGGTTTATTGTCGTGCTCGTGGATTTTCGGCAAGCCGCTCTCGAAGCGGAACTGTTGCCTGTAAACTGCGTGATCAAAAGGGATTTCCATAAAGCTAAGCTCCGGAAATACCTTTTTCATTTCTCTCCGTATAAAAGGGTCCAGCCCGTAGTTGTCATCGATATGAAGGAAGCCGCCAGCAAGAAGATAGTTCCTGAGATTGGAGGCTTCCTGGTTTGTAAAAACGACATTACCGTGGCCGGTCATGTATACGTAGGGAAAGCTGAAAAGATGCGGGCTTCCGATCTCCACCACTTCCTCCTGGCTGCGGATGTTCGTGCGCAGGTTTTCGTTGCAGAAGCGTATCAGATTAGGAAGCGCGGTTTTGTTGGCATACCAGTCGCCCCCGCCGCCATACTTCAGCTTCGCAATCCTGATGCCGTTAGATTGGCCAATTGCCTCTGTCATCAGGCCCGGGATCTGCAGAAATGCCCAGGTCAGAAACAGCAGCTTGATTGGCATTTTTAGCATGATCAGGTTGTTTTTGTGTCAAAAAACTTGGCTTTGACAAACTGCCAGACCATTGGCAGTACCGATATGAAGATGATAAGCAGTATGACCTTCTCGAAATTATTTCTTACGATATCGATGTTGCCGAGGAAATAGCCTGCCAGCGTAAGCCCGATTACCCAGATCAGCCCGCCGACGACGTTGTAGGTAATGAAAATGCGGTAATTCATGTGGCCGACACCGCCTACAAAGGGAGCGAGCGTCCTCACGATCGGCACAAATCGGGCGATTACAATAGTGGCCGGGCCGTATTTGTCGTAAAAACCGTGGGTTTTTTCAATATGTTCGGGCTTGATAAAATTCTTGCCGAATATTTTTACATGGAGTACTTTTTCTCCAAAGAACCTGCCGATGAAGTAATTGGTGGTGTCGCCGAGTATCGCTGCAATGATCAGGAGTGCTATTACCAGCCACACATTGAGCGAATCGGGGTATTGGGCGGCCAGCATTCCGGCGGCGAAGAGCAGGGAGTCGCCGGGGAGGAAGGGCATAAAAACGACCCCGGTTTCTACAAAGATGATGAGGAAAAGAATTGCATAGGTAAGTGTGCCGTAGTCTGCGATGATGGCAGCTAAATGCTGATCCAGATGAAGAAAAAAGTCTAGGATCTGGCTGATAATTTCCATTCAATTTTAGTTTTTTGATTGAGAAAATGCGAAAACGTGTCCCCTCTTAATCCAAGCCTTATGGTTTCCAGCGGGATGAGCTCCTCCGGGGCGATGTTGCCCAGGTTGACATTGGGCCCGCACAGTTTTACAAACCATGCCTGCTGGGATTTCTGAGGAGCTTCCCAGATGATCTTGTCGCTGGGGACGGAGGTCAATATTTCGTCTACCAGGCCTTGTCGAACCTCACCTGAAGCCCTGAAAAGCCCTACATTACCTGACTCACGCGCTTCGCCGATGACTTTCCAGGCCCCGGCAGCCAGTTCGGCGTTCATGAGCTTAATCCATTGATAAGGCGGAATAATTTTCTCTTCGTCTTTGGAACCTACTTCAGAGAGCACCACAAAGTCTTTGGACAGCTCCTGGATGAAATGGCATTTGGCGTCATGCTCGATTTCGATGGAACCATCGGAAACTTCAGCGTGGAAGATCTTGAATTTGTCCAGAATACGCCGGTAATCATCGAACTGATCCCGGACGATGAATGCTTCAAAAAGCGTCCCACCGAAATAAACCGGTATGCCGGCCTGGTGATAAGCCTCTATTTTTTGCTCCAGGTTGGGAGTAACATAGGACGTTGCCCAACCCAATTTTACAATGTCGATGTAATTTTCTGCCACAGACAGGTAGTCTTCTACCTGGCGGATGCTAAGCCCCTTGTCCATCATCATGGTCAAGCCGCTCTCACGTGGTTTTGAATTTCTATCAGGGATTTGCGATAAATGATAATTCATCCTTTATACCATGGGGCGTTATATGCGGTCAAAGTTAAGGTTTCCTCGGCTCCGTACCAAAAAAATGCATAATTTGAGAACCGGTAAAAGACATTTTCATAGATAATTCCTATTTTCGGTCCCTTTGGCCGGGCGTGATTCTCACGAAGGAAAATAAATAAAAATTTTTGAATAATGCACATTGAGGAAACGAATCCGAGGCTGGAGTACTTTAAAAACAACCCGGAACTGGCGTTCAGAGAAGTGCCGGCGGGGGTTACCCGCTGGCTGGACGGGCGCCTGAAGGAGGTGGGACCCGGTCATATGGCGGCAGAATTTGTGGTGCGGGAGGATATGACCAATCCGATGCAGGTGCTGCACGGTGGTGTGGCCGCTATGATCATGGATGAAATGATGGGGATTATGGTTTACCTGCTCGGGCATGAATTTGCCCATACGTCGGTAAACCTGAACTGTGATTTCCTGAGTCCTGCCCCGGTAGGCGCCCGGCTCGTGGCGGCGTCACGGGTAGTGCGAAAAGGGCGAAACGTGGTGCATTGCGAATGTGTAATAACGGGGCAACAGGGAAAAATTATTGCCAAGTCTGCTTCAAACCTCATCCTGACCCCCATAGCCACGCCAGCCGGCCCAGGCACCAAATAACCCCTCACCCCTCACATCTCACATCTCACCCCTCAAAAAAATGGAAACCATCGATTGGGCACAATTTGAAAAAGTAGACCTGAGGGTCGGAACAGTATTAGAGGCCCGGGTATTCAAGGAAGCACGGAAACCCGCCTACCAGCTCTGGATTGATTTCGGGCCCGAAATCGGGATTCGTAAAACGAGCGCTCAGATTACCAGGCATTACCAGCCGGAGGAACTGGCCGGCCGGCAGGTAGTTGCCGTTGTGAATTTCCCGCCGAAACAAATTGCCTCCTTCATGTCGGAATGCCTGGTTACCGGCTTTCCCGATGAAAATGGGGATATCGTACTGACGGCAGTAGAACGACCGCTTCCCAATGGAAGCAGGCTCTGTTAACTCCTGTCCAGGTTGGATGATCCGGATAAAAAGCGCTAATTTGCGGTTCATTATTATTACTGTCGGATTATGAAAAAGGTGCTTTTGTACGCCATTTTATTTACGGGCCTGATCAGTGGTTCCTGTTCGGGAAAGAAACAACCCGGTGAAATGCTGGTCGAGGCCAATAAGATCCACCTCGAGGCCGTCGAGATCTACGATGAAGCGCATACACTGCTGGATGCCGCAAAAGGCAAAGCGGTAGCCAGAAATGACAGCGCGCTCCTGGTCCGGGTCGACTCGGTCCATCAGTTGCTTCACGCCTGGAAAGAGAGCCTTTACGAGGTGCCGGGGTTCGAACACAACCATGAAGCGGACGGGCATAACCATGAGCACGAACACAAGGCAGTTCCCGCAATGACTGACGAATCGATGCTTTCCTATCAGAAGAATGCAAAAACGGCGGTCGAAGAGATAAAAATTGAACTACTGGCAATGAGTAAGGAATAAGGAAATCGGAAATCGGAGGTCGGAAATCGGGCTGCCGATGCTGATTTCTGATTTCCGACCGCCGATTTCCGATTTCCCCAAAACATCACCCTACATGAAACCAGCCCGGCAAATTGTGCGTGTATTGAGCGTAGTCTTCTTTTTTCTGGTTTTAAACGGGTTCACTGTTTCTTCTTTCCCGGTGGAAAAGGGAGAAACGGCGATTACCTGGGAAACGCTTACCGATGTTTCCTACAACCGGAAATTCAATCAGAAAGAGGAAATGTATTTTATGTACCCCACTTTCGGCGGCAAAGTCCGGCAACTGGAGGGAAAGGTAGTGACCATCCGGGGGTATATGATCCCGGTGGATGAAACCGGGGAGTTCTACGTAATTTCTGAAAAGCCTATGGCACAGTGTTTTTTCTGTGGCGGTTCGGGTCCCGAATCCTTGATTGAGCTTGATTTCCGCAAAAAGGGGAGACGCTTTAAAACCGATGAAATCCGCACCCTGCGGGGTGTGTTAAAATTGAACGCAGAGGACGTAGAGCATCTTAACTATATCCTGACGGCGGTAGAAGTTGTTAAGTAGGAGAGTTGGAGATCGGAGATCGGAAGTCGGAAATCGGCTGCGTCGCGCTGGAGGCGTAGACCGTTCCGTCCGGTTCATGTCCCTGATTTCCGATCCCCGACTTCTGATTTCCGACTTCTGATTTCCGATTTCCGATTTCCGACTTCCGATTTCCGACTTCCAATCCCACCACAATGACAGGGAAATTAGTACTGTTTCTGGCAGTGTTGCTGAGTATAGGTAGTGCTTCGGAAGAAGTATTGAAGATCGGGTGGCGGGACCTGAAGGAGGTGACCTTTAAGGAGCGCTTTGATGTCAGTCAGAAAAATTTTTACAAAATCCCGGCTTTCGGGCCGTCGGTAAAGCGCCTGGCGGGGAAACGGATTGTTATTAAGGGTTACATGATTCCCGTAAGTCTGCCGGACCACCTTTACGTAATTTCGGAAAATCCCATGTCATCCTGCTTCTTTTGCGGAAGTGCCGGTCCGGAAACACTCATGGAGGTGGTGTTCACGCGCAAGGAACAGCGCTTCAAAACCGATGAGATCAGGACACTAAACGGCGTGCTGGAGCTGAATGAAACGGACCAGGGAAGGATGATCTACCTGTTAACCGCGGCGGAAGTTTCTGAGTAAGGCTTGCTCCAGTCACCGTGTTTTTCGAGGAAAGCGGCTACCGGGCCGATTACAATTACGGCCGGAGCGCCGATGGTAGCATCCTGCGCGATTTTCAGTATCGTATCTATGGTACCTGAGACGGCCTTCTGGTTAGGAAGGCTTCCGTTTTGAATAATCGCAACCGGTTCTGCGGCTTTCCCGATCTCCAGGTAAGTTTCGACGATTTCAGGCAGGCGGTGGACGCCCATTAATATGATGACCGTAGCGGTTGAACGGGCAGCCAGGGCTACATCCGACGAAAGAACATGGTCCCTGGTAGTCCCGGTGATCACCCAAAAGCTCTCACTTTTTCCCCGGAAAGTTACGGGGATACCGGCTAATGCAGGAGCGGCGTAAGTGCTGGAAATGCCCGGGATTACCTCACAGGAAATACCCAGTGAAGCAGCGAACTCAATTTCTTCATACCCCCTTCCGAAAACGAAGGGGTCGCCGCCTTTCAAGCGGACGACCTCACCGTATTCGGTGGCATATTTGAAAATAAGCCGGTTAATTTCGTCTTGTTTGCAGCTGGGTTTACCGCCTCGTTTACCTACCGGGATTTTGACACAGGAATCGTCACAATGCTGCAGCACTTCGGGTGTTACCAGGGCGTCGTAAAGCACAACCCGGGCCCTGCCAAGCGCCTTGACCGCTTTTAGCGTAATTAGCTCCGGATCTCCCGGACCCGCTCCGATTAGGGTGAGTTTCATAGTGTCTTGCTTTCCCTGTCGATCCCTAGCTGTCCATCCCGAACACCAGCTCCTGGAGTTTCGGCTCAGCTTCCCCGGTATGATTATGTTTTTCCCGGAAGCTGTGAATGTAGGTAAGGAATTCGCTTGCATTGCTCACATAATAACGGGCAAATTCTTCCGACGGTTCATTTTTATTGATTGTGAGTACAATCTGCCTGAAACCGTCGTTGGTTTCGGAAGGGCAGAAGTAGTCGCCGAAATGCTCGTCAAAGTCCTTCATGATCCCATGCTGCGTGTTCGTAGCCACACCTTCACCCAAAAGCAGGGCTTTGGCGCCGGTAATCATGGTATTGTAGCCGTGGTAGATGGCATCGGCCCACAAACCGGCGGCGAGCAGCTCACGGGCAAGCTCGAGTTTCTCACGGGCTTCTATCAAAGTAGTCGACACCAGGTCAAGCATTACACCGGCGCACTCACCGACCCCGATTTCGGTTTTGAAAATCTCGTCGTGATCGTAGTCCCTGAAGTCTTCTTCCGTGATGGTAGAGAGATCTGCAAGCGGCCGGAGCAGCTGGTAAAAATAGTTCTTGCCTTTGCGCAGGTAATAGCTGTTGAAATATTCACCGTCAAGCGAATTGGCCTGGTAGTCGTCGAGCAGTAGCCGGAGTGATTGCGGGCCACGTTTGCCGGGTATTTTGATTACTTTTTCACCTACGGTCCCGATGCCAACAGCCGAGAACCCACCGCCCAGCAATACCTGCAATGCAGGCAAAACGTGCTGTCCGTGTTTGATGGAGCTGCCGTGGTAACCTATGTTGCTGGCGCTGTGCTGTCCGCAGCCGTTCATACAGCCGCTGATTTTTATTTTGATATCGCTGTTGAAGACGAGATCTGGGTATTCGTTCAGCATCAGGTCTTCCAGCACGCGGGTGATACCGTAACTGCTGGTAATTGCGAGGTTACAGGTGTCGGTTCCCGGGCAAGTCGTAATGTCCATGGTGCTGTCGAAGCCCGGCGTGGCCAGGGTCAGTTCGGTTAGCTTGTGGTAAAGCGGCTTCAGGTTCTGTGCATTCACAAACCGGAGCAGATACCCCTGGTTGGCCGTTACACGGATGTCATCTGCGGCAAATTCCTTCACGACAGAAGCCAGGGCGCGCCCTGTGTCGGAATGCATATCACCCAGTTTAACCCGGATCCGAACCCCAAACCAGCCGGCCTGCTTTTGCTCGAATACGTTGGTAATCAGCCATTTTTTAAACGATTCATCTTCGTCTTTCAGCAGGTCTGAGAGGACAAGCGTACTTTCTGACGGTGGCGCCGGGACTTCCGTCTTATCGATATCGAAAGATTTGTTTTTGATAGCGGGCCACTCTTCTTCTACCAGGCGGAGGAATTCTACGATTCCCACATCGGCCAGCAGGTATTTCATACGGGCTTTGTGGCGCTTGGTCCTTTCGCCGTAGCGGTCGAACACCCGTATAATCGCTTCGATTAATGGTATGATATACTCTTCTTCCAGGAACTCGTACAATTCCTGGGCAGCCATCGGCTGGGCGCCCAGACCACCGCCTACCAGCACCTGGAACCCGCGCTGGGGTTCGCCTTTCTCATTTTTGACGACTTTAGGAATCAGCCCCACGTCATGCATGAACGCGAAAGCGGTATCTTTTTCCGAAGAAGAAAAAGAAATCTTGAACTTCCGGCCCATGTCCTGGCAGATGGGATTCCGAAGGAAATAACGGAAGGCGGCCTGCGCGTAAGGGCTGACGTCGAAAGGCTCGTCGGGGTCAATTCCGGCAGTAGGGGAAGCCGTAATGTTCCGGACCGTATTACCGCATGCTTCCTTAATGGTAATGCCCGCATCTTCCAATTCTGCCCACAAATGGGGTGAATCTACCAGCTTGACGAAGTGAAGCTGGATGTCCTGGCGTGTTGTCGCATGCAGGTTACCGGTTGCATATTTGTCAGAGCAATCGGCAATCCGGACCAGCTGATCAGCTGTAAGCCTTCCATAGGGCAATTTAATCCTGATCATTTGAACACCGGGCTGGCGTTGGCCGTATACCCCGCGCGCCAGACGGAATTTTCGGAACATTTCCGCCGGAAGGTCACCGCTATTCAGGTTCTCGATCTTTCCCTGGAGTTCGAGAATGTCTTTCTTCGCACGTTCACTGACCCTGTCGCTGAATTTAACTTCTTTCATATACCCTATGGAATTAATAGATTAACAAATATAGGAATTTTTTTAACACAAGCGCCCACACCCTCACACCTCATGTCTCACACCTCACACCTCCTCCAACATACAGGCGCCTACCGTTACATTGCTCGTTTCGTCGATGAGAATCGCACCGCCGTTGGCCCTGTTGTGCGAATACGGATCGAACGCAATAGGTTGGGCTGTCCGCAGTAAGACACTGGCCACGTCGTTGAGACGCAGGGCTTCTACTCCTTCCTCCTGTACGTAGGAGTTGATATCGATACGGTAGTCGATCTGTTTGACGGAACATCTGACGCGCGACGTGCCGTGCTGCAGCAGGTATTTGTTACCAGGCTTCAATTCCTTCCGGTCGTCCATCCAGCAGATAAGGCTTTTCACGTCCTGGGTGGGCACTGGCTGATCGGTGCCGGCGGTCAGGATATCGCCGCGGCTAATGTCGATATCGTCTTCCAGAAGGATAGTGGCTGACTGGGGAACTACAATTTCATCTACTTCTTTCCCGTAAACTTCAATACCGGCGATTACAGACGAGCTTCCGGAAGGCAGGGCCGAAATCCGATCTCCTTTCCTGAGTTTGCCGCTGATCAGGCGACCTGCATAGCCGCGGTAATCGTGAAGTTCACTGGTTTGGGGCCGCAGCACGAACTGAACGGGGAACCTGGCGCCTTGTTCTGCTGCGCCGCGGTGCACGTCGGCTGTTTCCAGGACAGACAAGAGCGTCTCGCCCTGGTACCAGGGCATTGAGGGGGATTTATCCACAATATTATCGCCATTCAGCGCGCTTACCGGGATAATCTTCAGGTTTTCTATTTTGAGTTTATCGGCGAGCTCCCGGTAATCTGCAGCTATTTTCAGGAAGGTATCCTCAGAAAAATCAACGAGGTCCATTTTGTTGATAGCGACGATCACGTACGGGATTTTCAACATCCCGGCAATCAGGGAATGCCGTTTGGTTTGTTCAATTACGCCCAGGCGTGCATCGACGAGTATAATAGCGAGGTCGGCGTTGGACGCGCCGGTTACCATATTCCGGGTATATTGAAGGTGTCCGGGAGCGTCGATGCTGATGAATTTTCTGTTGGCCGTCTGAAAATACTTATAGGCGACGTCAATCGTAATTCCCTGCTCGCGCTCCGAGCGAAGGCCGTCGGTAAGCAAAGCCAGGTCAATTTCACCGTTGTTACGGCTCTTGCTCGCTTTTTCGATGGCGTTCATCTGGTCCGCGAGAATGTTTTTGGTGTCGTACAGCAAACGCCCGATCAGCGTACTTTTCCCGTTGTCAACCGAACCTGCTGTTATAAATCTTAATATATCCATTTCTCTTGTAAACTGTCGAACTAATCAGAAATACCCGTTTTTTTTGCGGTCTTCCATGGCCGCTTCCGTCTGCTGGTCGTCTATGCGCGTCTCTCCTCTCTCACTGATGCGGGAGACGGTAATCTCGGCTACTACGTCATCGAGCGTAGAGGCGGCAGATTCGACTGCCGCGGTACAGGTCATGTCGCCTACGGTGCGGAAACGAACGACGCGGGTTTCGATGCGGTCCTGATCGTCTTTTTCAATAAACTCGGCGTTGGCCAACAGGCGGCCGTCGCGTAGTATCACCTCTCTTTCATGGGCAAAATAGATAGAGGGCAACTGAATTTCTTCCCTTTTGATGTACGACCATACGTCCAGCTCCGTCCAGTTGGAAATGGGGAATACACGGACATTTTCACCCTTATGGATACGGCCGTTAAAAAGGCTCCATAGCTCCGGTCTTTGCTGTTTTGGGTCCCATTGACCGAATTCGTCACGGAATGAAAAAATCCGCTCTTTGGCGCGGGCTTTTTCTTCATCGCGCCGGGCGCCGCCGATGCAGGCATCGAAACCGAACTCTTCGATGGTGTCCAGCAGGGTAAAAGTCTGGAGCCAGTTGCGGCTGGCATTCTTGCCTTTGGGCTCTTTCAGGTTTTTGGCTTTGATGGTGTCCTCAACGTAGCGCACCACGAGTTTTGCACCCAGCTGCTCAGCCAGGTTGTCGCGGTAGGCGATCGCCTCCGGGAAATTGTGGCCCGTATCGACATGGACCAACGTAAAGGGGATTTTACAAGGTGCAAAAGCCTTTTTGGCCAGGTTCACCAGCGTAATGGAGTCCTTCCCGCCTGAAAACAACAACGCAGGACGTTCAAACTGCCCCGCAACCTCGCGCATGATGTAGATCGCTTCGGCCTCCAGGTCGTCGAGGTAGTCGATCTGCGTATTGCTTTGTACTGTCATTCTTGAAAATTACTATTGAATTTAAATGCCTGATTCTTTTACCGGGCGTGCAGACCGCACTCCTTCTTGCTTTCGTCTTCCCACCACCATCTGCCTGCACGGAAGTCTTCGCCCTCAACGATGGCACGCGTACAGGGGGCGCAGCCGATGCTGACAAATCCTTTGTCGTGCAACGGATTGTAAGGGACATGGTTGGTTTTTACGTAGTCTTTGACGGCGTCAAAACTCCAGTCCAGCAGCGGGTGAAATTTATAGAGCTGGTGCCCCTCGTCCCATTCCAGTTTCTCCATGGCCTGGCGGTTACCGGATTGTTCGGCACGGATACCCGTTACCCAGATAGCAGCGTCTTTCAGCGCACGGTTCAAAGGGACGACTTTCCTGATAAAGCAGCATTCCTTCCGGCTTTCGACTGAGTCATAAAAGCTGTAAGGACCTTTCTCAGATACCAGTTTTTCAACCTGGTCCCGGTCGGGGTAGAAGGTTTTGATATGGGTGTCGTACCGTTTATTGGTACGCTGGAGCGTCTTTTGGCTCTCTTCGAATAATCGCCCGGTATCGAGCGTAAACACGTTGATATCCAGGTTGTTCCTGAAGATGAAGTCGGTAATAACCTGGTCTTCGTATCCAAGACTGGAAGAGAAAACTACCCGTCCCGGGAATAGCCCGGCCAGCGCAGCCAGTGCATCGGTTTCGTTTTTTCCCGCGATGGCTTCTCTCAGGGATTCAATATTGGTAAATGGGTTACTCATACCGTTCGCATCCTGACTATGTGGTTTTATTTGGCCGTCACTGAGGCCGATACTTCAATTGCGTTAGTAAAATCTTCGATCAGGTCGTCGACGTCTTCAAGGCCGACAGAAACCCTGATCAGGCCTTCCGTAATACCGAGCGAGCGCTTGTCTTCCGGCGTGAGCTTCGCGTGGGTGGTGGTATACGGGTTGGTAATAATCGTGCGGGTGTCGCCAAGATTGGAGGACAGCGACACGATTTGAAGCGCCTTCATGAAAGCGCTGATGCGTTCGAATCCACCGTCCAGCTCAACGGTCAGAATCCCGCCTCCGGCCCGCATCTGGCTGGTAGCCAGTTCGTATTGCGGATGGGACTGAAGGAAAGGATAGTTGACTTTGCCGACGAGCTCATTCGCTTCCAGTGCCTGGGCAAGCTTGAGCGCATTCCGGCAATGACGCTCCATTCTCAAATCGAGCGTTTCCAGGCTTTTGGTGAGCACCCAGGCGTTGAACGGAGACATGGACGGGCCGGTTTGCCGGCAAAAAAAGCGGGCGGGTTTGATCATCTCCCTGCTTCCTACAAGAATGCCGCCTAAAACACGACCCTGGCCTTCCATAAATTTAGTGGCTGAATGAACAACCAGGTCGGCGCCGTAATCAACTGGGTTCTGAAGGGCGGGTGTTGCGAAGCAGTTGTCCACGTTGAAAATCAGCCCGTGTTTTTTGCTTAACGATCCGATCATTTCCAGGTCCACCAGCTCCAGTCCGGGATTGGAAGGAGTTTCAAGATAGATCATTTTGGTATTGGGCCGAATGGCGGCTTCCCATTCCTGCTTCGAAGCGCTTGCTTCCACATAGGTGTAGGTAATGCCCCATTTCACCAGGATCTGGGTAATTATCTGGTGTGCCGAACCGAAAAGCGCCCTGCTGGAGACGATGTGGTCCCCGGAACTGAGGTAGGCGGCAAAGCCCGCAAATACTGCAGCCATGCCGGTAGCGGTGGCAACTCCGTCTTCGTACCCCTCCATCACGCAGACGCGGTCTACGAACTCCTGGACGGTCGGGTTTGAAAAACGACTGTACAAGTTTCCCTGTTCGGTTTCGTCAAAGAGGGCTTTCCCCTGTTCAGCAGACTCGAAAGTAAAGCTGCTTGTCAGAAACAGCGGGGTGGAATGCTCCCTGAAACCTGTTTTCTGCGTTTGGGTACGGATAATTCTGGTTTGCCTTTTCACTTGAATAGAAATTGTTCTTCTGCCAGCTATGAAGAATAAACGAATAACAAGGATCGGTTTAGATCAGTTCTCTATAAGCGCCACTTTTAATGAACTTAGTCTATAAAGTAGACTAAAATAGTAGACTTATGTCATTCCTGATGGAGCCCGGAACCTGTGGCAAAGTTAAAAATTTTAATAACACGAATTCAATGATTTTATGGAAATGCGCGTTAAACAATTTTTTTATGGGTTGGCACCTGGAGTCGCTTGTAAATGAAATTGTTGCTGCATTTGCTGAGAATGCCCTTTTCAGATTATGACAAGCAGCTTTGCCAATGGGGCGGACCGGCTGCGTTTTGATAAAATGCCGGGATTCGGTATGTTTGAATAATTGTACAAATTGAAGAACTAATACGAATCATGATAAAGGATGTTTTTATAGCGTCGGCGGTGCGCACGCCCGTGGGAAGTTTCGGAGCCGGTTTGTCTACCCTGCAGGCAACGGAACTGGGAAGGATAGCGGTCTCGGGAGCCGTCAGGGCCTCGGGCATAGATCCGGACGCGATTGACGAAGCTTATCTGGGAAATGTGGTCTCCGCCAACCTGGGACAGGCGCCGGCGCGCCAGGCGGTACGCCTGGCGGGGTTGCCCGAAAAAGTGATTTGTACCACTGTCAATAAAGTTTGTGCGTCGGGGCTCAAAGCGGTTACCTTGGGCGCCCAGGCCATTCAGCTCGGCGATGCGTCCGTGGTGGTCGCAGGCGGAATGGAAAGCATGTCGAATACTCCTTTTTATATTCCCAAGGCCCGTTTCGGCTATGGTTATGGCAACGGGCAACTGATCGACGGGCTGGTAAGGGACGGGCTCCAGGATGCTTACGACCAATCGGCAATGGGTGCATGCGGTGACGCAACGGCTGCCCGGTACAAAATTTCGCGGGAGGAACAGGACGCCTATGCGGTACGCTCCTACGCACGCGCTGCTGAAGCCTGGGAAAAGGGCCTCTTCAACCAGGAGATTGTGCCCGTAACGGTGCCGCAAAAGAAAGGTTCACCGCTCATAGTATCGCGTGACGAAGAGTTTACCCGGGTAAAGCTCGAGAAAATTCCCACCTTAAGCCCGGCGTTCTCTCCGGAGGGGACTGTGACGGCTGCAAACGCGTCTACCCTGAATGACGGTGCTGCGGCCTTGGTACTTGCCGGCACGGAACAGCTGGAGGCGGCCGGTAAAAAACCATTGGCGCGCATAGTAGCCTACGCAGACGCGGAGCAGGAGCCCAAATGGTTCACGACCACTCCTGTACTTGCAACCGAAAAATTGCTCAAAAAAGCAGGCCTGAAGAAAAACGAAATCGATTTTTTCGAAGTAAACGAAGCCTTCTCCGTTGTGGCCCTTGCCTATATCAATTTACTTGAACTGGACCCCGACAGGGTGAACGTTTGGGGCGGCGCTGTGGCGCTTGGCCACCCGCTGGGGGCTTCCGGCGCGCGCATCCTGACAACGCTCGTCAATGTACTACACGCGCGTGGCGGTCGTTATGGAATAGCCACCATCTGTAACGGAGGAGGCGGCGCAACGGCGGTGTTGGTAGAGGTGTGAGCGGCGAGGTGTGAGGAATGAGACCTTCATCACCCCTAACCCCTCACTGCTCACACCTCACACCCCACAACTAAAAAAGCATGAGACTATTTCCCCTTTGGCTTTGCTGTTTTTTGGGCCTGATTACGTCTGCAGCCGGGCAATTTCAGAACCCGGGTGTTTTCAGTGTCCGGGACAACGGGTATTTGTTTGAGTGGATCCCGAGCGAAAACGCTGATGTGCAGGTGCTTGACGGGAAGGTAAAGCTGGTGGTCCCGGAAAGCAAGATGTCATGGAACGGGAAGAACCGCTGCAGGAGGTTCCTGTTGGGGGATCTTTACGATAATCCCGTCCCGGAACCCGAGGCGGCACAGCTACTGGGATCCGGGATGAAGCTGCCGCCGGGGAATTATGCTTTTCGGGTGATTTATGTCAATGCGCCGGATTTCGCACAATTGAAGGCCAATATGTGGCAGTTGATGGGGCAGGGAAGCGGCGGTGCCGACGACAATTCGGCGATGATGGAAACCATTTACCTGTCGGTCACGGATGGTAAACCGGTTGGCGCCGGGATCGCCGTCCCGGCGGATCTTCTGCGTGCAAGCTGGCTGCCGCACTACCAGCTGCTTCCCTACGACCTGAAACTGCCGGCCGATAAAGGATTTGGCGTTACCCGTTATGTTGCCGGGGTTCCCAAAGACCGGATCTTAAAAAAAGCAACTCATTTCCAATACATCTATAACTGGCTGGATCGGGTGCCCCACAACCGGAAATGGAAGAATATACAGGTGTATGACGGCAAAGGGCAGATGCAGCAGCCGGATTGGATTGTCAGGAATTCGATTATTGACAAGGGGTTCATTACCATAGCCGAACTCGCTGAGAATTACGGCAACCTGGAGGGGGATTGTCCGCGTTGTTACCAAAAAGCCGAGGAAGTATTCAAAGGACTCTACGGCCGTTATCAGCGGGAGTTAGGGGTGCGGTCCCCGGCGGAAACACGCTTGTACGATGACTATTTTGGCGCTTTGTATGGTTATGGCCTGGAAATGAACCTGAATATGCCGCCGGCCGCATTGCGGCGGGGACTCAGGTCGGTTGAAAACGCACAGGCCCGCTATACCGACGGGGGCTGGCCCCGTTCGGGCTATTTCACCAATGGCGCATATGCGTACCGGAATTTCCGTTTGGCGGGGTATCTCGGTAACCTGTTCAACACCATTAACGAGGGCGGGGTTTACAAAAACCTTTACAACCTTGAAAAAGTAAACCTGGCGGTCCCGGACCGGATGCTTCTCAAAAACGGATGGGCGGCCGGGGAGGCATTGGGAATAGACCGCGTCACCGGCGCGGGCACATTCCAGCGCCTGAGACTCGGTAATGGAGATATTCTGCGGCTGACTGTCAATGATTGGCCGATTCACACGATGATGGGTGAATCATTCTTTCAGCTCCTGCTGGGCAATGACTACGTGCTTTGGAACAGCAATATCCCGATGTCGACCAACCCCAATGATTTTTCAGTGAGCTGGTATGGAGGAAAAGATGACTGGAAGACCAAATGGCAGCCCAGGGGGAAGCCGGCTGAAATTTACCAGGAGGGCAAGCCTTCACATCCCAAGCCCGGAAAAGGGCCGGAGGGGTCTGTCTTCCCGGAGATGTCGCTCCAGGGCGAAACCGGCGCATTTGTGGGCGCATGGCTGTATAGCCAGATCAGTAGCGTAAGTGACCGGGTGAGTAAATCGGTACGATATTGCAATTTCAGCGTAAACGGGAAAAGTTACCGGCCTTCCGGCGGAAGCAAAGGAGACAGGTCGCTGTCGTCGCGTGTTTCTCAGAATCCGGGGCAGGACTGGATTGTAACGGCTTTTGAAAACCAATACCCGATTTGTATCTGTACGGAAGGTAAAAACGGGAAAGCCGTTATTTACCAGAACCCCGGAACAGGGCTGACCGGGGCGCAGGAGATAAGCGTCGAAAATGGCCTGAAAGCGCAGGTTACCGGAAACAGGCTGCAGGTGTTTTATGTGGACTAAGGTTAATATATTGTTTTTCGGCTTCTATTTTGTCCGTTTCGCTGACTAAAGACTTGCCTTTCTGGGTGATTCCTGCTGAAATTTGCGTGTATGCAAACTAATCTTCCTATTAATAACCTGATTAAGTACAGTCTTCGTACTTCTGTCGGGGTAGGGTGTATCGTCATGGTGGCAGGAACGACGGTGGAGACTTCGTGGCTCCTGCCGATTTACCGGGGTGCTACGACGTTTCTCCTGTTTTTTATCTGCTGTCTGATCAGCATTTTCTTGTTGCTTGCTTTTGAAAAAAAAGGAAAAGAGGTAGTTACCGACTTTTTTTCGCGCCGTTTTGTCTGTGGTTATTTTTTCGCCTTCATTCCTATGGCGGCGATGCATTTTGTGAACCTGGAATTAACCGCACGCGGTATATTGCCTAAAAGCTATCACGAATCCAAACTGCTGTATTCAGGGCTCTCCTGGCAAATGATGTCCTATACGCTGCTCATCACGTTTATCATTTATGTACTGGTTTATTTTTTCCACAACTTCGTACTGCTATTATTTGAGAAAAACAGGAGCGCCGTGGAGCTTTCGGAGTTGAAAGCGGCCAATTTTGAGACCGCGAACCAACTGCTTCGCCAGCAGATCCAGCCGCATTTTCTTTTCAATGCGCTCAATGTACTGAAGTCTCTGATCCGTAAATATCCTTCGACTGCCGAAGAATACCTGGTCCGGTTGTCCGACTTTTTGCGCGCGTCTTTTACGCTTAGCCGAACGGACACCGCTACCCTGGAGCAGGAGCTGAAGTTGTGTGAGGATTACATGGAAATGCAGCAAATCCGGTTCGGAAATTCTATTGATTACCAGGTAAAGATCGACCGGGACGACCCGGCTTTGAAATTATTCCTGCCTTTCTTTTCGGTACAGCTTCTGCTCGAGAACGCGATCAAGCACAACCAGCTAACCGAGACCCAGCCGCTCCACATAGAGATCAGCAGCCAGGGCGGATGGGTGAAAGTGGAAAATGATCTGCAGCCCAAGAGCTTTGTGGAGAACAGCACCGGCAACGGATTGGTTAATCTTAAGGAAAGATACCGCATTCTGTCGGGTGATGAAATTGTAATCAAAATGACCGATACCAAGTTCTCTGTCGAAATCAGGCTTTTGGAAATCTCGAACCGGCAGTGAGAGGTTGGAGGTCGGAAGTCGGAGGTTGGAAATCGGATGTCGGATGTCGGAAATCGGAAGTGGGCCGGTGGGGCTTTAAATAAATGAAAATGGCTTCAGGAATGTCGATGAATAAGGGCGGTCCGCTGCGCGGCTGATTGCCGGTTGCTGATTGCCGATAACCTTTTACTCACATGAACATCATTGTAATTGAAGATGAAAAGCTGGCTTCCGACGATCTCGTCGATCTCATCAAAGAAATTGAGCCTTCGGCCGGAGTAGTGGCTGTTTTGCGTTCGGTGAAGGAGGCGGTCGCCTACCTGTCGGAGGCGCCTTCGGCTGACCTGATTTTCAGTGATATCCAGCTTGGAGACGGGCTTAGCTTCGACATCTTCAAGAAAGTGCCGATTTCGACGCCGATCGTGTTTTGCACGGCCTATGACGAATATACCTTAAATGCTTTCAAGACCAACGGTATCGCGTACGTATTAAAGCCTTTTACAGCGGCTTCCATCCGGCTGGCGATTGAGAAATTCAAAAGTTTGCAAAAAGCAATGGCGCCTTCGGCGGTACCCTATTCAGAAATCCTGAAGCTGCTGGGCGAAAGGCCGGTTCAAAAAACTTCATCGATACTGGTGCATTACAAGGAGAAAATCATCCCGGTTAAGCTGGATGACATCGCCTTGTTTTATATCAGGAACGAAATCACGCACCTGCTCACATTTGACAAAAAGACCTACCTCGTGAGCAAAACCCTGGATGAAGTGGAGCGGCTGAGTGAAGGAATGTTTTTCCGTGCCAACCGCCAGTTCCTGGTGAACCGGAAGGCGGTGGTGGATGCCTCTAATTATCTTTCCCGGAAATTTTCAATTTCGCTGACAGTTCCTTTCTCCGAAACGATTACGGTGAGTAAGGAAAAAATGCCGCAGTTTTTAACCTGGCTGGCAGAATAACCCTCCGGATTTTATTATTTCTACCTGCATTTTCACCCCTCGATTTGTCCGTTTCCCCCGGAAAGTGATATGCTAAGGAAATGATTCTCGTCAGTTTTGTGGTGTAATTTCAACTGAAGTAAATGAAAACACCACCAATTAAAAGAATCATTCTCGTCTGTGTCGGATTGATCAGTTTCAGCTCGCTTCCGGCACAATCGCCGCTGACGTTGGGAGATGCCGTTCAATACGCCCTCAAAAACAGTGAGGTACTGAAACAGGCCGGCCTGGATATTGAAAAGGGGTACCAGCAAGTGAAGGAAACCCGTGGCGCCGCTCTTCCTCAAGTCAATGTAACCAGCGCGGTCAATAACAACGTACTGGTGATGCAGATGCCGCTTCCGGCCGAGTTTCTTGGCGGTGAGCCGGGAAAATTCATCGCCCTGAAGGCAGGCCAGCCCTGGAGCGCCAATACACAGGTTACGCTCTCGCAGCAGCTCTATAACAAACAGGTCTTCACCGGCTTGAAGGCTGCAAAAAGTACCGAAGATTTTTACCGGATTTCACACGACCTTACCAAGGAAGACCTGCTCCAGCAGGTAGCGGTGAACTATTACCAGGTCCAGATTTCAGGGTTGCAGATGGCGGTGATCGACGCCAACCTGGAGCGCGTAAAGCGACTGGAGGAAATGATTACCGGACAGTATAACAACGGCCTGGCGAAAAAAATTGACGTAGACCGGGTAAAGGTAAATAAAAGCAACCTGGATGCACAGAAACTCCTGCTCGAGAACGGGCTGAAACAGCAGCTGAACGCTTTGAAATACTACATGGGAATGCCTGTGGAGGAGCAGATCGAGCTGGCTGTCCTTGATCCGGCTACCATGCAGGTAGCACCTGAGCTTTCAGCGTCTGCCGGACAATTCGGCGTGGATAACCTGCTTTCGTTCAAAGTGTTGAAAAAACAGGAAGAACTGCTTACGCTGCAACGCGAAGCGACCCGCTCGGAAGCCTTTCCCACGCTTTCATTGAATGGTAATTACACCTACAATACGCAGAACAGCCGCCTCAATCTCTACACAGGAAAGGCTTTGAACTACGACATGGCGACGATCACGCTGAACCTGCGCGTCCCGATTTTTGACGGCTTTACACGCCGGGCGAAGGTGCAGCAGAATTCGATTGCTATCAAAAGCTTGCAGGAAGATATCCGCAGAACAACAAACGCACTGAATATGAACAACGAAAATGCACGGACCAAGCTGTCCAATAGCCTTCGGACCATTGAGGTTCAGCGTGCCAACAAGGACCTCGCACAGGAGGTTTTTGATAATGTTCAAAACAACTACAGAAACGGACTGGCAAGCCTGACTGACCTCCTGGATGCGGAATCGAGCCTGGTGGAATCACAGCGCAGCCTTAACGAAGCCATGCTTCAGTACAAGATCGGAGAAATAGAGCTGCTGAAAGCAAACGGGCAGATCAATACGCTCTTGGATCAATAGTCACCGGACTACCGAATCATTTTAAAGCACAAGACAAAACCATAAAATAATGAAAAAGATTATTATAACCCTGGTCGTACTGGCAGCCGCCGGAGTGGGTATTGCCAAGGTACTGAGCGATAACAAAGCCGAAAACCAGGCGCGTATTGACGTGGTAAGCAAAGTAAGCGGGGTGGTGCCGGTCAAGACGTTTTCGGTTCACAAGGAGTCGATTCAACTGGACTTCCTGGCGAACGGCAACTTTGTTCCGAACCAGGACCTGAAATTCATGTCCGAAACAGCGGGCCGTATTACCGCAATCCTGGTGAAGGAGGGGAGCCGCGTTCAGACCGGCCAGACGCTGGCCAGGATCGAAGACAAGTACCTGACCCTGGATGTACAGTCTGCAAAAGACTCTTATGAGAAAATCAAGTCCGACAAGGCACGCTTTGAAAGCTCACTGAAAACAGGCGGCGTGACCCAGTCGCAGGTAGACGATATTTCCTTACAGCTCCGGAATGCCGAGCTGCGCCTGGAGCAGGCCGAAAAGCGGCTAGGGGATGCGGTGATCAAGGCGCCGATTTCAGGAGTAATCAACAAAAAGCACATCGAGCTGGGCGCGTATGTATCGCCCGGTACGGCTCTTTTCGATATTGTTGACGTATCGTCGCTGAAGTTGGTTGTTGCCGTGGACGAGAAGCGTGTCGTACTTCTTAAAACCGGGAGCCAGGTAGAGATCAAAGTGCCGGTCTTCCCGGACAAAACTTTCACCGGAACCATTTCTTTTATCGCTGCCAAGGCCGACAATTCACTCAATTTCCCGGTAGAAATTAAGGTCAACAATGCCAAAGGCGAAGCGGTGAAGGCGGGGATGTATGCCAATGCCATGTTCCGTTTTAACCAGGAAGCGCCGGTTCTGGCCATCCCGAGAAGCGCCTTCGTGGGCAGCGTAAACAGCCGTGAGGTATATGTACTGCAGCCCAATAATACCGCGGCTATCCGTAAAGTAGTTCCGGGCAGCGTTTTCGGCGAGACCGTTGAAATTCTGAACGGCCTGGAAGAAGGCGATAAAGTGATCATTTCGGGGCAAATCAACCTGAGCGACGGCACCGCCGTTGAAGTGGTACAGAACTGAGGTCAACCGCAAATCAGCTCACACCTCATACCTCACGGCGGCTTGCCGCCGCGGCTCAAACCTGTATAGACAAATGAAAATTACAGAAATATCTATAAAACGCCCTTCCATTGTGATCGTGGTTTTTACCGCGCTGACTTTGTTCGGGTTGATCAGCTACCTTTCGCTCAATTACGAGCTGCTACCCAAATTCTCGCCGCCGGTACTTTCCATCAGTACGGTGTACCCGGGGGCCTCCCCGAGTGAGGTAGAGAATACGGTTACGAAGAAAATCGAGGACGCTGTCGCCTCGCTCGAGAATATCAAAAAGCTCGATGCAACCTCTTACGAGAGTTTATCGGTTCTGGTAATTACGCTGAATGCGGGAACGGACGTGGACCTTGCCCTGAACGATGCGCAGCGTAAAGTGAACTCCGTTCTTTCGGACTTGCCTGACGACGCAAAAACGCCGTCGCTGAATAAGTTTTCACTGGACGATTTGCCGATTATTACACTGTCGGCCACTGCGAACCTCGACGAAGTGTCTTTCTTTGACCTGATGGACAAACGGATCCAGCCGCGTTTGTCACGCGTGAGCGGTGTTGCCCAGGTGAACCTGATCGGCGGGGAAGAACGTGAAATCCGGGTGAGCATAGATGCCACCAAACTGGAAGCGTATCAACTTTCCATTCTCCAGGTACAGCAGCAAATTCTCGGCTCCAACCTTGACTTCCCCACCGGTAGCGTTAAATCGCAGGACCAGGACATATTGGTCCGGCTTGCCGGAAAATACAAATCCGTAGACGAACTCCGCAACCTGGTGGTCGCGCAGGGAAAAGGCGGTATCCAGGTGAGGTTAGGAGACATAGCGGACGTCCAGGACGCTCAGAAAGATGTTGAAAAAATTGCGCGGGTAGACCGGAAAAATGCCATTGCCATCCAGATTGTAAAACAGTCTGATGCCAACGCCGTGGAGGTAAGCCGCGCCACGAAGGAACTGCTCAAAACCCTCAGTGAAGAGTACGGCTACGCAGGATTGAAGATTGACATTGCCAACGATTCAACCGATTATACCCTTGATTCGGCAAACGCAGTAGTATTCGACCTTATTATCGCGATCGTACTGGTGGCGGTGATTATGCTGTTCTTCCTCCATAGCCTGCGTAACTCCCTCATTGTAATGATCGCTATCCCGGTGTCGCTTATTTCGACCTTTATCGGGATGTCGCTGATGGGCTTTTCGCTTAACCTGATGTCACTTCTCGGGTTGTCGCTCGTGGTAGGTATTCTCGTGGATGATGCGATCGTGGTGATCGAGAACATTTACCGGCACATGGAGATGGGAAAAAATAAGGTGCGGGCCTCCTATGACGGAGCGAAAGAAATCGGGTTTACGGTAATTTCCATTACGCTGGTAATTGTGGTGGTATTTCTTCCGATTGCCTTGAGTACCGGGATGGTTTCCGATATCCTGCGCGAGTTCTGTATGGTGGTCGTTATCGCCGTTTTGCTGAGCCTTGCCACATCCTTTACCATTGTGCCGCTGATGACCTCGCGCTTCGGGAAGCTGGAGCACGTGTCGAATGACAATATCATGGGGAAATTTATTCTCTGGTTTGAAAACCTGATCAAGAAATTTACCAACTGGATTTCCGGCCTGCTCGAGTGGAGCCTTAACCACAAGATTATCACGGTCGTAGTGGTAGTGGGTTTGTTGTTTGCCTCTTTCGGGCTGATTACCGGCAAGTATATCGGAGCAGAATTTTTCGCCCAGAGTGACCGGGGAGAATTCCTGGTCCAGGTGGAGCTCCCACGGGACGCCAGCATCGAGCAGACCAACCTGAAAACCCGCGAGATTGAAGACTACCTGAGTCAGCGTGGCGAGGTGGTGAAAACCATTACCACCGTGGGACATACCAGCGAGGGGATGGGGGCTTCACTGGCTACCTCCTACAAATCGGAGATTACCGTGAAACTGGTCGACCAGAAGTTGAGACAAGACCGGACTGACGTGTATGCCGCCAAAATGAAGCAGGACCTGGAGAAGCAGTTTGTTGGCGTTAAGATAAAGACCGTACCGGTCAGTATCATGGGGACTGCCGCGAATGCGCCGATAGAAATGGTGATTGTCGGTTCGGACCTGGATAGCATCAACGTGTATGCCGACAAGGTACTGACGCTTTTAAAGAAAGTACCGGGTTCGTCCGAAGTCCGGTTGTCGGCGGAGGCGGGCAACCCCGAGATATCAATTGAGGTGGACCGGGACAAAATGGCGTCGTTAGGACTGACTTTACAAACCGTCGGCGCCACTATGCAGACTTCCTTCAACGGGAATACGGACGGGAAATTCCGCCAGGGCGAATATGAGTACGACATCAATATCCTGTTTGATAATTACAACAGGAAAAACATTGACGACGTGGGCAACGTAACTTTTGTAAATGACAAAGGTGAATTGATCAAGCTTTCGCAGTTTGCCAATATCCACGAAAGTTCCGGACCGAGCCAATTGGAAAGAAGGGATAAAAGCTCAGCCGTAAAAGTACGTTCTCAGGCGGTAGGCCGGCCTTCCAGCGCCATTATCCAGGATCTGGAGGCGCAATTGGCAGACGTAAAGGCGCCGGTAGGAGTGAGCTATATCTGGGCCGGTGATATGGAGAACCAAAGTGAAGGTTTCGGTACGCTCGGCGTAGCGCTGATCATGGCGATTTTGCTGGTGTACTTTATCATGGTGGCGCTTTACGACAGCTTCGTGCACCCGTTCGTGGTTCTTTTCTCGATTCCGCTGTCGATTATCGGCGCCTTACTGGCGCTCGCGCTTACCAACAACACACTCAATATCTTTACCATTCTGGGACTTATCATGCTGATTGGTCTGGTTGCCAAAAATGCAATTATCCTGGTGGACTTTACCAACCAGCTGAAAGCCGAAGGAAAGTCGACGCGGGAGGCGCTCATCCTGGCTAACCATGCCCGCCTTCGGCCTATCCTGATGACGACGCTGGCGATGGTGTTCGGGATGCTGCCGATTGCTTTGGCATCCGGCGCGGGCGCCGACTGGAAAAACGGCCTTGCCTGGGTAATTATCGGGGGATTGATCAGCTCGCTCTTCCTGACCCTGATTTTTGTGCCGGTTGTGTACCAGATGTTTGACAGCGCGCTGACCCGTCTGGGCCTGAACAAGGCGCCGATGCCGATTGACGATCTGATGTCGGAGGCCTATGACCATGTAGAAGTCAAAGAATACTAACGAGACAGGTGATTAACAAACAATAGATCAGCAGCAGCGAAAGGATGGCGATACCTACGCGTTAAGCCGCCCGTTCGCGGGCTTAAAAGAGACAATGGCTTGATCAGGTTCTGATATTTTCCGAAACGGGATCTCACAACGGAGACAAGCTTTAATTGTGGTTCGTGTAGTTGTAAAAAACCGGCAGTGTTATTCTGCCGGTTTTTTTTGGTTGGGCGCAATAAAGCGGCAACCATCCCGTGAACTGTCGGAAGAAAGACCTTTACATTTTGCTTCCCGCCCATTTCAAGGCGTTTGCAAACAATAGCCTGAACCGCTGCTCTGCGAAATCAGTGGGGTGCCCTAAGGACGTGTAGAAAACCTTCCCGCCGTAATCATTTGTCCGCGTCCAGGCCACGGGTTCCTTTAAATTGGGGTTGCTCCCCTCCAAAAGAACTACGGATTTCGGATCTATCAGGGGACTTACCCGGTAGGTGCCGCCCCGGCTCTTCCACTCTTTTGCCAGCGAAATCCCCTGCAGTATAGGGTGTGCGGCGCTTGAAGGGTTCACGCTGATAACGGTACCCAGCTCATCGGCGTCGTGACCCTTATATTCATGCCCGAGTATGTCGGGAACGAAACCCCACCAGCCCTCATACCCGGCTGCGGCCGGTTTTCCTCTTACTGAAAAACTGTGATCGGCAGACCTGATCCCTACCACTGACCTTCCGGATTTGATATAGGACTTAACCTGGTCCATCTGCCGGTGTGACAACGCCGAGCGTCGAAAGAAAACAACCAGGACATCTGCTTTATTGAGTACTTCCAAGCCTTTAAATCCATAGCTTTCATGTTCGCCATGCCCTTTCAGTACCGTGGTTTTGAATAACCCGGACTTCTGTAAACTGTCAGCGAAAGCGGGTATGGTGATTTCTGCACTGTAATTTATCGGGTCGTCAGAAATCAGGAAAACGACATGCGGAATCTTGGGGTGCGACTGGCTCCGGGCCGGCAGGCCGCAGAACAAATTAAGGATAACGGCCAGGCATAGCGGGCCTATAATAGAATGGAAAGTGATTTTCATTTTTTTTTCCTGGGTTTAAAACGGTAAAGTTAATGCAATCTCTTCGTTTGCACCGAAGGGCTCTTTCTTTCCCCGGCTTACCAGCCAACCGGCAGCATCTGAAACTTTTTACTGAAGACCTACCGGCAATTCCGTATACAGTTCGTCAGGGATTTTACCCGTTTGACAGCAAATAAAGCAGCCTGTCGAATTGTCGGTCGAAAGTTCACCTGCACGCCTATCTTTGAAAGAAAACAAACTGTACCGTGGGGATGGAATGAGGCGAAGCACACATGAAGAAATCAACCTGATCGAATAGAACGGTATGAAAAGAAATATTATGCTTCTGGTATTTTTTTGCGGGCTGTTATCTTTTTTACAGTCATGCCGGAAAAACGAAGGGCAACCAGGTCCTCTCACGCCGGGAGATAACGCTGTGAATTACGGGGAGATGGTCCGTGCCATACAGTGGGATAACGGGCTTCGGGCTTCTATGCTATATGACGCGGACAGTACGCTCAGCCGGATTAGGTACAGCTTTCGGAATGTAGCCGGTTCCACCGTAATTGAGTGGGAGGGGAAGCGGGTAAAGTCGATGTACGAAGATGAGTCGCGAAATAAAAACACCTATTATTATGCCGACGGCAGGATCAGCCATTTTATAAACAGTCCCAGGCAGGCTACGTCCGCTGGCGGCTATAAAATGGAATTTGACTACAAAAGCAACGGGCAATTGGCGAAGCTCAGGTATTTTGTCATTAACGAAGCCGGTACAAACCTTAAAACGGAAACTGTGTACGAGTACAGTTCTTCGGGCGATCTGATGAAAGCGACAACCACCGGAGATAATTCGATTGTTACCCATACTATCGAGCAATATTCCGCTCCGGTGGATTTTAATCCTTTGATTTTTATAGAAGTAGGGTTGTATGAGAACTATACCGTTTTTAATCTGCCGGTGATGACCCGGATGAAGAAATACCCGCTAAGGATTGTACGTACCGTACAAATCGGGAACGAAGCGGCATATATTGATAAAATAGATGAGCATATTTGTGAGATCAGCAACAGGCGTCTTAATAAGATAAAGTCTACAATTACTGTTCCGAAAATGCCTCAGTACAGCAAATCGGTAACCGGGGTTTTTGAGTACGATTAGCTTTTCTTGTCATTCCATTGTTTCGGTAAATTGTCAATTCATCGCGTAATTGGAACAGGCGTCCGATCGTGTCAGCGTTTTTGAATCATTTTAAGTGAAAACCACCCAAGTGCCAGTATAATGATCGCCATGATTGACCAAAGCCAGGTTTTGTTTTCAAAAAGCGGCGCTGGAGACCCTGGAGCTGCTCCGGTTTCCTTTTCTTCACCGGCTGTGAGGAGACTTGGCTCGACCGGGATATTATTGCTGAAATACCGGAGATCATATTCGGGGGCAGGCGCGTCTTTGTTCCCGTAAACCAGGTAGTAGCTCGCTTTTTCAGTGAACCGTGCCACCAGGTTATAGACGTATCCTTTCACTTCTACGGTGCGAATATTGAGGGGGGGATTGTTTTGGTTGTGTACGAGTACTCTAAGCTTCCCGGACAACGTGCTGTTGAAATTAATCGCGTTACTGTCTGCCGAACTGATTATCCCGGCGGCAATGGTAGCGTAACGCCTTCTCCATCCGGAACCGGTTTGCATGGAGTCGGTTACCGTTTGTATGGTGACCGGCCGATGATAGTCAAATTGGTCCGCAGCGTTAATCCGGATCATACTGACGGGCACAGTTGTCTTCAGATCAATGTCAATAACGGTTTCGTTGCGTTGCCTGTCTTCTTTTATGGTAGGTGCACCGGTGATATAGGTTTTATAGGTTGCTGCAGATTTCAGGCGTTGAGACAGGTGTGCGCTTTCCAGTTCAGGTTTTTCGGAACTGTCAATAAAGACCCGGAAATATCTGAAGCTCGCAGCGGGAAAATGCAGGCTTGAAAATTTGAAATCGGTCTGGTTATTTTTGATGGCCATAACCGGGTAATGCTCTGCAAGCGTGAACCACTCATGCTGGTCCTGACTGCCTTCCAGTTTTACGGTCCAGTCGAAGTTGTTCTGCCGAAACTTCAGGTCGATCTGGTTAATAGTGGACCGCGTGGGAGCTTCGAAGGTAAAGTAATAGCCGCCCGCACCTTTGGTTGCATTGAGAACGGTGAATGAAACTTCGCGATCCGTCGTCTTTTGAACCGTTGTCCGGAGCAGGTAAGGGGCTTCTACGGTATCACCCTTTGCTGTGATCCCTAAAATCCGGATGTCGGCCAGGTCTTCCCGCGTTTTTTGAAAGATATCGTCGGGGAGCGCGACCTGGTGCCATTGACCGGAAGGCTCGCTGAGCGCACGCTGGTACCGGTACGCGCCGGTCTGGCCATTGGCAAGAAATGAAATCAGAAGTAAGAACGCAGTTAGAGACTTATGATTCCGTTTCATCGGCAATCAGGTGTTTGTATTTATTGTATAAAAACGAGATGACCAGCAGCAATATACCAAGTGATACCAGTACAATGGTCTTGGCGATAGTATCGAGGTGGGAGATGTCGTAGAAAAATAGCTTGACCAAAGTGACGCCAAAAAGTGCGATCGCACCTATGCGGAGGTACTTCTTCTTTTGGTAGATCCCGAGAGAAATCAGGAGCAGCGCATACACTCCCCAAAGTATGCTTAGTCCCAGCTTGTCAGATTGGGTTGAACGCGCCATTTCCATCCAGTGAATCAGTTCACTGCTGGCGATCCACAATACTGATACATGCAGCAGCAATTCGAAAGGTAGGGTTTTAAGGCGACCGGGCATCAGGGGGCTTTTGAAATACCGGTAAGCCGCCGCGAGCGCAAGCCCTGCGAAAACATAGGAAATGTACCGCAATGAGAGATAGGACATTCCTTTTTCGTAAGTATCATCGGGCGCCAGGTAACTGCTTCGGAGCACGCTCAGCTCATACAGGCCGTCGGTCAGGAAAGACAGTATGGCGACGACCAGTAAGGCCAGGTTCACCATCCCGAGCCACCGGCTGTTGATTCGGGTAAGATTGATGAAGGCAAGCAGGGAGAGAAAAAGCAGGCAATAGCAGATCTGCCAGACCGATTCAAACCGACGTAGGTCTTCGTCGTGGGCGGGGCTGGACAAAGTCCCGTCGGACGCTCTGACGGTAACGGCAGAATCGGCGTAAAGCTGGTTCCAGTAAGTGGCGATCTCCACCTGGAAAGTGAAAAACAAAGTCAGCAAAAATGAAGCCGGCAGGAAGATATCAACCAATGCCGTTGCCATTTTTTTTCCGCTAAAGGATGGTTGGTACCTTGTATCACGGTGGAGGTAGTTGATCCACCCGAGTGCGGCGGCGAACAGCGCGGAAGTCAGGAAGTTGATATTGAAAAGCGGCTTCAGCCGGGTTTCCGGATGCCCGTTGTAGTAATGGTAGGGGGCCGAAGACCAGTCGTCGGCCAGGCTGCCCAGAGCCAGTACGATCAGCGGGTAGGCGAGTTTTTCATAAAACGGGATCTCTTTGGTGCGGCCCAGCCAGAAAACCAATGTAGCAAGTCCTATCCAGAGTAAGGTTACCCAGTTGCCGTCGAGCTGAACAGGGGCAGCTACCGTGAGGAACACCAGTACCAGGCCGGTAACAAAGAAAAACAGGTTTTTGTCGGCCAGTTTTTGTTTGAAAATGACCAGGCTGACGAGAAAATGGACAATCGCGTGGGCAAGCGTGTAAAGTCCCAGGACTTGGTTGCCCGACTCCAGCTGCTCGACCAGGGCGTAGCCGATGCCATAAAAAATGAATGAATTTGCCAGCAGCAATACAATGTCCCGCTTTTCGAAATTTTCTTTCCGGATGAGTTTGTAGCCTAAGAATGCGAGGTAGAACAGAAGAAAAAAGATGGAAGCAATTGACAGGGCGAGACTGAAATCGCGGGTGGTGCGGTAATCGGTCCAATACCAGACCAGGTAAATAAGCCAGGTAAAAGCGAAGGAGGAGAAGTAGAGGAGCTTCCAATATTTTTTCAACGAGACGGCCAAAATCCCGACGTTGATAATGACCATATAGGAGAAGAGGAACGTTGCGCTTCCGTTGTTGTCACCCAGCAGAAACGGAACTGCGTAGGCGCCTACGAGCCCGAACACCGCTATTACCTGTTTTTGGTAATTCAATGCAGCAACCACCGTAAATAGGGTGAAGACCACCATAAGACCAAATGCTGCTTCCTGCGGAATGAGGCCGTACAAGTCGTACGCAGCAAAGGTGATAAAGTAAAAAATTGCCATGGCTCCGCTGAGGAGAACGGCACTGTAGTTCTCGTACTTTTGCTTGAGCCGGATGGCGAACCCCAGCAACCCTGCGCCGACCACGTATCCCAGTATAATCCTCGTAAGGGGACTGATCAATTGGTTATCAATGGCATACTTTGCCCCTACGCCGACGCCTATTACCGTAATCAGGATGCCGATTTTGTTAATGAGGTTTTCACCGATGAACCTTTCAAAATTGGATCTGAGTCCAGGCTTTTTTTTGAAAAATGAAGGTCTCGGTACGCCCTTTCGGGGACTGCCCGTTCCGGGCACCGGGGAGGCAGCCGGCGCAGATTTTGAAGCCGGCGTATCGAAGAGCCCGCCGGGAACGGGCGGCCGGACAGGTGTGCTGCCGGATTTCAGCTCGTAGAGGTCGCGCCGGAGCTGACTGATTTCCTTTGCAAACTCGTTTTGCTGTCGGGTCAGGGCTTCCAACCGTTGTTGAAGACGGTCAACCTGCTCTTGATTTTCGTCCATAGAAACGCGCGACTTATACCGGGAATCGTGAAAAAGCTTATTACGGCAAATAAAGCTACGCACACTTTTGCCACGGATCAACTGAAACTTATTTCAGCAGGGCGTCAATCGCTGCTTCGCGGGAGGGAGCGAAAGAGATTTGTCTCCATTGGTTGCTTTCCAGCATGAAGTCTTTCCAGCTTTTTCCACCGTACTTCGTGAAATCTCCGAAAATAGCAACCCGTATCCGGAAATTGGTGAACTTCTGCAGCACTTCGCCCGCCAGCCCGGTTTTTAGGTCAAAAAAGTCAGGAAAAACGTTCCGTTCATCCAGAACAACGTTATCGAAACCTGCATAATAAAGGTTCCCGACAAAATCAGTTCCTTCCGGAACAGTTTTGAAAAGTATCTCATCCGAAATAACCTCGCCTATTGTTACGCCATCCCGGCTAATTGTCCTGAACTCCAATTCAACTTCCGATTTCCGATTTCCAACCTCCGATTTCCAATCTCCGACTTCCAATTTCCGATTTCCAACCACCGACTTCCGACCACCGATTTCCGACTTCCGACTTCCTCCCCCACTCACTGCTTCGGCCCTTTGTTCCAGATCAGGAAGACCGGGATACCCAGTACAATCACGACAAATCCGGGCCAGGTGTAGGTGGGTTGGTAGAGAAGAAGTCCGATGCAAATGGATATTGCGGTAATGATGTATAAAAACGGCACTACCGGGTAGCCGATCGCTTTGTAAGGCCGTTCCATCCCGGGGTATTTCTTCCGGAGGATAAAGACAGCGCCAATAGTAAGCGCGTAGAAGATGAGCACCACAAATATGACGTAATTAAGCAGGTCTCCGTACCGTCCTGTGAGGCAAAGAATGGAAGCCCAGACGCACTGGACCCACAGGCCCCAGCCCGGCACCTCGTTCCGGTTCAGCTCCCCGGCCCGGTTGAAAAACAGGCCGTCTTTGGCCATGGTATAATATACGCGTGCGCCGGAAAGGATTAGCCCGTTGTTGCAGCCGAAGGTGGAGATCATCACCATAACGGCAATAACCGTAGTACCTACCGGGCCGAAAATTTTCTGCGCAGCAACGATTGCCACCCGGTCGGAGGGTGCAAAAGCAATCTCTTTCAGGCTCATCGTAGCCAGGTACATAAGGTTAGCCGAAAGGTAGATAATGGTTACGACCAGTACGCCCAGAAACAGGCTCAGGCCGACGTTGCGTTTGGGGTTCCTGATTTCTCCGGCAATGAACGTTACGTTGTTCCAGGCGTCGCTTGAAAATATGGAGCCTACCATGGCAGATACCAACCCGGCTATAATGGCAGTTCCTGTAACCGGGGCTGCTGTTTCGGTGAGGGCACTCCAGCTCATCATGGTCCAGGCCTCATGCCAGTTCGCTTCCCATATTTCGCTGTTAAAGCCCGAGGTAAGTCCCAGCACTACCAGGCCGCCGAGCGAAAGGATTTTTACAATGGTGAGAGTAGTTTGGGCGATTTTCCCGTTTTTGACTCCCCGCGTATTCAGCCACGTCAATAAAACAATGGTCGAGATCGCCAGCAGCTGTGCCGCGGTTATATTGACGAGCCCGGTTGCCAGGATGATATTGTTCTCGCCTATTTCGGGGAAGAGGTAAGCGGAGAACTTGGCAAACGCCACACCGACGGCGGCAATTGTGCCTGTTTGTATCACCATAAAAAACGACCATCCGTATAAAAAGGCAACCAGCCGGCCGTAGGCCGCTTTGAGATATACGTACTGCCCGCCCGCTTTGGGGAACATGGAGGAAAGTTCTCCGTAACTGAGCGCGGCAACCAGCGTAATGGCGCCGGTAATTGCCCAGACGAAAATGAGCCAGCCCGCGCTGCCCACGTTACGCACAATATCTGAACTGACTATAAAAATACCTGAACCGATCATGGAGCCTGCAACCAGCATCGTGCCGTCGAGTAACCCCAGTTCACGCCTCATTTCGTTTTCTTGAGTAGCATTTACTTCCATAAAAGTCGGATTATGGCGCCTAAGGTAGAAAAAAGTTTTGTGAAAGTACCCGTGCGGGAAAGAACTTTTGACAGGGCGCCTGATGCTCCGGATGAGTATCTGTAAGGCATAATGGTTCTTCACAGTATATAATAAAACTGTTTTTGCTTATGATGTTTCTTTCCTGGTCGTTTGCCGCTGGATGCCGGTCCGGGTATCGGTCCGGCCTGCTTCTTCTTTTGTTGGCGCTTGTTACCGCGGGTCCGGCGGCCGCAAATCCGGATTCAACCCGACGCAAAGCTGTTCGGGATTGGGTATTGCGGGTGTTGCCCGCCGATGAAACCGGTAAAGGACCGGTATCGCCGGAAGATGTGACTTTTGCGGAATGGGCAAAGCGGACAGGAGAATTACCGCCCGATTTTGACAAGCTGCCCCATATTGTTTCGTTGCCGGACCCCCTGATAATTGACGAAGGCGGAAAGAACATACCTGTAAAGACCCGGAAGCAGTGGGAAGAAAAGCGCGTCATGATGGAGAAGGAGATACGGCACTACATCCTCGGCAGTACGCCGCCATCCCCGCAAAACCTCACTCACCGGGTGTTAAGCGAAAGAAAAGACGGTGCGGTGACATTGCGGACGGTAGAATTGTCATTTGGACCGGCCCGGCAGGCAAAGCTGACCGTAGAGCTGATGATCCCCCCCGGGCAAGGTCCGCTACCGGTTTTCCTGACCCAATGGAACCACCGCGAATGGGCGCAGATTGCAGTCAGGCGCGGTTATATAGGATGTGTGTACGCGGCGGCAGACTCAAAGGACGATACTGAGGCCTATTCAAAGATCTGGTGGCCTGATTACGATTTCTCGCGCCTGATGCGCCGGGCTTTTGGCACTTCAAGGGTTATTGACTACCTGGAAACGTTGCCTGTTGTGGACAAAATGAAAATTGCGCTTACCGGCCATTCCCGCAACGGCAAAATGTCGCTGATGGCAGCGGCGCTGGATCAAAGAATAGCTGCGGTGTGCCCGAGCAGCTCGGGTACGGGCGGGGAAGTTCCCTGGCGCTATGCGACGCATCCTTACGATATCGAAGACCTGGCCCTGCTTACCTGCGCGCAGCCCTCCTGGTTCCATCCGCGGTTGCGCTATTTCGTCGGGAGAGAAGACCAATTGCCGATAGACCAAAACTCGCTGATGGCACTGGTGGCCCCCCGGGGGCTTATGCTGAGTACCGCCATCCACGAGAGCGCCAGCAATCCCTGGGGAATAGAACAGGCTTTTCTGGAAACCCGGAAAGTGTACGACTTCCTGGGCGGAAGCGCCAACCTGGCCATACGGTCCCGCGACGGGAAACATGGTGTTAGTGCCAAGGACATCGAAGAATATATCGACTTTTTTGATTTTGTGTTCAAGCGGTCAAAGGACAAGCCCGAAAACCGACTGAACTATCCTTTCAGCTTTGACAAGTGGCTGGCAGCATCCCTGGAAAAGCCCGGGTCAGGGCCGTTTGCCGGTGTGCGGAAAGATCTGCCCGGCACTGATGATCTGAAAAAAGCTGTCTCCGGGAAGACGTGGGAGACGCGCAGGTCGGATATCAGGAAACGATTGGAATGGACCCTGGGCGAAATGCCGCCGGGGGTGACCAACGAAGGACCGGGCGGTCTTGCGAAAAAAGGGGTTGGGGAGGACAGTTTTGGTACCTTTATCCAGCGGCCGAACGAGACGGCCGGAATGAAAATCATGCCGGTAAGTCCTTATAACGGGTTCGGCGACAACCTGTTTGGTAGCCTGTACTATCCGGCGGACTGGGAGAAACAACCCGGCCGGAAACCACTGCCCGTATTGATTTACCTGCATGAATACGATTATTCCAAAGGATTCGGCGCTATGGGGCGGGACCATGAGATCAGCAGCTTTTTTGCGAAAATGGTAGCGCAGGGATACGCTGTGTTTTCCTATGATATGATCGGCATGGGAAACCGGATAGAAGAGGGAACTCGTTTTTATGACCGGTACCCGAAATGGTCCAAGATGGGTAAAATGGTCGCTGATGTTACCGGCGCCGTGGACGCCCTGACCCGCATGGATTTACTTGACCCAAAGCGTGTCTATGTAGGCGGCTACGCGCTGGGCGGGACGGTCGGCCTCCTGGCGGCAGCCCTGGATGAGCGCATAGCCGGGGCTGTTTCCGTTTCGGGTATTACCCCGCTTGCCTCCGGGCAAATGTTAAGGCATTACTCGCATCTACACGGTCTTATGCCGCGGTTGGGGTTGCAGGCCCGGGCCCCGTTTGATTTCGACGAAGTGCTGGCAATGATCGCACCACGTCCGGTGCTGGCCGTGACGCCACGCTTTGACAAGGACAATGCAGGAGCGGATCTGGAAAATTGCCTGGAACGTGCCGGACGCGTGTATGCGGCGCACGGGAAGGAAACTGAGCTCTCCGTTTTTGTTCCGGATGATTACAACCGGTTTTCAAAGGAGAACCAGGAGAAAGTGCTCGAATGGCTGAAGGGGAGATAACCGGAGGTGCGAAAGAGGGTTAGAGTAATTGTGGGTTAATATTTTAGCCGGGAATTCCATTGAAGCACGTTTGGTGCTTTGATTTAAATAAACAACGCTTAGGTTTTTGACCTGGTTGAGGATCAGACATCCGGCAGATTGTGTTAAAGGGGTTCGACGGACTCACCCGCCATCCGGGTGGCAGCCTCCGGTAGGCAGCCTTCGGTAGGCAGCCTTCGACAAGCTCAGGCGCCGTCCGGCAGGCGCCATCCGGACGGTGCCTGAGCTCGTCGAAGGCTTATCTTTGGATACCCATTCAATAGAAGCCATGCGTTCCATTATCAGGCATCTGTAACTTTGTTGTACAGAATGCACGAATGGTTTATTCCGGTATTCTGTAGAGCAAGGTGAAAGTGACTGGTAATCAGATGTCCGGCTTATGTCGTCCGGATGGTGGGTGAGCATGTCGAACCCAGCTGAACTGCAAATTTACAGACCGCCGGGAGGGCGCCCTGAGCGCAACGCAGCGGAGCCGAAGGACCTCCTGTTGTTGTAAAAGTCCTTTGAAAGGAGTTGGGTGCAGGGAGTGGGAGATCCCTCCGCTGCGGTCGGGATGACGTCGTCAGATGGGAGTGGGAGATCCTTCCGTTGTGGTCGGGATGACGCCGTCTGCGGAGGGGATGACTGGCTCGGCGACGGATATTTGTTCGGTAAATTCAGGAAATCTTGTTCTTTTGTTTGGTATTAGGATTGTGTTGTGTTAGTTTGTATTTCTCCGCTTTTTTACGGGGACTTCCGGCATGGTGACGGGCCAGGGAAGTAGTTTTTCAAAAATTGCCCGGAGAGTTTTCGACAATAGTAAAAGGAGCGTCTTACGTACCGAATAATGAGATTTGATCCTGAAGTCATAGCAGACGAGTCAAGCTTGTGGAGCCATTTCAAATCTGGCGACAAGGCTGCTTTTGCTTCGATCTACGAACGCTATGCGGGTACCCTCTATAATTATGGTTTCCATATTTCGGGAGACGGGCAAATTGTGGAAGACGCTATCCAGGACCTTTTCGTGGTCCTATGGCAGTCGCGGGAGAGGTTGTCGCCCACTACTTCTATTAAATACTATCTTTTCAGGTGTTTGCGACGGCAGATTGTCAAGCTCTCCGGAAAGGCCGAAAGCCCGATCCCTGCTTGGGAAGAAGCGTTATGGCCCAATGAGCCCTCTGCCGAAATGCAGATCATTGCACAGGAATCGGAAGCCCGCCAGTGGAAAGAACTGGAAGCGGCCCTTCGTGAACTCACACCGCGCCAGCTGGAAGCCATCAGGCTTCACTATTACGAAGGCTTTGATCTGGCGACTATCGCCTCGATTATGGAGATGAATGAGCAGTCAGTGCGAAACATCCTGCACCGTTCCCTGTACCGGTTGCGACACGTGATGCATCTGCTGGTGCTGTGTTGGGGGGTGAGGGGCGAGATGTAAGGTATGAGAGGTGAGGCGTGAGGGATGAGGTGTGAGGGCGAAAAAAAATCTTTGAACTTCTGAGTTAAATTCTGCGGATTTTGCTTTGGTACTTTTGAAGCCGTTCTTCAAGGATACCTTTACGGATATGGATCGCTCGCAGATAGATTTTTTTTTGACCGACCCCGAGTTTGTCCAACTCGCCAGGAGAAGACCCGAGGATCCGGAATGGCGTGCCTATGAACTGGCTCATGCCGACCGGAAAGCAGCGTTGTACCAGGCCAGGATGGTATTGCTGGCTTCGGATCGTTTTCCTGAACAGACGCTTGAGGAAAACAGGAAGAAAGCGCTCTGGGACAAAATTGAAGATGAGCTGGAGTATTCTGCGGAGAAAGGTGGTTTCGTTCGCAGCATTCGCAGCCGGAGCTGGTGGGCGGCCGCGGTGGTTGTATTGGGTTTCGGGCTTTTGTGGCTGGCGAACCCATCGCGTCAGCGCCCGGCGAGTAAAGACAGTCTGCCTTTGGCAGGCAGGGAAGAAGCCGGGTGGAAGGAGATTGCCAACACAAAAGATGCAGTATTCCCGGTCGATCTTCCGGACGGCAGTACTGTGCTTTTGAAGAAAGACAGCCGGGTTCGCTTCGCTCCGGGTACTTTTGCCGCGGACGGAAAAAGAGAGCTGCATCTCGACGGAGAAGCCTTCTTCGAAGTAGTGCCCAATCCCGACGCACCTTTTTATGTTTATACCAATGAGCTGGTGACGAAAGTACTGGGTACCAGTTTTAATATCAAAGCGTTTCCCGATGCGTCGGAGGTTGAAGTGGCTGTAAAGACGGGCCGGGTAACGGTGTTCCGTTCGCGCGATGCAGCCGTGTCGGGAACAGCGAAAGACCCTGAAGGAGAAATCCTCCATCCCGATCAAAGAATCACGCTGAACCGCAACAGTGGCGCCATGGTGCTCGAGGAGCTCGCATCGGCAGGAGGCCCGCCGGAACCCGGCCTTTTTATATTTGACGACAAGTCGGTATCGGACGTCTTTAAAGCACTGGAAGCACATTATGGCGTGAAAATCATTTACCCGGAGAGCCTCCTGCGGGATTGTCGGATTACCGCCGCTGTTGCTGACGAGACTTTATACGAAAAAATAAGATTGATTTGTAAAGGGTTGAACGCCACTTACCAGGTAGTCGACGGGGACATTGTTATATCTTCCGAAGGCTGTACTTACTAATTCCTAACTCGCTTAACTAACCTTTTTAAACTATTTTGACGACTATGACACACCCGCTGCCCCAATAAACCCGAATTCCCGGCATTTGATTCTCGGCGATCGTAGGTAGGCTTCCGGCTGGTTGGCCCCGGACGGAAGTATGATTTGTGAAATTTCTGAACCCAACCCACCATACACCAATGGGAGAATATTGTTATGCCCGCGGGCTAGCTTTAAAAATTATGAGAATTACCATTTTACAGGCTCTGCTTGCAGTGGCGTTCATGGGCATTGTCAATGCCCGTGAAGCACGGACACAGGAGCTGATGGACAGACGGGTTTCAATCTCTGCCAGGCAGGAGAAAATCAAGTCGGTCTTCTTGAAAATGGAGAAGCAGATAGGTGTAAAATTTCTTTACAGCTCCAACGTCGTGGATCCCTACCGGCTGGTCACGCTGGAAGCCGATAAAATGCCGTTGTCCGGCGTTTTGGAACAGTTGCTCAGGCCGCTTCAGCTTACCTATGAGGTGTCCGACAGACATATTATCATAAATCGTATATTCATACCGTTACTTGAGCGGCCTTCCCTGCCGGCTGATCGGAACGCTTCTGCCGTGAAAAGCTTACGGGCGATCACGGGAAGAGTTAAAGATGAAACCGGCCAGGGTCTGCCCGGCGTGAGTGTGCTGGTCAAGGGGACGCAACGGGGAACCATCACCGATGTAAACGGCAGTTTTTCCATAGCGACGGATGAGGAAAGAGATGTGTTGGTTTTTTCTTTCGTGGGATACCTCACGGAAGAGCTGGCGGTTGATCGCGACGGCACCGTGGAACTGACCATGAAAGTCGACAACAAATCGCTGAAAGAGGTGATAGTAGTGGGGTACGGCGTACAGAGCAAGCGGAACGTGACGTCATCTATTGCTTCGGTAAGTTCGGAAGAAATCGCGAATCAGCCGGTCCAGCAGGTAGGACAGGCGTTGCAGGGGAAAGTGGCCGGCGTCCAGGTAGTTCAGAATTCCGGTTCTCCGGGAGCTTCGCTTACGGTGCGGGTCCGTGGGGCGGGAACCATCAACAACAGCGATCCGCTTTATGTAATAGACGGGAATCTCGGAGCGAGTCCTGCCAGCGTGGATCCCGGCCAGATAGAAACCATCGAGATATTGAAAAGCGCCTCGGCGGCTGCCATCTACGGAGCACAGGGAGCCAATGGCGTGGTGATCATTACTACCAAAAAAGGCCGGTCCGGAAAACCTTCCATTCAGCTGAATGCCTATACCGGTTTTCAGAAAGTGCACCGGATGCTGTCGGTTGTGAATGCGAGGCAATATGCCGAGCTATACAATACGGCGCTTGTAAACGGTGGCAAAGAGCCTTTGTTTAAAAATGTGGAGACTCTCGGCGCCGGTACCGACTGGCAGCGTGAGATCTACCGGTCGGCGCCGATTTCGAACATAGAGCTCTCCGCCGGTGGTGGGGGAGAGCGGGGAACCTTCTACGTGTCAGGCGGCTATTTCAGCCAGGACGGAATCGTATTAAAGTCTGATTACAAGCGGATCTCTTTCCGGATAAATTCCGAGTACCGGCTTGCCCCGAAAGTACGGATCGGGGAAAATATTTCTTTTGCCAGCGGAAAAAGGAACCAGATCCCGGAGTTTGGTGGGCGTGATATTATCCCTAATTCCTGGTATATGGACCCTACGGTACCGGTAAAGAACGACGACGGGTCATGGGGGTTTCCACGTTTCTCAGATACGAAAAACCCGGTTGCGCAAGCCTTTTATAATAACAATACGGCGGGGGAGCACCTGTTGAACGGAAGCGGCTATCTCGTAGCAGATTTTCTCGACTATTTTTCATTCCGGACCCAGCTTAACCTCAACATAGGTTACAAGAAGAGAATTGCATACACCCCTGTTTTTGACGTTTTCCCGCTTCAGAGAAACCTGATCAATACACTTGAAAATACCACGGAGCAGTCGCTTAACTGGGATTGGCAGAATACCCTCAATTACCAGCGGGATTTCGGCGATCATTCGCTAGAAGTGCTCGCCGGTATTACCGCATTGAACAGCCGGGTAGAATCGTATTACGCGCAAGGTCAGAACCTGCCGCCCAATGCCGATTTTGACAAAAACCTCCGCTATATGGACTTGGCCACGTCCGGGTTTTCCGCGCGCGGCGGAGCGGGCGAATATGGCATGTTGTCTTACCTGGGCCGCGTCAACTACGATTACAAGGATCGCTACCTGTTAACTGCCAATCTAAGGGTGGACGGCTCTTCCAGGTTTGGCCGCAATAACCGCTATGGCACTTTCCCATCGGTTTCGGCAGGCTGGCGCATCTCCGACGAGGCATTTTTCAAGGGTATTACTTTTCTGGACGACCTGAAACTCAGGGCGGGCTGGGGTATGCTGGGTAACCAGAACTTCCCGGCTTACTATGCGTTTGCCAATACACTGACCCCTAACCTGGTTTACGCCTTCGGCAGCGCTATTTCCCAGGGACAGGCGGCGACGAGTGTGGGCAACCCCGACCTGAAATGGGAGTCGATCCGGGAAACCGAATTTGGCCTGGATTTTTCCGCATTCCGGAAAAAGCTATCGGTTTCGGCGGCATACTACATTAAGAATACTTCCAACATGTTGCTGCGGGCGCCGGTCCCGGCCTTTACGGGCATCCAAAATGCACCGTTCGTTAACGGCGGTAGCTTGCAAAACAGGGGGGTAGAGCTGATAGCTACCTACAGCGACAGAACACAGCAGGGTTTTAGCTATGAAATCTCGGGTAATATTTCAAAAAATGTCAACAAAGTAACGGGGTTGGCCAATAACCAGTCCATGATTTTCTCCGAAACGTATTCCATTGCATCGGTGGGCGCTCCCCTGGGTTCGTTTTACGGATACGTAATGGACGGGATTTTTCAAAATCAGAATGAAGTCGATGCGCATGCCTACCAGGCAGGAGGGACGGGACCGGGTGACATCCGGTTCAAAGACCTGAACGGGGATAAAGTAATTAACCAGGATGACCGCGCTGTTATCGGCAGCCCCTGGCCCAATTTTAACTATGGGCTCTCGGTAAATCTTTCGTGGAAAAAGTTTGACCTGAGCAGCCTGTTTTACGGGGTAAGCGGCAGCGACATCGTAGCCAACTGGAAGTACTTCACCCAGGGCAGCAATTTTTACAATTTCGATTCCGAAATGCTCCGCGCCTGGAACGGTGAAGGGAGTAGCAACCGGCTGCCGCGGCTGAACGTAAACGACCCGAACAACAACTTCCGGGCATCCTCGTATTTTGTTGAAAAAGGAGACTATCTGCGGCTCAGAAACCTGCAGGTGGGTTATGCCGTGCTGGACGGCAAAGGGGGGAGCGGCTGTAAACTCAGGGTGTACCTGTCCTGTCAGAACCTTTTTACCATTACAGGTTACAACGGTTTTGACCCCGAAATTGGTAATCCCGACCCCGCTGCTTTCCGGATCGGCGTCGATGACGGTTACTACCCGCAGCCACGGGTGATAACGCTTGGCGTGAATGTGGGATTGTAGGTGTGAGGCGTGAGGGGTGAGGGGTGAGGGGCGTTTGTGCTGTGGAATAAAAGGCGGCGAAGTATTGAAGCAAAAATAAAGATTGACTAACCGGCGGGACCATAAAGCTGATGCCTCAAGGCTCATACCTCAAGGCCCAAACCTAAAAGACCGATGAAAAGATATTGGATACTATTGATACTGGTGATGTCACAGTTGAGCTGTGAGAACTTGCTGGAGAAAGACCCGCTTGCTACTTTGTCGGTAGTGTCCGGTTACAAGACGGAGAGCGACGCCATGAAAGCGCTGAGCGCTGCCTACAACCCGTTATACAATTACCCGGGATACGACGGTTATTCCATTTATGATATGGTAACCGATAACGCACTGAAGGGCGGCGAGGGACCGAGTGACGGGAGTTATTTCAACGATATAGCCAATTTTACGATTTCCTCTACGAATACGGTAGCTCTGCAAGTTTGGAAAAACAGCTACCTGGGCATCTTCAGAACGCATCTGGTGCTTGAGAATGTGCCGGGTATCGAAATGGATGAAACAGCCAAATCCAGGATCATTGCAGAGGCCAGGTTCCTGAGAGCTTATTATTATTTTACCCTGGTGACGCTGTTCGGCGATGTACCGCTGATCAAGACTTCCGTTGTGAAGGTTCCGGAAGTAGTCCGGGACCCGAAAGCCGCCGTCTACGATTTTATTGTTGAAGATTTTACTGCTGCTATTGCGGTACTTCCGGCCAGGAGTGCACTGCCTGCAGCCGAGAACGGAAGGATTACGAAAGGCGCCGCTCAGGCTTATCTCGGGAAGGTCTATCTCTACAAAAGTGATTTTGTGAATGCCGAAAAGTGGTTCAAAGCAGTTATTGACTCGAAGGAGTACCGGTTGGCAGACGACTACGCTTCGCTTTTCACGCTGGCGGGGGAGTTTGGGCCGGAGAACATATTCGAGATCAACCATGTGTACAGCGCGCAATACCTGGTTGCCAGAAACCTGGGGTCAATCCGGCAGGGCAGCGCCGGCATGTACGGCTACGGGTTTTGTAATCCAAGCCAGGACCTGGTGGACGAATTCGAAGCGGGTGATCCGCGGCTTTGGCAGACTGTTTACAAACAGGGCGACAAAATGCCGGACGGGAAAACCGCTGACGTCGGAAATAGCGAAACCGGCTATATGAGCAAGAAAGCCTATCTGCTGGCCCCTGATTTTCCGCCGACGGGAGATCCTATCCATTCGGCAAGAAACGAGATCAAGCTGAGATATGGTATGCTGTTGCTGTGGTATGCCGAAGCGGCCAACGAAAACGGTAACAGTACCGCTGCTGTCAGCAGCCTCAATGAAGTCAGGCGCCGGGCCAGGCAGGGTAAATCCGGTGTGCTTCCCGACGTCGCGGCCGCTGGCCAGGAACAATTAAGGAACGCCATTTACCATGAACAACGTGTGGAATACGCCCTGGAAAACCACCGCTTTTTTGATCTGGTCCGCCAGGGCCGCGCCGGGAAAGTCTTACGTGCCTACGCAGAAAAATACAAAACAGTAAAAGGAAAAAATTTCAGAGAAGGCATCAACGAAGTACTTCCTATTCCGCAATCCGAAATTGACGACAGCCAAAAAAGGCTCTCGCAAAACAACGGCTATTAACCCCAACCACAAACCCAAACCACAACCCTAACACCTCAAACCTATTACCTCAAACCTATTACCCACAAAAAGCTCCCGCCCAGTTGGCCCTGGCACGGGAGCGTGATTTGTCAAATTTCTGAACCCAACAAACCATTCAAATGTATGGAAAAAGATTGTTGTCGCCATCGGCTAGCTATCAAATTGATGAGAATTACCATTTTACAAGCGCTGTTCTCGGTTGTCTTCATAAGCGCTGTGAGCGCCTATGAAGCGCGTACACAGGAGTTACTGGCCCGCCGGATTTCTATTTCCGCAAAGCAGGAAGAAATCAAGTCGGTGCTGAACAAAATGGAAAAGCAGACGGGAGTGAAGTTTATTTACAGCTCCAACCTGGTCAATCCTGCACAGCGGGTATCGCTGGAAGTCAAAAAGGAGCAGTTGTCGGACGCCCTGAACAAGTTGCTTGGTCCGTTGCAGCTGTCTTACGAACTATCCGAAAAACACATTATTATCAGTCGCCCGGCCAAACCGGTATCTGCAAATTCGATGGAGCCGGAGCGCAATTTTTCTGCCGTTTCGTTTCCGGCGGAAAACCTCAATGAACGCGTGGTAAAGGGCGTGGTCAAAGATGAAAGCGGCCAGGGCTTGCCGGGAGTAAGCGTCCTCATAAAAGGTACCCAGCGGGGAACCAGCACAGACGAAAACGGGAACTTTTCCTTGAATGTCGACAGTGGCGAGGAAGTACTGATATTCTCGTTTGTGGGTTATCTCAGCGAGGAAGTACCCGTCAAAAGCCGGAGCGCCATCGAAATCAGCCTCAAGGTAGACAACAAGTCCCTCCAGGAGCTGGTGGTAGTGGGATACGGTGCGCAGAAGAAGGTAAACCTTACCGGCGCCGTGTCGACCGTCAACGCCGACGTACTGGATAGCCGGCCTATTACCAACCTGGGACAAGGCTTGCAGGGCGTGGTTTCCAACCTGAATATCAACCCCGGCAGCGGGAGCCCGGGGCAGGGAACGAGCTTTAACATCCGTGGTAACACCAACCTCAGCGGAAGCGGACCGCTGATCCTGGTGAACGGTATCCCGATGGACGTAAACCTGATCAGCCCGAGTGATATTGAAAGTGTTACAGTTTTGAAAGATGCTGCCTCCGCGGCCATCTACGGGGCGCGTGCCGCCTATGGCGTGATCCTGGTAACAACCAAAAGCGGGAAAAAGAAAGAGCGTCCCAGCGTTTCCCTGTCCACCCTTTTTACCAGCAACCAGCCGGCAACCCGCGTGAACTTCATTGATACGAAAGACCGGATTGCTTATATGAATGAGGCCTATATGCGCGTAAACGGACGGAATTATTACGATGACATTATGGTCAATGCCATGATGGCGCATTACAACGACCCGACCAAACCCGTTGCAATTGTCCATCCTTCTAACCCGAATGAGTGGACCGGGGTAGCCAATACCAATTGGGAGGATGTGCTCATGGCCAAAAAATACCCGATGCAGCAGCACAGCGTGAGCGTTTCAGGTGGGAGCGACAAGTTTGATTACTACAGTTCACTGTCCTACATCAATCAGAAGGGGTTGACCAACCGGGATTTGTTTAACGAACGATTCAACCGGTACAACTTTATGACCAACCTCAATTACGAGGTACTGGACTGGTTGAAAATTGGTACCAAGGTCTCAATCAATAACATCGACAAAAGGTATCCGCCGAACGACGACCAGTTCCGGAATTCTTACCCGGAAGAGGGGACAATTTACCAGACGAATGTGTATTCAACACAGCCTTTGTATGATCCTAACGGGAAATGGACACATGAGGGTTCTATTGCGAATCCTGCCCAGTTTATCAAAGAGGGAGGTTACAGAACCAGGAAAGCCAATGATATCTGGCTGACCGGCTCCGCCCGCCTTACCCCGATCAAGGACGTTAGTTTCAATATCGACTATTCGTTCAATACCAAGGACGCCAACGAGATGTCGTACCTGAGGTTGGTACCTTTCTACAATGTACGGGGTGAAACATCCGGCTATTACGGCGGATCAAATCCTAACCGCGTTATACGGACTGCTTACAGCGACCGGTACCATGTTTTCAATGCTTACGGTGATATTACCAAAGTTTTCAACAAGCATGAAATAAAACTTATGGCCGGGTTTAACCAGGAGAACGCTACCTACAACCGTACGCGGGCAGAGCGTAGAAACCTGATCATTGACGGCATTCCTTATATGACCCTGGCGTCCGGTGAACGTTTTGCGTCCGATACCACCAACCAGTATGCAATCAGGGGTGCTTTCACCAGGTTTAACTACAGTTTCGACGATAAATATTTGTTTGAGTTCAATGGCCGCTACGATGGTTCCTCGAAATTTGCGAAGGCCGGCCGCTTTGCATTTTTCCCGTCGTTTTCTGTAGGCTGGCGCCTGGACAACGAACAGTTTTTCTCAGGGCTGAAGAAGACGTTCAGTTTATTGAAAATCCGGGCCTCCTACGGGAACCTCGGCAATCAGAATATACGGGCGTTTTATCCTTATATCGCGACGATGGACGCCGGCGAAGTGTCTTACCTGCTCAACGGAGAACGGCCGATGTCCGTATATGCGCCCGGCCTGGTGAGCTCGTCGCTGACCTGGGAAACAGTTACACAACAGAACCTGGGACTGGATGTGGCGATTCTTGAAAACCGCCTGACCGCCTCGTTTGATGTTTACAGGAGAGACACCAAAAATATGCTTACCAAATCGCGCACGCTTGCGGCGGTCCTGGCTGAAACAGAGCCGCTCGCGAACGCTGCCGATTTGCGGACTTCCGGGTTTGACCTGAATATAGACTGGAAAGACAGGATTGGCAAAGTAAAGTACGAAGTGTCGGTTATACTGGGCGATTATTCGGCCAAAATTACCAAGTACAGTAACCCGTCCGGCCTGATTTCGGATTATTATGTAGGCGGAAAGCTCGACAATATCTGGGGATTGACTACGGCAGGAATCTTCCAGACCGATGCGGAAGCCCAGGAGCTTGACCAGTCCAATATCACCGGCAGGAAACGGCAGGCCGGCGACCTGAAAATGGTGGATCTGGACGGCGACGGTAAAATTACGCGCGGGGCGCAAACCCTGGCCAGCCCTGGAGATATGAGCATTATCGGAAACAGCACGCCGCGCTACAGCTTTGGTTTCAGGACCAACTGGAAGTGGCAGGGTTTTGACCTGGACCTTTTCTTCCAGGGCGTCGGGAAACGGGATCTGTGGATTACGCCGCTATACTACCTTACCCAATATTCAAACGAATGGGTAGGGATTTCAAAGGAAGCCATGGATTACTGGTCACCCGAGAATCCGGATGCGTTTTTCCCGAGGCCGATCATTTCCGGCGCTTCCGATGTTACCTCCGTACAAACGCGTTTCATGCAGAATGCCGCCTATGTACGGCTAAAACAGCTGACCTTCGGTTACAACGTTCCGGTTGCGGTAGCCCAGAAAATAGGAATGGAAAGGATACGGGTCTTCTTTACCGGCAGCAACCTTTGGACGGGCACAAAGATGATCAGGATATCCGACCCGGAACTGAGGGGGCCGAGCTCATATCCTTTGTATAAATCCTTGTCGGTTGGCGCCAACATCAATTTCTAAACTTCCCTGAGAAATGAGAAAAGTCTTATTGTTTGGAGTATTGTCTGCTCTGTTCCTCACTTCCTGTAACGACGAATATTTGGAAAAATATCCGCTCGACAAGATTAGCGATGCCAGCTTCTGGAAGTCAGGGTCAGATGTAAAAATGTATGTAAATCAATTTTACCCGAGTTTATTTGACGCCCGCGTGGCCTGGTATACCAACGATAACTTCAGCGACAACCAGGTGCCGAGCACGCGGAACTCCTACACCTGGGGTGAATACCCGATCCCTTCGTCGGGGGGAGGTTGGGAAAAAGCCGACTGGCGGCCGATCAGGCGTGTAAACTACGCGCTCGAGCGCCTCGGCACGATTCCGGAAGACGCTACTCTGAAGATTGCGCATGGCGAACTTCGCTTCTACCGGGCGTTTTTCTATTACCAGAAGCTCAGGAAATTCGGCGAAGTGCCCTGGCTGACCGAAACCCTCACTCCCGAATCGGAAGCGTTGAACGCACCGCGGGACTCGCGGGAAACGGTGGTGAAAAATATGCTTGAAGACCTGGATTTCGCGATTGCCAACTTGCCCGAAACTTCCGGAGAGGACCGCCTGACCAAGTACGCAGCGCTCAATCTGAAGGGAGATATAGCGCTTTATGAAGGCACTTACAAGAAATACCGGCAGCTGGGAACCGATTTCAATGAACTGATCAGGACCGCCGCCACGACTTATGACGAAATAATTAAATCGGGGAAATTTAAGGTGTATTCCACCGGAAAGCCGCAGAGTGACTATTTCGATCTTTTTGTTCAGTATGAATTAAAAGGGAACTCCGAAGCCATAATGGCGCAGCGTTTCATTACCGATAAACGCATGCATAATAACGTGAGGCAACTCGGTGAACCCTACACAGGCTACAGCAAAGATTTTGTGGAATCCTATCTCTGTACCGATGGCCTGCCCATTAAACTCAGCCCGTTGTACAAGGGTGATAAGGTCTTTGCAGACGAGTTTGTTAACCGTGATCCGCGTATGGCACAGTCCGTTTATGAAACCAAAAGACCCTACCGGATCTACGACGACGGCAGCACAAACTACAAGCCGCTGCCGGAGTTCCAGAGCAACTACTGCCCCACAAGTTATTTCATTATTAAAGGTTACAGTCCCTACGAACGCGATCGTTTGCCAAGCACCTCTACCACGGATGATTTTATTTTCCGTTACGGTAAGGTTTTGCTCTCCTATGCCGAGGCCAAAGCCGAGTTGGGGGAATGCACCCAGGAGGTGCTGGATATGACCATCAACCAGCTGCGGGACAGGGTCGGGATGCCGCATATGAAAGAGAAGGTGACTTTTACAGATCCTAACTGGCCGAACTGGGGAATGGAGATTTCGCCGCTCCTGAATGAAATCAGGCGGGAAAGGCGTATCGAAACTTGTGCCGAAGGCGGCCGTTGGGACGATATAGTCCGTTGGAAGGCCGGTAAGATCCTTGAAAATCCCAATACCGTTCTGGGGGCAGTTGACCCTGCTACTCAGAAGCCCAGGGTACTCTACCCGGGATATTCACAGCGGACCTGGAATGACAAGTTGTATTTGTACCCGCTTCCGCTGCAGGAGCTCAGCCTGAATCCGAATTTAACGCAGAACCCGGGATGGAATTAAAGTTGATTAGTTAGTTTGTCAGGTTAGGTAGCCAGCTTTTCCGGTTTTCCGGAAGGCTGGCTTATTTCAGGCTTTGCCCAATGAGTATAAAGAGGCTCCATCCGTCGTTTTTGTCATGAAGAGGGCGCCCGGGTGGATGGGAGTTGTTATTCCGACTGTCGTCAGTTGTTATTCCGAGAAAGAAGTTTTTTACCAAAACACCTTGGAGCAGAGATGACAAATAGATGTTGTCAATGGAAGTCAATGGTAGTCAATGGTAGTCAATGGTAGCCGGAGGCTACCGCCCGGACGGTCATCCTGAGCGGAGCGCAGCGGAGTCGAAGGATCTCCTGTTGCAAGAAAAAAGCCCTCTGGAAGGGATTGGGTCCGGGGAGCGGGAGATTCCTCGGCTGCGCTCGGAATGACCTCCGGTTGGAGCGGCTCCACACCTGTTGTTGTCAATGGTAGCAGAGATGACAAATAGATGTTGTCAATGGACGTCAATGGTAGCCGGAGGCTACCACCCGGACGGTCATCCTGAGCGAAGCGCAGCGGAGTCGAAGGATCTCCTCTTGCTATAAAAAGTCCTCTAAAAGGGATTGGGTACGGGAGAGGGAGATCCCTCCACTGCGGTCGGGATGACCCTCCGGTTAGTGCGGCTCCAAACCTGTTGTTGCCAATGGTAGCCCTCGGACAACCTTTAACCATTCAATTTTTTTAAAATAGCTATGAGCAAACGGAAAATCACCCAATACCTCATCCCTCATGGCCCAAACCTTTAATACACATGAAAGTTAGTCACAAAGACAGCCGTCGCGATTTTATCCGGAAATCAATCCTGGGAACTTCAGCTTTAGGGCTTGCGGGCCAGATTCCCGAAGCGAAAGGTTCGACCGCCCCAAACCCTCAGAAGACAGCGTCGCCTGCCGCCCTGGCGCCTACGAAGGCCGGCTTTGCCGAACGGGACATTACACCCGAAATCGGTATGGAGCAGCCCGGCGGATATGGAAAGGTATTTCACAAGGTCATTCATGACCCCTGTAAGGTAAGGGCTTCGGTGTTTGCCGACGGGACCAACACCGTAGCAATTGTGGCGGTAGATGCTTTGGCGATCCATGCGCCGGTTGTGGCGGCTACCAGGAAGCGTATCCAGGCAAAAACGGGCATTCCCGCTGATGCAGTTCTGATTTGTGCCACGCATTCGCACTCTTCCGGACCTACCTGCATGGTTTCGCCCAATGAATTTGACTTCGCTGACGCGCTGGTGAAAGAGCTGGCTTATGAGAAATCTTCCTGCGCGGATCCAAAGTACCTCAAGATAGTAGAGGATATGATGGTAGAAGCCGTAGCAGATGCCCATAGCAAAGCAAACACGGTGCAGCTCGGCGTTGGTCGCGGTTACGAAGATAAGGTTGCTTTCAATCGCCGTTTCTTTATGAAAAACGGCCTCACTTATACACATCCCGGCCAGCTCAACCCCGAGATTCTCCGGGCAGCGGGGCCGATCGATCCGGAAGTAGGTGTGGTAGCCGCATGGGACGAAAAAGGCAAATGCATCGGCTGTATCGTTAATTATACCTGCCACACTACTACTAATCCGGGCGGTGCCTCGGCCAACTGGGTGTATTACCTGGAACAGACGATCCGGGGAGCTTTCGGACCGGATTGCGTTGTGGTTTTTGTGCAGGGAGCAGCGGGCGACGTCACCCAGGTAGACAACCTTAACCCGAATGTCAACAGGGCCGGTGAAGATTGGGCCCGGTTTGTAGGGGCGAGAGTCGGCGCCGAAGCCGTGAAAGTGATGCTGGACATGCCGCGCGGCACGCTGACGCCGGTAGCCTACAGCGTTCAGCGCGAAGAGATGAAAAGGAGGTTTCCGTCGCCGCAGAAGGTAAAGGAGGCGCTTGAAACCGTCAGGAAAAAGCCGGAAGAAGTGGGGGCAACCAAATGGACCTTCGCGAAAGAAACCGTTCTGCTGAACGCAAAAGCCAAACGTGAACCTAAGGTGCAGGTTGAAGTACAGGTGGTTCAGCTCGGACCTGTTGCAATCATTACCAATCCTGCCGAGTATTTCTGCCAGTTCGGGCTGGACATTAAAAGGAACAGTCCTTTTGAGTATACTTTTATTTCCATGCTGGCCAACGGCTGCGTGGGTTATGTGCCGACCGAAGAAGCGCTTTCTGCCGGAGGAGGCGGCTATGAAACCCGTTTGACTTTCTATAGCAACCTGGTGCCCGAAGCCGGTACGCGGATCGCCAACATGGGAATCGAACAGGCCCGCAAAATGAAGCCGGGGGCAGTTCCCCAACCGGCGCGTGCCCCGGAATATAAAGGTACCCCCTGGGAATACGGAAGCCTCGGACCGGAACTAAGCTGATTCGTTTGGTTGGTTTTGCCTGTAAATGTTTATATTCCCTTGTTTGGATGGTTTTTAGGGGTCATTGTGCTGATTTTTAGTCTCTTAGCACTCATATCTACTAAAATTATTCGGAAAAGTAATAGAAAATTTCAGTCGTCCTGAATCCTTTGAAAGTGCACTTTTTAACCTTTTTGTTCCCCGGAGAAGTTTTTCCGGATTTTCTTTCTCAAAAATCCGGCCGCCGTCAGGCGGGTCCGGTCAATTTGATTGGTTTCTAATGAAAACTAAAATTTTGTTTCTGGCCGTTTGTGTTGCGGGCCTGGCACTCAAAACACAGAATGGCATCAAGTTTCCCGTTCCCGATTCAAATGATCGGCTCGACAAAGCTATGGCCAGCTTTAAGCTTGAAGAGGGATTGTCTATTGAGCTGGTCGCCTCTGAGCCGACTGTGATCGACCCGGTTGCCTTTGCTTTTGACGAGCGCAACGACTTGTACGTGATTGAAGACCGGGGTTACCCGGACCCGATCGATGGTTCGGTAGCGCCGGCCATCGGCAGGATTGCCCTCCTGCGGGATACCGACAAGGACGGCAAGTATGAAACACGCCACGAATTTGTCAGTAATCTTACCTATCCCAACGGCGTATTGCCCTGGAAAGGAGGGATTTTTGTGACCTGCGCACCGCATATCTACTACTTTAAGGATACGGACGGGGACGGAGTTGCCGACATCAAGGACATTGTGCTTACCGGTTTCAATTCGGACAAAACCGCCCAGATCAGGGTGAGCCACCCGGAACTGGGGCTTGACGGCTGGGTCTATGTCACCAGCGGGCTGAATGGCGGAAAGGTAACTTCGCCCAAGCACCCGGGCAGAGAAGCGGTGAACTTTACCTCCTCCGACGGGCGGTTTAACCCGGAAACTTTCGAGTTTGAGAATACGGGCGGCAGAAGCCAGTTCGGGCTCGCATTTGATCCCTTTGGAAGGCGCTTCGGAACTTCCAACCGTCACCCGGTCATGCAGATGATGCTGGAGCCGTGGCACCTGAAGCGGAACCCGTCTTTGCTGTTTACCGATACCTATCAAAATGCTTCGGATGTAGAAGCGAATGCGAAAGTATTTCCTATCAGCGGCGCTGTCACTACGGCCGAGTTTATTCCAAAGCTGATGGGGCTATCTCATACCGGTACTTTTACCTCGGCTTGCGGTATCCTTGTTTTTAACGGTAGCAGGATGTCTGCCGGGCATAAAGGGAATGCGTTTATATGCGAGCCGGCCCAAAACCTGGTGCAGCGCCAGGTAATGAAGCCGGAAGGAGCAGGCTTCCGCTCGCAGCTGGCGTATGACAAGAAAGAATTTCTGGCGTCGACGGATGAATGGTTCCGGCCGGTTTTCCTGAATCACGGACCCGACGGATCTCTATACCTGGCCGACATGTACAGGAAAGTAATTGATCACCCGTCTTACGTTCCGGCCGAGGCCCGGCATCTGCTGGACTTTGAAAGCGGTAAAACCGACGGTCGGATCTACCGGATTTTCAGCAACGACAAAAAGAACGATAAAGGTGTAGCACCCGACCTCTCGGGAACCGCTCAGTTGCTTAAAGCGCTGGACTCCGATAACGAATGGCACCGCCAGGTGGCTTTCAGGCTGATCTTTCAGAACAGGCAGCCGGAATTGAAAACCGGCCTGGCCGAACTGGCTTCCAAGTCGGTACGACCTGAATCCAGAGCTGCCGCTTATTGGCTGCTTTATCACCTGCAAGGCCTGGACGAGGCGCAGATGAAGCGTGCCATAGCCGATGAGAATTCGGGTGTCAGGGAGCAGGGGATCAGGCTGATCGACAAATCAGACCTGGAGAGTGCGCAGAAAAGCCGGCTACTGGAACCATTGACAGCGGATTCCGATATGCGGGTTCGTTTTCTGCTTGCGCTTGCGCTGGGTAACGTGCAGACTCCGGGGGCCACGCTGGGCCTTGCTAAAATAGCCGCCAAGGATGGGCAGGACAAATGGGCCAGGAATGCAGTATTAAGTGGAATTAATGGCCGCCTTCCCGAATTTCTTGCTGATTTCAGGAAGCAGAAAGGGGGCGATGCACAGGCCTATGCGCTCGTGATGCAGGATATGGGCAGGCTTTTCGGAAATGCCGCTTCTGTTGACGCCTGCCGGGAATTGCTGGTTGAGACACTTCGCCAGAAGGGCGGAGAAGACTGGCGCGCCGCTACTATCCTCGGTCTTTCAGACGGAATTGCCAGGAGAAAGGAGTTTAGCAGCCAGGGTAAACCGGCACTGCAGGCACTTCTGGCAACCGGCTCTGATGCCTCCGCGACCAGGCTGCTGGAAACTTTTATGCAAAAAATGAACGCCGTTGCACTTCAGCAAAGTGCGCCCGTCACCCAACGGAAAGATGCGGTGGCCTTGCTGGGTTTCCATGACTTCAACAAGGTAAAGACAACCCTGCAGAAGACACTCGACGCGAAAAACCCGCCGGAGCTGCAGATCGAAACCGTTAGCGCGCTTACCAAACTCGGCAATCCGGAAGGGGCGGGCTTTATGACGGCCAAGAAAACCTGGTCGGGTTATACGCCGCGGGTGAAGAATTCGGTGATTGCGGCCCTGGTGTCGAACAAGGAGTTTATTGGGGTGTTGTTTAAAGGCCTCGAAAGCAAAGTGATCAGCCCGGCTGAAATTACCTCGAATGACCGCGCACGTTTGATCAAGCATGCTGACGCCGATATAGCGAAGAAAGCCGCAGGATTCTTCGAAGAGCTGGAGTCGGGAGGTCGTATGAAGATCTACCAGGACTTCAGGCCGAAGCTCAGCGAACCCGCTGTGGGCGCCCGTGGAAAAGAGGTATTCAAGAGGACTTGCTCCGCCTGCCATACCTACGCCGGATCGGAAGGCGGGAATGTGGGCCCTGATCTCTCCGGTATCAGGAATCAGCCGCCCGATGCAATTCTGCTTCATATATTGGTGCCGAACTACGAAGTATACCCGGCTTACCAGGCGCTGAACGTGGAAACTACAGACGGAAATACGATCACCGGGTGGCTGGTATCTGAAACCGAAAATTCGCTTACCATTCGTACCGCTTTTTCTACGGAAGAAACCATTCTACGGAAAAATATCAAGACGCTTACCAATCCAGGCGTGTCACTCATGCCGGACGGACTGGAACAAACCATGAGCAGCCAGGATTTACTGGATTTGATCGCATTCCTGAAAGGAGCCAGTTAGGTCTGCTGCCTATTCCTGAACCCGATGAAAACTACCTTTCTTAAACCCTGTATTTTTGCGCGCGGAATGTCGGCCTGGTTCATGGCCGGCATTCTGGGCTTCGTCTCGCTGAGCCTGCCGGGGCAGACTGCTTTAAAGGCAGGCGCATCGACGAGCAACATTACGCCTTTTCTTGACAATGTCCTGATCGGCGGTTTCGGATCACCGGTGGCAAAATACATCCACGACGAGCTGTACGCCAGGACACTGGTGCTGGACAACGGACAGGAGCAGGTGGCAATTGTAATGGCCGACAATTGTTTGATCCCCAGGGAGGTGTATGACGAAGCGCGGCAGCTTATCCTGGAAAGGACAGGTATAAAGAAAGAGAATGTATTAATGGCGGCTACCCATACACACTCAAGCGTCAGCGCGATCAAAAGCGGGAATGAGCTTGGGGATTTCAGCTATGGGAAGCCGCTGGATGAATACCAGCACTTTGTTGCCCGCCGGATTGCCGACGGCGTGGCGCGGGCTTTTTACAACAGGGAGCCGGCAAAAATCGGCTGGGGCTCGGTAGCTGCGCCCGAGCACGTTTTTAACAGGAGATGGTTTATGAAGCCGGGGGCTGACATGACCAACCCGTTTGGCGGGAAGGACAAGGTAAAAATGAACCCCGGCGTGTCAAACCCGGACCTGGACAAGCCCGCAGGACCTACAGACCCGGAGGTGTTTTTTATTTCGGTCAAGGCGCTGGATGATCGTCCGATTGCGCTCCTGGCCAACTACAGCCTTCACTATGTGGGCGGCGTGCCCGGCGATCATGTCTCCTCCGACTATTTCGGGGTGTTTGCCGATTATTTCAAAGAGCTGGTCGGCGGGGATAAAAATGCACCGGGATTTGTGGCTATGATCTCAAATGGCACCTCCGGGAATGTCAACAACATTAATTTCCGCGGACCTGCCGAAAAGATGGGGACCTACCAGAAAATGCAGGTGGTGGCGAAAGACGTAGCCGACAAGATTTTTAGCCAGTATGCCGCTATCCAGTATAAAACGGACGTAAAACTGGCGGCTTCGTACTCGGAACTGGACCTGCAGGTGCGGAAGCCAACTCCGGCGATGCTGGCGCGCGCCAGGAAAGTAGTGTCTGATCCCGGCCAGATCAAACTCTTTCACCCCCTTGAGCCTGCCTATGCGGCGCGCCTGATCCAGGTACAGGAACGCTGGCCGGAAAAGGTCCCGGCGGTAATGCTCGCCCTGAAAATCGACGATCTTGCGATTGCTTCCATCCCGTTTGAAACGTTTGCTGAGACCGGGTTAGAAATTAAGAAGCGAAGCCCGTTCAAATCCACCTTTACCGTTTCACTAGCCAACGGTTGGTACGGTTATCTGCCCACCCCCGAGCACCATGAGCTGGGAGGCTACGAAACCTGGCTGGGCACTAATTATGTGGAAAAGGAGGCCTCGCGCAAAATTACCGAACGCCTTCTCAAACAGCTGTCCTCGTTCAAGTAGGGAAGGGGCAGCCGTTGGAGTTGGATAAGATGACAACGTTTTCCGGCGGGAATAAGAAAAAGGCGATATCCGGATGCCTGAAATTGTTAAGTAGATCTAACAGACGCTTACTAAACCCTTATGAAAAAAGAAACATTTTTAATCGGTACGTGCATTGCGGCAGTATTTTTCTGCCTGGGGCTGATCGGCTCCGCCCGGGCCCAGGAGAAATATGAGCTGAAGGCCGGAGCAGCGCTCAGCAATATTACGCCCTTTCTCGGCGGCGGAATTGTAGGGAACTTCGGCGTTCCGCCGGAGGCCAAATACATTCACGATGAATTGTATGCAAAGTGCCTGGTATTAGACGACGGTCACGAACAAATTGCCATTGTAATCTGTGACAACCTGTCCATCAACCGGGAAGTATACGACTACGCGAAAAACCTGATCCAGGAGAAAACAGGGATGAAAAAGGAGAACATGCTAATGGCCTCTACGCATACCCATTCCAGTGTAAGCGCGAGCAGTGTGGGCGATGAGCGGATGAACTATAACTATGGAAAGCCACTGGACGAGTACCAGCTTTTTGTGGCCCGTCGCATTGCAGACGGCGTGCGGCGCGCCATTTATAACAAGGAACCGGCCCGGATCGGGTGGGGCGGTGTGGATGTTCCGCAGCATGTCTTTAACAGGCGTTGGCTGATGAAACCGGGAACCGACGTTCCGAATCCCTTCGGCGGCCAGGATAAGGCGCGGATGAACCCGGGGGTGGGCAACCCCGCGCTTGACAAGCCTGCCGGCCCGACCGATCCCCAGGTATCCTTCGTATCGGTTCAGGCTACAGACGGGCGTCCGATTGCGTTGCTGGCCAACTATTCGCTCCATTACGTGGGCGGAGTTCCGAATGACCATATTACGTCCGATTATTTCGGTGCATTTGCCGAAAATTTCCGCCAACTCGTGGGAGCTGATAAAAGCGCCCCCGGTTTCGTGGCGATGATGTCGAACGGAACTTCCGGCAATATCAACAATATCAATTTCAGGGGCCCGGCCGAAAAGATGGGGGCCTATCAGAAAATGCAGCTGGTGGCGAAAGATGTTGCAAATGCGGTTTTCGATCAGTACCGGACAATTACCTACAAAACGGACGTGAAACTGGGTGCGGTTGCCTCCGAGCTTAACCTGAAAGTCCGCAAGCCCACGCCTGAAATACTGGCCAGGGCCCGGCAGGTGGTGGCCAATCCCGAGGGGCTTAAGCTTTACCACTCCCTGGAGCCGACCTACGCGCGCCGTGCTATCCAGATGCAGGAAAGATGGCCGGAAAAAATTGATGCCGTTATGCAGACCCTGCGTATCGGCGACCTGGGCATCGCTGCCATACCGTTTGAGACTTTCGCCGAAATCGGGTTGGAGCTAAAAGCGAAGAGCCCTTTCAAATCCACTTTTACCATTGAGCTGGCCAATGGCGCGTACGGCTACCTGCCCACTCCCGAACAACATGAATTGGGCGGGTACGAAACCTGGCTGGGAACCAACCGTGTCGAAACCGAGGCCTCCCGCAAAATTGTCAGGCGCATATTAGAGCATTTTAACACTTTAAAACCATAGCCACCTTACCTAATCAAAGTATTTACTAACCTTAAAAACCTAATGAATACCGCCTTTTTGAGGAAACAGCTGTTGTTTTTTGCCGCCTTGGTTCTGCTTTGGTGTGCCCGGCCCGATTCCGCCGCCGCACAACAAAAGGCCGGCGGACAGGAAGCCAGGCAATTTAAAGCAGGAGCGGCGATGAGCGTAATCACGCCGCCGATCGGTTACAGTATCAACGGCAATATGCAGGACGGGAAAATACGTCAGGTACATGACGATACTCATGCCAAGGCCATTGTGCTTGACGACGGCGAAAACAAGCTGGCCATTGTAGTGTCGGATCTCTGCATGGTGTACAAGGAAACCCTTGACAAGGCGAAAAAAAAGGCCCACGAATACTCGGGGATCCCGGTAGAAAACATGATGATGTCCGCGACGCACACCCATAGCAGCGGAACCGCCTGCAGCGTTTTCCAGAGCGATCCGTCCCCGGAATATCTGGACTTTTTGTCGGAGCGGATAGCAGATGCAGTGATACGCGCCAATAACAACCTGGTGCCTGCCGAAATAGGGTGGGGGAAAGGTTATGAGGCAACGCAGGTGCACAACCGTCGCTGGTTTATGAAGTCGGATGAGGGGATGACCAACCCGTTTGGCGGAGTCGATAAAGTGCGGATGAATCCGGGGATCCAAAATCCGAACCTGAATGAACCTGCAGGGCCTATCGACCCGGAAATCAGTGTGTTGTCGGTACGTTCGCTTGCAGGTGAGCCCATTGCGGTACTTGGGAATTATTCCCTGCACTATGTGGGCGGAACAGGCGGCGGGGAGTTGTCCGCGGATTATTTCGGTATGTTCGGCAAAAGAATGAAGGAGCTTCGGGGCGAAGGAAACCCGCACCGTCCGTTCGTAGGCATTATGTCCAACGGCACCAGCGGTGATATCAATAATATCGACTGGCGGTCAGGAAGCTGGAAGCCGACCGGTGCGTATGCCCAGATGAACCGGGTGGCGAACCTGGTAGCCGCTGAAGCCAATAAAGCAGTTGAGGGAATGCAGTACCGGAAATGGGTGCCGCTGTTGTCCATGCAGAAGGAAATCTCTCTGGGCGTAAGAAAGCCTACCCCGGCGGAGCTGAAACGCGCTGAGGACATTCTGGCCAAGGAGACTGAAAAGGTGCTGACCAAACGGGATGCGATTTATGCCCGCGAATCGGTGCTGATCAACAAATTCCCGGACAAAGTACCGTTGATCATCCAGGCGTTCAAGATTGGTGACCTGGCGATTTCGGCCATTCCGTGCGAAGTTTTTGTGGAGATCGGACTTGAGATCAAGGAAAAGAGCCCGTTTGCTTCCAACTTCACCATTTCGCTGGCCAATGGTTACAATGGTTACCTGCCCACCCCGAAACAACATTCATGGGGCGGCTATGAAACGTGGCGCGCACGATCCAGCTACCTGGAGGTAAACGCCTCCGAAAAAATTACCGCGACTTTGTTCTCACTGCTTAACCAACTTAAACAAAAGCCTTAACGGAGGTTTGAGGTGTGAGCAGTGAGGCCTGAGCCGCTGAAGCCCGACGTCCGATTTGCACCCCTCATACCTCATACCTCAGATCTCATACCTCAGATCTCAAACCCATTCAAAATCATGAAAACCAGACTTTATTCCCTTTCTGCAGCACTTTTGTTAATGTTTGCAGTTTCTTTTCAGGCCGAAGCTCAAAAGAAAAAGAAGATAGAATTATTTAACGGCAAGAACCTGGACGGCTGGTATACCTTCCTGAGGACCACCGGGAAAAACAGCGACCCGAAGGGTGTATTTACAGTTTCGAAAGGGCTGATCGCGATTACCGGTGAGGAGTATGGCTGTATTACTACCAATGAAGAGTACGAAAACTACAAGCTGGTAGTCGAATTTAAATGGGGTGAAAAAACTTTTGCACCTCGTGTGGACCGGGCCAGGGACAACGGCGTGCTGATTCATTCCCAGGGTAAAGATGGCGGGTACGGCAATGTGTGGATGAACTCTATTGAATGCCAGATTATTGAGGGTGGTACCGGTGACTTCCTGGTAGTGGGTGACGGAAGCGAAAATTTTGCGATCAGCTGTCCGGTTGCGCCCGAGAAACAGAACGGTTCCTATATCTACCAGCCGGGGGGGCAATTGGCCACCATTCACAAAGGCCGGGTCAACTGGCTGTACCGCGATCCTGAATGGAAAGACGTCATCGATTTCAGGGGGGCAAAGGATGTGGAGAAGGCTGTTGGCAAGTGGAACCGGATGGAAGTAATAGCCAAAGGCGATAACATTGACCTTTATCTGAACGGCGTGCTGGTGAACCAGGCAGTCAAGGTGAAGCCTTCAAAAGGCCGTATCCAGATCCAGTCGGAAGGGGCTGAAATGTATGTCCGAAAAGTAGAATTGACGCCTCTTTGACAAAAAAAATCGCCATATTTGAAGGATAGTGTCCCTAAAAGGTGGCCTAGGAATCCATTATTGTCTCATAAATAGTTTTTTAGAAATGTCAGAATCAACCAAACCTTTGCGCGTGTTGGTAGTAGGAGCAGGCAACATGGGAAGCTCTCATGCCATGGCCTATCACACGGAAGACGGCTTCGAAATAGTAGGGATCGTCACAAAAGGAAAAAGTAAGGAAGTCTTAAATGAAAAGCTGGGCGGCGGTTATGCCCTCTACAGCGATTATACCCAGGCATTGGAAGAAACCAAGCCCGATGCGGTTTGTATTTCCACCTATCCGGATACGCATGAAGCCTTTGCCATCCAGGCGATGGAAGCCGGGGCACACGTTTTTGTCGAAAAACCCATAGCTGACTCGGTTGAAGCCGCGGCACGTGTAGTAGCTGCTGCGAAAAGACTGAACAAGAAAGTGGTAATTGGCTATATCCTCCGCCACCACCCGTCCTGGGAGCGTTTCATTGAAGAGGCGCAGAAGCTTGGAAAACCGCTGGTAATGCGCATGAACCTCAATCAGCAGAGCGATACGGCCATGTGGACCCTGCACCGCAACCTCATGAAAAGCCTGAGCCCGATTGTAGATTGCGGCGTCCATTATATTGACGTGATGTGCCAGATGGTACGCAGCAAGCCGGTTCAGGTAAATGCCATCGGCGCGCGGTTGACGGACGAAATTCCTGCCGACAACTACAACTACGGACAATTGCAGATCCGCTTTGAAGATGGTTCCGTAGGTTGGTACGAAGCGGGTTGGGGCCCTATGGTCAGCGAGACTGCTTTTTTCGTAAAGGACGTATTCGGACCGAAAGGGTCGGTTTCCATCGTGGCGAAAGATGCGGGCGGAACCGGTAAGTCGGATTCCATCGAAGCCCATACCAAAACCGAGTCATTGCTGATTCATCATGCGGAGCTTGACGGCGCTGAGCGCTTCGCCAAAGAAGATACCTGGATTAACCTGAACGACGAGCCGGATCACCAGGAATTGTGCAACCGCGAGCAGCGTTATTTTGAAAAGGCAATTCGTGAGGACATTGACCTGACCGATCACATGCAGGATGCAGTAAACAGCCTCAGGATTGCATTTGCGTGCGACGAATCAGTGAAAACCGGTAATGTGGTTAAACTCTGATGGCGGAACTGGAAGCTAAAAACATACAGGTGGGGGTGGTTGGACTCGGACTAATGGGTTGCAGCATCACCACCTGTCTGCTCATCGCGGGGCATCCGGTGGTTGCCGTCGCGCCTATTAACCTTGACCTGAAGCTCGCCGGAAGCCGTATCCGGGAACACCTGGATAAATCGCTGCTGAACGGGCTTATTACCCGGACGCCGGAAGAAATCCTGGCAAACCTTACCATTACAGAAGATTACGGGCTTCTGAAGGACTGCAGGCTGGTTCTGGAATGTACCATTGAGAATATCGATGTTAAGAAATCTGTTTTTGACAAGATCGAACAGGTGATAGCGGAGGATGCATTGCTGACCAGCAATACTTCAGCCATCCCGATCAGCGTACTGCAGAAACAAACCCGGCATCCGAAGCGTTTCCTGGGCCTGCATTGGGCCGAGCCTGCGCATACGACACGTTTCCTGGAGATCATCTGCGGCGACGACAGCGATGTGGCCCAGGGCGAGTATCTTCAAAAACTGGCGCTCCTTTGGAAAAAGGAGCCTATCCTGGTCCGCAAAGATATAAGGGGTTTCATTACCAACCGGCTGATGTATGCGATGTACCGCGAGGCGATCAACCTTGTGGAAAACGGCTACGCGACGGTTGAGGATGTGGACCGCTCCTGCCGCAACAATGCCGGCTATTTCATGACATTCGTCGGGATTTTCCGCTGGATGGACCTTACGGGAGTAAAGGCCTACCACACGGTAATGAAGGACTTGTTTCCCACCCTTTATAACGGGACGGAGGTGCCGAAACTCATCGACGATATTGTGAAAACGGGGGGGAACGGCGTTTCCAACGCTAATGGGTTTTATGAATATACCGAGGAAGAAGCCAGGATGTGGGAAGAAACGTTTACAAAATTCAGTTACGAAATCAGGCAGGTAGCGCTGCGTTACCCGGAAGACATCGTGAAAAAGCGTCTTGCGGAGCGTCAGTCGGAAGCGGCCGGAGCCGGTGAATGAGGCCGGTGTATTAACGGTTTAAAAGAAAATGCCCGGTTGCTGTCAGCGGCCGGGCGTTTTTCTTTTAGGTTGCTTTACTGCCAGTCACGCTCTTCCAGCTCGAAGAGGTCTTCCGTTTTCTGTCCGAGTATCAGCGATAGCTTTAGCGAAAGTGTGGTAGAGGGCACATACTTCCCTGCTTCCAGCGCATGGATCGTCTGACGGCTTACACCGGCAAGCTGGGCCAGTTGCTCCTGCGAATAGCCTTTGATGATGCGGTTCACCTTCAGGTTATTTTTCATAGGAGACTCCTGCATTAAGGCGGCGCAGGCTGATGTGGAAAATAGCGAGATGGCAAACCAGCAGGGCATGGGGAAACAGGATGGCAAACGATGCGAAAGGGATGCCGAACACCAGTACCGTAACTATCAGGTTGGCCGCCATTATGAAAATAATGGACCAGGACCAGGCGTATAGCCGGAGGGTATTCATCATTTCGTCTTCCACTTTCTTCCGGGCAAAAGTGATAAAAGCGAGTCCCAGCAGCAGCGACAACAGGAGTACTGTAAGTGTGATGTCCACTTCGCTCATCGAGAGAATGCTGGTTTCCTGGAACGGCGTTTCGTTAACCAGTACGAAAGTACGCATGTTGAAAGGGATTCCTCGTCTTTGAGAGTCAAACAGATAAAGCAAAATTGTAAACAGGAGCAACGAGGCGCCTATCCAACGGAAGTAGCCGGGAAGCAGTGGGATTTTGTACATGATGGCTGTGATTAATTTTCTGCTTCAAATGTAAAGTGTAGTTTACGTAAAGTAAAGCAAGCTTTACATATTTTTTTATAAAAAAAACGGCCTGAACTTTCTTCCGGGCGTTCTCAGCGAAATTGCCGAGACGATTTTTTTTATAACAACAAATTCTTAGTTTTGCACTCCCATCGCTTAGGACATTAGCTCAGTTGGTTCAGAGCGCCGCCTTGACAGGGCGGAGGTCAGCGGTTCGAGCCCGCTATGTCCTACTAACATTCTTCTGCCGCGCAGTATTCACCTGTTTTTAGTGTAAAAAATATACCCGCTCCAAGAGGACCGGGCATATTCTTCCAGCAGGTTCAATAGTACTTGAACATTAATTGGTTCCCCGCTATGTTATTAGAATGATATCCGATGATATTCATTTCAGGCACAGGCGGGGAGTTCTTGGATTATCGGTGGCGGCCTGCCTGTTCAACAGGAAGTCCCGGTCGCAGGCGCCGTTAAGATAGTCGATTGCGAGGAGCGCCATTGCTCTCGTGCCGGCGCTTAATCGGGCCATCGGGATCCGGGACCTTTCCCGGATGCCATTTTTTAAAATAGTATAGGCGATTTTATAGCCTGGCCGCGCGGACTCTTTTTTTGATCGAGGCATTCCCTTCAGCTTTTCGAGAATTAATGCAGAAGTTTCACTAATCTCTTTATCGGTGGGCTGCATAAAAAATAGATCATACATACGTAGAATTTTCTAAGTACCGATCGAATTATTTCAATTACATCAGGCGATCCCGGCCGAAGGGACGGGACGATCGTAGCAGTGCGTCAGACCAGGTAACCGGCCATCTCTTCTTCCAGTTCTTCACGTTCCTTTCCGGTCCGTTTGGCGATTCTTCCCATTAGTTCTTCTTCCTGGCCCTCGACGTACATCAGGTCGTCGTCGGTAAGGTCGGCGTAACGTTGTTTTAATTTCCCTTTAAGGATTTTCCAATTGGCTTTCAGGTTTTCAGCGAACGGTTTCATAACGTGTGATTTTTAAGATATAAGCTTGTGTAATTGTCTCAAAGTTGGTGAATTACAGGCGTTTATGAAAGTGCTTGGGGCACTTTTTTTGAAATTCACCTAATTGTCCTATAATAGAATTTCTTTGATTGTAATCTATACATATATTTTAACATTCCGACAGGCGCAGCATCGGACTTTATTCCGGTAATGCGCTGTCGCTTAGCTGATTTCTTAACGGAGTAATTCGCAGAATATCAATAAACGGTCAACGAAGTAATTTATCCGCCCGGGAAGACACCCGCGGTGCATCCAAAGAGTGGATGGGCTTCCCTTCCCCTCGGGGTTGGCGCGCGTCTTCCGGATCAATTTAAATATGCTTAAATTCGCAGCATGGAAGATCAAATGAAAACCTGCCCGCTTTGCAGTTCGCCCTATGCTTACGAAAGCGGTGAAAACCAGTATACGTGCCCGGAATGCGGTCATGAGTGGAACCCTTCTGAAAACGAGGAGGTTGCGGTGGAAGGAAATGTAGTAAAAGACGCCAACGGGCAGATTTTGCAGAACGGTGATACGGTATTGATTATCAAGGACCTGCCGGTTAAGGGAGCTCCCAAACCGCTTAAGGCAGGAACAAAGGTGAAGAATATCCGCCTAACCGACGGAGATCACAACATCGCCTGCAAAATAGACGGCTTCGGTTCTATGGGACTGAAATCGGAGTTTGTACGCAAGGTGTAAGTTTTTTTCTTAGTAAAGAACCTCGTAGTTTCTAACCACGAATTCCCGCGGTTCAGGCCGTCTCGCCACGAAGAGCACGAAGATTTTTCTGTGACGGTCGTCAAGCAACCTTTGTGTACTTTGCGCTCTCTGTGGTTTACTTTTTTACCGCAGAGGCCACGAAGAGCACGAAGATTTTTCTGTGACGGTTGTCAAGCGGCCTTTGTGTACTTTGCGCTCTCTGTGGTTTACTTTTTTACCGCAGAGGCCACGAAGAGCACAAAGATTTTTCTGTGACGGTTGTCATGCGGCCTTTGTGTACTTTGCGCTCTCTGTGGTTTACTTTTTTACCGCAGAGGCCACGAAGAGCACGAAGATTTTTCTGTGATGGTTGTCAAGCGGCCTTTGTGTACTTTGCGCTCTCTGTGGTTTACTTTTTTACCGCAGAGGCCACGAAGAGCACGAAGATTTTTCTGTGATGGTTGTCAAGCGGCCTTTGTGCACTTTGCGCTCTCTGTGGTTTACTTTTTTTACCACAGAGCACGAAGGATTTTATTCGTGAATTCGTGGCCAAATTGTATCAGAAAGGGGCATCTCCCTACCGCGGCGAGAAATCCCCCTGCATAAATGAGAGCTCCTTCCGTTCGGTCGGGATGACTGGGTTCTTTCTCATTGACTATGCCGTGCACTTGAAAGAAACTCTCATATTTGCGGTTATCGGTATTATCTTTGACCCTATTGACCGTCAGCAATGAAGCAGTTCAAAAGCGATATTTCAGGAAAGCATTTCCCGTTGGAGGAAAGGGTTTCAGGAGGTTCCATACGGGAGTCCCTGTTGAAGTGTATCCAATCGGAGCACCCCGATTTTACCGTCCGGAACCATCTCTCGCGCAATGAATTGAACCAATTCCGTGCGCGGTTCATTTCTGATTACTTAAGTGTCGAACTCGGTGAACTGACCATGCTGGAGAAAACGGTGTTAAAAGCAATGTCAGAAGGATCCTCACTTACGGAAAGCCTGGGTAACGACGGGCCTGACCCTTCCGCCACATTGGGTCAGCGACTGGCTGATAAAGTAGCCTCCTTTGGCGGCAGTTGGGGGTTTATTATTGCGTTTGGTTCGTTTTTGGCCATTTGGATCCTTGTTAACGTTTTTTTTCTGGCCAATAAGGGGTTCGATCCTTACCCTTTTATTCTTCTGAACCTGATCCTGTCGTGCGTTGCCGCCATTCAGGCGCCCGTTATCATGATGAGCCAGAACCGCCAGGAAGAAAAAGATCGCGAGCGGGCGCGGAAAGACTACATGATCAACCTGAAATCGGAGCTGGAGATCAGGATCCTCCATGAGAAGCTGGATCACCTGATTATCCACCAGCAACAAGAATTGCTGGAAGTTCAGCGCGTCCAGATCGACATGATGAATGACATCATGAGCAGGTTGGAAACCAATCGGAAAGGAGAATAATCGTCTTGCCTTCTGTATATTTCGCCAATAAAGTTTCGTGATCGCTGAGTATTACAGCCCGCGAACGGGATAACGGTAAGTAAACGGAATTGTTTTACAAAGCATTCGCGCTCGTCCGATCAGCCTGTAGATGAACGTTCCTGCGTCATTTATAAGCCTTTTATAAACTAACGAGCCCGAACCGTACGACGATTGCGCAACACCGGTTTAATTCTTTAAACATACTTACCTGGTTCCTTTACCTTAACCCGAGCTGCCTATGACCCGAGACAACTATTAGCCCCATTCCTGCGATCTGATTTATTTTTTCTCTGCAAGTTTCGTTTGCCTGAGCAGGGAAAGTATGTCCAAGTGTTGATACGTATCTCCTACGTATACGTATAGCGTAATTTTTATACCGGCACGATCAACCTTTATAAACCATTACTCATGAATGAGAGAAATTTCAAAACCCTGATTTCGCTCGGCGCACTATGTCTTCTTCAAACCTGTTTCCCGGGTGCGGGCAGGTCGCAGATAGGCGGGCGTCTAACCCGTCCGTTCACGGACTCGGCGCGGGTATCCCTGTTAGACAGAACGATCGATCCGCGGTTTCTGACAGGGGCAACGTCTTCCGTTTCCGGGCAGGAGCTCAGCACTACACCCGGAGGAAACCGGTTGAATGCGCTGGCAGGCCGGATACCCGGTTTTTCAATTGTCCAGGAAGACGGGCTGCCCGGGGCTGAGAGTGTGAATATGCTGATCAGAGGCTATCATTCTTTCCGCGGCTCGAGCGCGCCGTTAGTGTTGGTCAACGGGCGGAGAGATGATGTTTCCATGCTCGAACCGAACGACATCGCCAGTATTACCATCCTGAAAGATGCCGCGTCCACTGCCATGTATGGTATGAATTCTACCAATGGTATTGTGCTCATCACCACCAAACGCGGGGAGGAGGGGCGGCTTAAAATAGAATACAACGTACAGACTTCGCTGCAAAAGCCAACCCGGCTCCCGAAGTTTCTTGATGCGTATAATTACGCCTCGCTCTACAATGAGGCCATGCTGAATGACGACCCGACTGCGGTTGTCAAATACGACAATGCGGCGCTGGAAGCTTATAAAAACGGTTCTGACCCCTACCGATACCCCAATGTAAACTGGCTGGACGAATTCCTGAAGAAACAGTCGTTCCAGGTTCGTAATAATCTGAATATAAGTGGGGGTAACAACGTAGCCCGGTACTTTTTCTCGGGCAGTTACCTGAGCGACGGTGGTATTTTCAACGTAGACAAAGGCGTCAATACCTATAACACCAATACCAATATCAGCGTGTTGAATGCCCGGGCCAGTGTTGAGGTCAACGTCGGGAAGAATTTGCTGCTATCTACCGAAATAAGGGCAAAAAGAGACAAACGGAACGCTCCCGGAGCTTATTCGGCCACATATGACGAAAGTTTGTTCGGAACGCTTTACAGCACACCCGCCAATGCCCACCCTGTCATGAACCGGGACGGGTCCCTGGCCGGTACCAACGACTACCGGAATAACCCTTACGGGATGCTTAATTACCGCGGCTATTCCAATTACCTGGTCACGTCCTTTTCAAACCTCACCGACCTGACCTACGATCTGGGTGGGCTTACAAAAGGCCTCTCCGTAAAAGGGTCATTCGGGTTTACGAACTATACGCAGTTTTATATCAACCGGACCAAAACTTTTGAGGTATACCAGTCCAATGCAGGTGGTGGATACGACAAAATCGGCTTGAACAGCCCGATTACCAGCAGCGGCAACTATGACCAGATCGTACGTCTTTACGATCATTCGCTGGCCCTGAATTACGACCGGACTTTCGGTAGTCACCACGTCTCGGCAATGGTAAAATACCGCCGCGAACAAATCGACAACGCCCGGTCTCTTGAGCTGACGCAGAATTTTCAAGGGCCCAGGGCCTATGTTTCGTACCGGTTGAAAGACCGCTACCTGCTGGATGTTTCGGGTGCATATGAAGGAAGCGAGCAATATCCGGCCGGAAGCCGCTACGGCTTTTTTCCGGCAGCTTCGGCCGGCTGGATCTTGTCGGAAGAAGCCTTTATGAAGAGCACCGGAATCGATTTTCTTAAATTGCGGGGCTCTTACGGAAAAACAGGAAAGCCGGCCAATACCTATTTTGAGTACCTGGGTGCTTATACGCAGGCAGCCAGTCAGGGCGGTGTTTTCGGTACTACACCAGCTGCATCCATTGGTATCTACCAAAGCAAGATTGCCAACCCATTTGTAACCTGGGAGAAAACGACCAAAAGCAATATAGGTCTGGACGTTTCGGTCCTGAAACAGCGCCTCTCGCTTACCGCTGATTTCTTCAGCGAGAAGAGCAAGGATATCCTGATTACGAATGCGATATCATCGATGTACGGAGCGGTTATCAATACGCCCGGCGGTCTTTTTGAGAACAAAGGCTTTGAGGCGCGGGCCCGCTGGGACGACCAGGTGAAGTCGTTCCGCTATTTTGTTGACGTTCACTATGCAAATGCCAGCAACAAGATTGTGTACATGGCAGAACAATTGCGGGAGCATCCCTGGATGTACGAGACCGGCCAGCCTTACGGGATCAGAATGGGATATGTGTTTGACAGGTATTTTACGGAGAATGACGATCTTTCTACGCTGCCTAACCAGTCTATGCTCGGTAGCCAGAAGCCGGGTGACCTCAAATACAAGGACCTTAACGGGGACAACGTAATTGACGAAAACGATATAGCCAGAATTAGTAATGCGAAAATGCCGCGGATCAATTACGGTGCGCAGGTAGGATTCGGTTACCAAAACTTTGATTTCAGCGTACTTTTCCAGGGAACAGGCAAAAGCTCCACGTATAACTCGGGCAGCGCCTTCTGGGAATTTCAGAGCCGGACCGGGAACGCCGCCGAGCACCACCTTGACCGCTGGGTCCCTGGCGCCGGGCAATCAGCCGGGTATCCAAGGCTTACCCTGAGCAATCCGAACAATTTTGTAGCCAACTCTTTCTGGGTGCGCGACAATTCTTTTGTCCGGCTCAAATTTATGGAGATCGGGTATACCACGCCCGAAGGGTTCCTGAAAAGAGTAGGGGTGAAAGGGGCCAGGATTTACCTCAATGGCCATAACCTGATGGTGTGGGATAAAGTGAAACAAAAAGACCCGGAAATCCAGGACAACGGTCTGGCCTACCCGATCCTGAAAACGGTGAGCCTTGGTCTGAATGTCAAGTTTTAAGCAAGCCTGTTGATCATGAAAAAAATAGCTTACTTCTTTTCGACATTGGCGTTGATCGGATTTTCATCGTCATGCTCAAATGAAAATATCAACTTCAAGCCGGTACAATATATCAGTTCCGACATTGTGTACGGGAATACGGTGTACATCACGCAGGCTGTAAACCGGCTGTATACGCACATCCCGGGCGGGTTCAATCGCCTGGGCGGGGTCTCCATGGTGGCTTCGGCTACGGATGAGGCAGTTCACGCCAGCCGCGGTTCCGAGGCCGAGCTTTGGGGAACCGGCTCCTGGGGAACTACCCCGGGAACGCAAAGAGACGATATGTTTGCTTTCCTCCACACGGGTATACGTGCAACGTATGTTTATTCGGAAGAAGTGCACCCGTTTATCGTGGACGCGGTAATGAACAAGGCCGAGCGCGATGCCCACTACGGCCAGGTATTGTTTATCAGGGCGCTGCTGAATTTTGAGCTGTTGAAGCGCTACGGTGAGTACCCGATTGTAAGGCAGGCCTTCAAGCCGACCGACAATATGACCATCCCTAAAAACAGCTACCAGGAGTGTGTGCAATACATTGCCGACCTCTGCGATGAAGCGGCTCCGTTGCTTCGCATCAGCTATCCTACCGCCGATTTCGGCCGGGCCACAAGAGGGAGTGCTATGGCGCTCAAAGCGAGACTGCTGCTGTATGCCGCCAGTCCGCTGAATAACCCCGGTGACGACGTAGCGAAGTGGCAGGCAGCCGCCGAAGCCGCTGAAAAGGTAATCAGCTTCACTGATAACGGCGCCAAGGTTTACGATCTCTACACCGCCGGGACCGGGTATGACGCATTCTTTAATGTACTGGCGGGTAATAAAGAGATTATCTTCTCTAAGATGGAAGTGAGAAGCAATAACCTCGAGCGACTGAACGGCCTGGTGAGCCTGGTGGGGGGCATGGGAGGGACCAACCCTACCCTTGACCTGGTGAATGCCTACGAGCGGTTAGACGGAACGCCTTTCGACTGGAACAACCCTATGCATGCGGAAGCTCCGTTCGCCAACCGGGACCCAAGGTTGGCCAAGAGCATTCTTTTTAATGGTGCAACCTGGATGGATACCAAGGTTGAAACCTTTGAGGGGGGAAAAGACCGGCAGACGATCAATGCGACCCGCACTGGTTTTTACCTGAGAAAATTCCTTAGCCAGAACGCCCGCTTTGTCGCGCCCACCGGCGTAGCCGATCACTGCTTCCCGATTCTCCGCTATGGCGAGGTCCTTCTCAATTATGCCGAGGCGATGAACGAAGTGAATGGCCCTGACCATGCAGGTGCTTTTACCATGACCGCCAGAGAGGCGCTGACACTGATCCGCAAAAGAGCGGGTTTGACCGGTAACCTGGGCGTAGCCGCAGCCACGACAAAAGAAGAAATGCGGGAGGCCATCAGGAAGGAGCGGCGCATCGAGCTGGCGTTTGAAGAGCACCGGCATATGGACCTGAGACGCTGGAAACTGGCGGAAGAGGTGCTTAACAAGCCTGTATCAGGACTGAAAATCACAAAAGTAGACGAAACCACTTTTACCTACCAGGCGCAAGTGGTTGAGAACCGGGTGTTTCAGCCGAAAATGTACCGCTATCCGTTCCCGCAGGAGGAAACGAGCAGAAATACAAGCTTGAATCAAAATTTAGGTTGGTAGCTTAAAATCAGTCATACTTATGAAGAAATTTCTGATGATTTTGATATTCGGTCTGGGCCTCAATCACCTGTTTGCGCAGGAAAGACAGGTATCCGGCACCGTCAAGGACCATACGGGAACGGCGCTTCCCGGGGTGAGTGTACTGGTTCACGGAACCAGCATCGGGACCATGACCGACCTCAATGGAAAGTATTCGATAGTCCCCAATAACGCGGAAGCGATCCTCGTTTTCTCTTTTGTCGGGTTTGATACGCAACGGGTCCCGCTGGAAGGACGGCGGAGCATTGACGTAACACTGGTGGAAAGCAACCAGTCGCTTAACGAGGTCGTGGTGGTAGGCTTTGGTACCCAGAAAAAAGCGAGTATGGTGGGCGCCATCGCCAATGCGGACATGACAGAGCTCCGCAAGGCATCGCCAAGCAACCTGACCAACGCCATTGGCGGGCGCATTCCGGGCGTTGTAACCCGTATGATGGACGGCGCCATAGGCGGAACGCAGAACCGCTACAGCAACGGCGACCAGGACGACGCGCAGTTTTTTATCCGTGGTAAGGCAACCACCAACGGGCAGTCGCCGCTGGTGCTCATTGACGGGGTTGAGGGATCATTCTCCAGGATCAACCCCGAGGATATTGAGCAATTCAGCGTCCTGAAAGACGCTTCCGCTACCGCCGTATACGGTGTGAGGGGAGCAAACGGCGTGATCCTGATCACCACCCGAAAGGGGGTAGTGGGCAAGCCCAAGATCAATATCATCAGCCAGTTCAGGTTCCTGCAGCCGCTCAAGTTCCCGAAGTTCCTCGGTTCGTATGACTATGCTTCGCTGCATAACGAAGCCCGTCGTAATATGGGCCTTTCTTCGATGTATTCGGATGAGGACCTAGAACATTACCGGAAGGGAGACCAGCCCTTTACTCACCCGGATGTGAACTGGTATGATCTCCTCGTTAAAAAGTACACTACCGAGCAGCAGCACATCGCGAATATTACCGGCGGTACCGAAAAAGTACGCTATTATGTGTCCGGGGAATTCAATAAGGCCGGCGGGCTCTTCGTAGGAAGCAAGCAGAATGAATATGTATACCGCCGCTTTAACCTGAGGAGCAACCTCGATTTCACACTCACACCCACGACCCAGCTCGATGTAAAAATCAACGCCCGGCTTAATGATCTTAACTTTGCCGCGAAAGGTGAAAGCAGCGGTCAGCGGGTCAATGCAACTGCCTGGGGTGATATTGTAAACAGGCTGCCCAATACCAGCCCGCTTTACAACCCGAACGGGACGTATGCCGCCGGAGACGGTGTTCTGGGCTGGAATACGCTTTCGGACCTTTACGACGGCGGGTTCTACCGGCGCTTGTTCAACACCCTGGAGGCGAACTTTGCTTTGACTCAGAAACTGGATTTTGTTACCCCCGGGCTCTCGTTCAGGGGTAAGTACGCCAATTCCTTCGGATCGGGCGCAACTAAGTACTTCTACGCGCAGCCCGATATCTGGAAGTATAACCCGGCCAATGATACTTATTCCATGTATCGTGCCCGTATTGTACCTTCCTATTCGGTCAATAGCGGCTTCCAGGATTATAGCCGTACGGAATACGTTGAGGCCTCGCTTAACTACGACCGTACTTTTTCGGAAGTACACCAGTTGACGGGTATGGCGGTTTTTATACAGAACAAAAACGAAATCCAGTATCAAATTCCAAACTCTTTCCGCGGGGTTTCCGGAAGGGTAACTTACGGCTACAAAGGCAAGTACCTGGTAGAAGGTAACGTGGGTTACAACGGTTCTGACCGGTTCAGTAAACACAAGCGCTATGCACTGTTCCCCGCCGCCGCATTGGGCTGGGTGGTTTCTGAAGAAGGCTTCCTGAAAGACAAGGTAAAGTTCCTCGATTTCCTGAAAATACGGGGGTCGTACGGGCAGGTAGGGAACGACCAGATTGCAGGGTTTCAGTACCTGTACCGGTACGAATTCAGTAATCCGCCGGAGCCCCTTACTTCCAATACCAACCCGAGCTACTATGCCTTGGGCGTATCGCCGGTGCCGCAGATCGGGCTTATCGAAGGACCGCTGGGTAATGACCAGGTTTCGTGGGAGATCGCCAAAAAATCGAATATAGGGGTGGACATGCGCTTCTTTAACAGCAGGCTCAGCTTCACCGCCGACTTCTTCCGGGAAAAACGCGACAATGTACTCGCGAGGCGTAATGATTTGCCGCTCTACTCGGGGTTGACTGCTTCCAAGTTGCCGGCCATGAACATCGGCATCGTCACCAACCGTGGTTACGAACTTGAATTGAGCTACCGTGACCAGATCGGGGACTTCGGTTTTACGGTAGGGGCGAACTATACCTTCGTGCGCAACACGATTGACTACATTGCGGAAGTGCCGCAACGATATGCCTACCAGGTCCAGGCCGGGAACTCGATCGGCAGGCCTATGGGCTATATCTGGACGGGTAAGTTCTACGATACGCCTGAGCTGAGCAACCCGGAAATCCCCAAACCTATGGGAGCAGCGCCAATACCCGGCGACCTGATGTTCAAGGATCTGAACGGGGATGGCGTAATCGACGCATTTGACCGTACCTACATCGGTTATTCCGATATGCCCGAAAAAATATTCGGGTTCAACCTGAGCCTTGACTATAAAAACTTCTACCTGTCCTCGTTCTGGCAGGGGGCGTCTAACGTAAACATGCGTTTGTCGGGGCCGCTGAGCTTCGAGTTCGGGCCGAATGTACAGCCCTTCCACAAGGAAGGCCGCTGGGTCTACGATCCTGACCGCGGGCTTGATACCCGTGCGACGGCCACCTATCCGGCGTTGCAGATCGGTGCATCCACCTATACCCGTGAGGCATCCACCTTTAACCTGCTGAACGCCGAGTACCTGCGGCTTAAAACGGCAGAATTCGGTTATATCGTGCCGGCGGATCTTGCCAAGAAAGTAGGGATGTCAGGCCTGCGGATTTTTGTCAACGGCTCTAACCTGCTTACGTTCGACCACCTTAAAAAGTACAACGTAGACCCGGAGTATTTTACGAACCGGGGGTCTTCAAACGGTGCGGGCACAGGCGCTTATTCCCCGCAAAACAAGTTTTACGCAATCGGACTTAACGCAACTTTTTAATAGCGGTGAGGTGTGAGGTCTGAGGGGTGAGGGAGAACTCACACCTTACGCCTCAAACCTCATACCTCACCCCTCAAACCTCTTATACAGATGAAAAGGATGAAAAAGATAGCATTGGCCTTTTGCACGATCAGCCTTTGCCTCTCGGCCTGCCAGGACGGTTCGGACCTGCTCGATCCGGTCACTACCGGGTTGACGGAAAAAGACGTGTTTGCCAGTCCGCAATACAGCGAACGTTTTCTGCTGGACGTTTATCGCCAGATTATACCCATATTGGCGCATACCGATTTTGCGGGTCCCCGCTGGCGGAACCTGGCTCACCTGGAGGTAGCGACCGACAACGGGTCGACGATTATGGCCGGGAGCAATAACGTCCGGATGTTTAATTCGGGCACCATGACGGCGGCCTCTACCAATATGTTCTGGTACTATGATTGGGTTAACTGTTTTGCCGCTATCAGGGCAGCCAATCTTTTCCTGGCCAATATTGACAATGTACCTGCCGATCCGCAATACAACTTCAATGAAAATACCAGGAAAATCAGGAAAGCGGAGGGGAAGTTCCTGCTTGCGTTCAATTTCGCGGAGCTGGCCAAGCAGTTTGGCGGTCTCCCGCTGATTAAAGAGGTGGCTACGCCTACCGATCAGTCGATGATGATTCCCCGGAGCTCTTTCGATGAAACGATCGCTTACATCGCCCAGCTGTGTGACGAAGCCGCAGCTGATTTGCCCCTGGCGCATCCGGAAATAGAGTACGGCAGGGCAACAAAGGGTGCGGCCCTCGCGCTGAAGGCGCGCATGCTCCTGTATGCGGCCAGTCCGCTCTGGAACGATTCGGCGAATCCGACGGAAAGTCCGTTCTCAGGGAAATATGATGCCAACAAATGGCAGGAAGCTGCCAAAGCTGCGAAGGCTGTAATTGCACTGGGCAACTATTCGCTGCATCCTGATCTTGCAACCGTTTTCCTGACGCGGGAAAATACCGAAGTGATTTTTGCACGTATGCAGGATCCAATGAGCTATCACAGCGCAACGCATATACCCTATACGCTGTACAACGGTACCGGCGCTTATGGCGTGGGCGGGGTCAACCAGGCCAGCTATAACCTGGTGAAGGAATACGAGGTGCTGAAAAACGGCGTTGCTTATTCAATCGAGGACCCGGCTTCCGGGCACAACCCCCAGGATCCCTTCAAAAACCGTGATCCCCGTTTCTACCGTGATTTCATCTTCAACGGTGCAAAAATACTGGGAAAAACCGCCGAATTCGGCAACCCGGAACCCGGTCATAATAAATCGGGCGCGCACAATATGGGATACCTGATTGACGGCCAGGCGTATAATACCTTCATGTATACCATCAAATTTGCGGACCCTACCCTGAACGTTACCTGGGACGCCCGTAATGCCGCCGGTGGCACCCGCGTCAACCAGAACTTCCCGTACCTGCGCTATGCGGAAGTGCTGCTCAACTACGCGGAAGCCATGAACGAAGCATATGGCCCGGAATCAGACGCTTTGGGCGCTGGTAAGTCGGCGCTTCAAGCCCTGAACGAGGTACGGGAACGTGCCACATACCCCGAAGGGCGGCCGGAGTACCTGGGGCTGAAAGGCGGCATGCCGCCGGTAGCAAGCGGACTTTCAAAAGACCAGATGCGCGAGAAGATCAAACACGAACGCCGTGTCGAACTGTCTTTTGAGGAACACCGTTTCTGGGATGTCAGACGCTGGAAGGATACGCCTGAAACGGAAATCAAAGCACAGATACCGATCTACAAAAAAGACGGTACAATGGAATACCAGATCAAAACCATAGACAACCGCTACCATCACGAACGGATGAACCGTATGCCGATACCGCAATCGGAACTGCTGGCCAACCCGCAACTGGTGCAAAACTCGGGGTGGTAGAGGGGAGGTCGGAAGTCGGAAATCAGAAATCGGCCGCGCTGCATGGGCCCGTTTGCTTGGATGGCAAGGCAAACGGGCCCATGCAGCGCGGCCGATTTTCATTCTTTATTCTCTGACTTCCGATCTCCGATTTCCGACTTCCGACTTCCGACTTCCGACTTCCGACCAATGTGCTGCAGAAATTTCCGTGCCGGGTTTTTCAATTGAGGGTCGCCTGATTTTTCCAGCTCCTTTATTTTTTTGACGACTTCCGCGGACTGTATTTTCGAAGCGGCAAGAACCGGAATGAGTGCGCTTAAGAACCAGGCATTTTTTTCTCCGAGATCGGAAGCGAGTACGCTATAAAGGCTTTCGTGTAAGGTTTCCAATCCGGCCGCAGATTGCAGGAAACGGTTTTTGTCCTGGATTGCCCACTCTTTGTAGATCGGCGCAAGTTCATCCTGGACATCCCGGCTGGCGAGCGGCAGCAGGTTGATCGCTCTAAAGGCAAAATTCCTTAAAGAGGGGTCGGGATGTTTTAGCGCCTTAAGGACAACCGAAACGGCACCCGGACTGACGGGCAGGTTACCGGAAGTGACACCTTCCAGGAGAAAAGTGACGTATTCAGGTTCGTCATGCCGCAGAAAAGCAGAAAGCGCCGGTGCGTTTTCCTTGAGGTACCGGTAAGTGAGCAAGGCAAGCTGCTCGTCTTCACCTACGTGGATGAGATGCCACATCGTATAGGTTGTATAGACGGCATCCTTTACCGAAGCGTCGGCTATAACTTTTTTAGTTGCGCCTGTGGTGGCGTCTACCCCGTCTTTTTTAGGATCGACAAGTTCATCAAACAGGAATTCCCTTAGAGGTGACCATTCATCTTTCAGCATCGCTTCCAGTTTCCTGTAGTCAAACTCTGAAAAGTCGGAATGGTCCGTTTTGGTGAGATTTTCGCCGAAAACTTCAATTCCCAAGTATTTTCCGTTGCCCGTCCAATATATTCCTATGTCGATAGGGCGGCATTCACCGGTAAGGCATACTTCCGTAAGAAGCCTGCGATACCAGTAGATGCCGCCATTGTCCTTGTGGAGCAAAAGATCAACGCGGATATTTTTGCCCTTGTCGTCCGTTATTTCGAATTCGCCCGGCTGTTTTTCGAGGCTTTCCAATGGAATGACTTTACTCCGGTAAAAAACGGGATCGCCGGAAGCGATCCGGTTACCCCAAAACAGCAGAACGACAAGCAACCACATTTTATACTTCCAGAGTTTTACCGAATTTGACTGTTTTGAGCGGGAATGAAAGTCCCTCTATCAGGGTTTTCCATTTTTTCTCATCGTACCGGAGGTCCGTGCCGAGGAGTGCGGTAAGCTCGGCGCGGGAAAAGGCTTTGAAATCGTAGTGAATATCACCCAGATAGTCCACCAGTAAATTGTAGCCTTTGCGTCCTCCGCACCTGGCCAGTGCCGCCGCAATGAATAGTTCGAGATCGCCTCCGTATACCCGCCAGCGGGTCTTTTCGGCCTCTTTGGTGACGTAGCCCCCTACGTGCCGGTCGTCGAGTATCTTGCTTAGCGGATCGATAAACTGTTGATCGGGAAGCCGCTCGGCATAGAAGCACAGATTTAATATGCGGTTGTGGAAAGGTACCAGCTTAAGATCAATCCGGCCATCAAAGTAAGCATTTTCGCGGGTCATCATCGGGCCCCCGGAAGTAGTCTTACTCATAATTGAGGCGACAAGGCTGTTGTAAGCAGGGTTTCCCGACATGGCCAGGAGTCCTATGTCCTGGTTGATGCGCCAGTACAGGCCTTCCAGCTGGTTTTTCTCACGGCCTCGTATGAGGTCGTAGTTGTCTACAAAATCTGCCGGGTACCCTTTCGCAGTTTCTTCCCTGAACAGGTTTTCGAGCTCCTCCGCGATCAGCTCATTTCCCTGGGATTCACCGAACCAGGCGAGGGACTTGGCGATCAAAACCCGTCCCTCGGAGGAGGCAGAGCCAAGCGCGGCCTTCAATGCAGATACTGCCTGTGGTCGCGGCAGCTTGATTACTTCATACAGGTATTCCCTTTTTCCCGCGCTCAGTTCTGTGATCCGGCGCCGGATCTCTTCAGCGTTTTGAAGCTTGTTGCCTGCAGGTCTGTTGAAAAAGCCTTCCGGGTAATAACCGAGCGCGTTCCATTCTTTCTGCAGGGCCGACACGTTATAGTCCCTTGGGCGTACGCCTTTCCATGCGAGGTCGGCGGCGATCTGGCCGGTAAGGTACCCGAGCACGATGAGGTCGGCCGTCATGCGGGTAAACTGGAGCGCCGTATGCGTCTGGCTGAACCCTCTTCCCGAAATGAGCAGCCCGTCCGTTTTTTCGGGAACGATACTCCGGTATGGGATCTCAAGGACTACGTCGTTGGAGTGAGGAAGGATGAAACCGCAGCGGGTAAATTCGGTTACACTCACATAATGAGGGTCGTAGTCGGAGCTGGCGAGCACAAGCGCATCTTCAAAATGAGTGCCTTCCACTGCGTCGAGTGCATCGAGCTCGTATACACCTTTTACGCGTCTGAGCTCACGCAGGGCCAGCATCGGGTGGAAGTCGTAGAAATGGGCTTCGTAGTGGGAGAGAAAAAGTCCTCTTTGTAATTCGCTGATTTTGGTAGTATTGAGAAGGTCGTAATCCCGGTTGGGTTCTGTCGGCAATTTACCTGCTCCCTTAATATCCCATTGGCTGTAATTCTGGGTTTTGCCCGCGCGGGAATCACCGATTTCGAAGGCCGCTCCGGCGAAATCGGCAAGGTCGCCATCGCCGGTAGCGTCGACCATAACATCTCCTTTTACGACTTTCAGCTCGGAGTCCTGACAGATCACGGCTCCTTTCAGGGTATGGGCTTCTTTCAAGGCGCCGCAAAGAATGGCACGCCCCATGAATTCCCCGTTCCTGTCCAGGGTACGTGTACGCAGGTATTGCATGCGCCCCATTTTCTTGTTCATGTGGGCAGCCGTAGAAAGCTGGTCGGATTCGGCCTCCTGCTGCTTGAAAAATTTCTGCTGCTTGTACCCATGATAGTACCCCATGACGCCGGCTACCGTTTTTGTCCCGCCAAGTTCGTTGAAGTAATCAAATACAGCTGTTTTTGCTCCTTTTTCAAGAGCTCCCAACGCTACCATGCTGCCGGACGTGCCCCCGCCTGCCACTACCACCTGAAAGGCGTTCTGCCCGGGTAGTACCCGCCAGTCGAACACGCACTTCTGAAGTGGGATTATCAGGCCCGGCTCATTGATCTCGCTAAAGGTGATGTCCTTGCCGGCAACCAACGCACCCGGCAGGTGAAGTTGAGCAAGAACAGTATCTTTTGAGGCGCCTCCAATTGATTTTACGGTTTTTTTGGCAAGCGCACTGACTTTGAGGATGTCCGAGCAGGAGCGTAGGGGAATATCCTCGAGGAGGTAGTGGGATTTCAGCGCCGGGACAGGCAGTTTTTTATCAGCCATATCGTAGGTGCACTCCCAGGCTAGCTGCTGGATTATCGATTTACCCAGCGTCGGATCAAGCTGACGCAATTGCCGGCCTATTTTTTCGGTTATCCTCCTGGCTTTGTGCTCGGTTTCGTCTATTGTCAACCCTTTAGCATCAAATGAAAACTCCAGAAATACCTGGTGAGAAGCATGTTTGCCCGGATGGAGCCGAATTTTATTTCCGATTGTTCCCAGTGCTGCAGGGGCGTCGATGCTTTTCAGGACGGGCTCCTGTGAATTCCATAGTTCAAGTGTATAAGTGGCGGTATCGGGAGATGTTGCCGCGCCCGACAGCTTACGGCTGAACAGCCTGGAATCGCTTGCATCGAGGAAATTGGTACATTTCACGGCATAGGTACCCTGCTTGGTAGCGAGCAGGGCTCCCGATACTTTTCCTTTGTCGGCAAAAAGTCCGCATACGTCGGTCATTAACAGGACATCGATCTTTTCTGCCAGTACATTGCGGAGGAGGCCCTTTTTCAAGCTTCCGGCCATCAATGTCAGTTCTTTGTCCAGCATGCCTTCGGCCGAAGCCCTGGTATTATGTACTTCAGGCTTTTCGCCGTCGGGCGTAAAAAGCTGCTTTAAATCCGGAGTAAACTGATTAAAGCCTGTGCTCTCAAGGAAAAAGCGGCTTTTGGCTGTCAACTCGTATCCCAGTGCACTCCTGCGTTCCACGAGGAGGACCCGCTTGCCTGATTTTGCCGCATGCATGGCCGCAAAGTAACCGGCAAACCCACCGCCGTTCACCAGCAAGTCATATGGACCGCGCTGAAGCTGCCCGCTGAACTGGCGGTTGATTTCCGTCCTCGCGCTTGCTGCCAACAGCCCCGGCGCCAGCATGATTGCTCCCGTAGCCGGAAGGCTCAGATTCAAAAAATCCCGTCTTTTCATATCCAGTACTTTTTATTTGGTTTGGGTAAGGTGTTGTAGATCTGCAATATAAACTCCCCTGCTTCCGTCGCCGTACCCGTTAAAGATGACAAATCTTCCGGTACGGTCCCAGGTCGGATGGGCATCCAGGCGGAAAGAACTATTCGTAACATCGGGAATCCTGACTTTAGCAATCAGTGTTTCTTTCCCGGTTTCCGTATTGAGCAGTCTTACCGGTATAAATCCGTCGTTCAGTGTAACACTCGTTTCGTCCCGGTACGAATCGGTTACTACAAGGGGCAGGTTTTTCGGATGAAAGCTTGGATGGCCCGAACCGGGATGGAAAACCTCTTTCAGGTCGCTGCCGTCATATTTTACGGTTACGATTTCCAGGCCCTGCTTATTGTCGTTCACATTCAGGTTGATAGAAAGGTGATCGCCGTCAGGCATCCAGGCCATGTGATGGCCTCCTTTGGCATACTGCGAGGTGGTAATGGCAGTCCGGACGTCGGAGCCATCAGGCCTGAAGGTGAGAACGGCTACTTTGCGTCTGCCCCCGTCTTTGGGATAAAAAAGCATGCAGGTCATAATGCGCGTTGCCTGGGGGTTCCACATCGCTTTAAACCCGTACACCTGGTAGTTTTCCGGATCGGGGATTCCCACTGCAGGCTTTGCTTGTTTGTACATGTCTTCCAGACTGATAACCATCCTGCTTTTTCCGCTCTTTACATCGGTAACGAAAATGCCGTCTTTGCCCGTGAGACCGTGATGTCTTGCCCTGAATTTTTCAGGCACAATTACCCCGTAGCCGGACTGTGCATAGATGGAATTGACCAGGTTATGGCTCACCAGCTTTTTGCCGTCAGACGAAACCATGAAGGTCCACCCGTTGATTCTCCTTTTTTTGCGGGTCTGCGGATTATAGAGAATGGTAAAAGCTTCCCAGTTCGTGGTGTCAACCTGGTTGTAAAATAGCTCGTTATCGGATCCGCCCCATTGCACGTTAGCGCCTACCTGCATTTCCCAGCCGAATGATTTTGCTATTACTTCTTCCTTCCCGGAAACAAGATCGACCAGCACGACTTCCCCGAAATCGCCTTCTACCGGGTAATGATCTTCAAACGGGATCCGGAAAAGCGCGATATACCTTCCCGACGGGCTGATGGGTGAGGTGTCGTGGAAGCGATGTATGATACGGCCCGTAGCTACCTTTTTTATTGAAATGCGGGGATCGGCCGAAACTCCGGGAGTCAGAAGACCCTGCCCTTTAACTCCGGTAAACAGGCAACATAGGAGCAGCATAACGCAGCATCTCTTTAAGAAAAGAAGACCGGTGCGCAGTTCAGTTTTGTAAATCGGATCTGCTATTTTCATTTTCAGCGCCTAGTAAAGTGGGTTCTGCGTCAGGTTTGGATTGATATCCCTTTCCCGCTGGGGGACAGGCAAAAGGTAGTCTTTAGCCGGGTTGAAAATGCGGGTATCGAACATACGCAGCTCGCTGGCATAGGCGTCGTAGTGGGGATGTCCGTATTCGTCAAACCGGGGAATATACTTTGCTTTATATTCTCTCAGCGGCCTTCCATAAAGGCGGCCGGGCATTATGTGCTCGGCAATTTTCCAGCGGCGGATGTCGAAGTAGCGCTGACCTTCGAATACAAACTCGACTTTTCTTTCCTGCCTTACGATCTGCCTCAGCTGATCCGCGGATTTGCCGGTGGTGATAACAGGCAGGCCGGCCCTGGTGCGTACCGCGTTAATAGCGGAGTAAACCGATTCGTCGATCTGGCCTTGCTCTATCCGGGCTTCAGCGTAGGTCAGCAATATTTCAGCATAGCGGTATAACATGATGGGCAATTCAGACTGGCTGTTGAACTCCCTGGCATCCGATGACACGTGCTTGCGGTACATATAGCCCGAAAAAGTGGCGTAAGGGTTGGTGACCTCCTGGTTGCCGACCCTCCTGGCCGGGGTCTGGTTATAGTCCCATACCGTCAGGCTGTCGGGGTGTGTTTCGAACTGGTAGCCGAGAAAAACAGAGCCTGGATAAACAATGGTTGCATAGAGCCGAGGGTCCCTGTTTTTGAAAGGATTTGTGGGGTCATAGAGGGGAGATTTATCGATCCGCAGGCCGTCGATGCACTCATAGGAATCGACCAGGGCCTGGGTGGGAATTTTGGTGACAAACCCTCCGGCAAGCCGCCCGCGCGTGTGCGATGGGGTCTGGTGGACCATTTGGTTGGTACGGCTGAATTGTATCGTAAAGATCGCTTCCGAATTATTTTGGCCCTCATAGGTAAACAATTTGTCATAGCTGGGATACAGGGAATATTTATTGAGGTCCATCAGTTCTTTTGCGGCTGTGCCGGCCGCTGCCCAGTCGCTCGCATAAAGTGCAGTCCGCGCTTTCAGCGCGAGTGCCGCCCCCTTCGTGGCGTGTCCCTTTTCGGCAGCGGGATATTCCACAGGCAGCACTTCAGCTGCTGCGTCCAGCTCGCTGATGAGAAACCGGTAAATTTCATCCTTGCCTGTTCTGGGAAGGGCAGCATCCCTGGTTGCTACGGGTTCGGTAATAAAAGGTACGTCTCCGTACAGGTTGATCATCCAATGGTACCAGTATGCCCTGAAAAACCGGGCTTCGGCCGCAATACGGGCATATACCTGCGGATTGGTGACTGCTTCTGCACGGTGCATGTAAGCCAGCAGCCGGTTGCAATGCCCGATCTGGGCATAAGCATGGCTCCAGAGCGGGAAGATCAGTGTGCCTTCGACTGCCGTAACCTGTCCTTGTCCTATCAATTGCCATACGTTAAGGTTCCGGTCCCAACTGATGTCGGTAGCGAAGTCAAAAAGAAGCGGCAGAGGGAGATGGGTATTGAGCGCCGTCGCCGTAGTCCTGTCCGTCCAGTATAGGCTTCTGTAAACGGCATTGATTGCCATTTTTAGTTCAGATTCGGTACTCCAGAAAGTTGCGTCCGAGGGCTGATCAAGCGGGAGACGGTCCAGGTAATCGTCGCACGCCGTAAAGAGCGCAGAACCGAAAAAGGTACCGATAATCAGTATAATGCTTTTAAGTTTCATCTGTGTAAAAGGTTTGAGCGGTGAGCGGTGAGGTTTGAGGTGTGAGGTTTGAGGGGTGAGCGGTGAGGTTTGAGGTTCTTGAAGCTCACACCTTGCAGCTCAAGCCTTACGGCTAACACCTTGCAGCTCAAACCTCACACCTCACCCCTAAAATGATAGTTCGAGTCCAAACACGAATACCCTAACCTGCGGGTAATAGTCTCCCTGGCCTACGGGCGCTTCAGGGTCGAAGCTGTCATAGAATTTATGCAGGGTAAGCAGGTTTTGCGCGCTGCCGAATACTCTTAGCTTGTTTATATTCAGCTTCCTGACAACCGCTTGCGGTACGGAATATCCCAACTGCAGGTTTTTTAACCTGAAATAGGCAGCGCTACGTACCCACTGCGACGATATCTGTTCGTTGTTGGGATAGTTGAAAGTTAACCGCGGATAGGGTGCATTTGGGTTTTCGGGCGTCCAATGGTCTTTGTGCCACTCCTGGGCGGTACCTCCGAGGTAGAAGGCCATCGTTGCGAAATTGTCGAGGTAGCCGTCCACCTTTCCGATGCCCTGACCGAATACATTAAGATCAAAGCCTTTATAGCCAAGAGAAAGGTTGAGTCCATAGGTGTATTTCGGGATTGTATTACCGATGATGACCCTGTCTTCGGCATTGATGGCTCCGTCGTTGTTAATGTCCTCGTACTTGATATCACCCGGTTTCATCGGCCCGAACTGGGTAGCATGGCTGTCAACTTCCTGCTGGTTCTGAAAGTAGCCGATTGCGCGGAGACCATACAGCGAACGGAAGGGGCTGCCCTGGCGGTTGATTTCCCGTTCGTAGATGTAGGGGCCCGTACCCACCAGGTCCATGACCCGGTTGTTCACGTCCGACAGGTTGCCTGAAAAACCAACCTGCAGCCCGTTGAAATTCTTCCTGTAGCCCAGGCTGATGTCCCAGCCGGTATTGCGGACTTTCCCGGCGTTTTGTACAGGTTCAATTACACCGGCAATACGGGGTGCCGGCAGCCGCAGCAGAATATCGTGCGTGTTCTTGATGTAATAATCTGCCGTTACTTCGAAATCCCCGATACTGGCGTCAATACCGATATTCGACATCCTGGTGCTTTCCCAGGTGATGCCGGGGTTGCCTGCGTTGATCAATGCGGCGCCCAGGCCCGGAATTCCAGGGCCAAAAATGTAGTTCTGCCCCATTGTGATTGCGGAGGCGAACGGATAGTTGCCTATCTCCTGGTTGCCGAGCGTTCCCCAGGATCCCCGGATTTTCAATTCATTGATCCATTTTACGTCCGCCAGGAACGATTCTTCGGAAATTCGCCACCCGGCGGATAAAGAGGGGAAGAAGCCAAACTTGTTGTCCCCTATGAAACGGGACGAGCCGTCGGCCCTGAGGTTCATTTCAAGCATGTACCGGTCGCCGAAGCTGTAATTAAAGCGCCCGAAGTAGGACAGGAGCGACCATTCTGCTGCGGATCCCTCGTTCCTCTGGTTGGCTACGGAACCTACATTCAGCACGTCATAATTCTCCAGCGGGTACTGATCTCTGAAGCCGGAAATCCATTCCTCCCGGTAATCGATGGCTTCCACACCTGCCAGCACCTTAAACGAATGAGCGTTTATATTTTTTGAATAGTCGGCTATTGCCCGGTAGTTGTTTGTAACCGACTTGGTATATTGCTCGTTCAGCGTGGCCCTGAATTCGCTCGGGTTGATGATAAGGCCGTCAGGAAAGTACAGGTTGACATGCTTGCGGAAGGATTTGTTATGCCGGTAGTTGATGTTGGGTGCCGCCTGCAGGAGCAGGTTGAACCCCTCGAAAGGCTGCCAGTTCATTTTCAGGTTGGCCATGAGTTCATGTCGTTTGTCACTGTTATAGCCACCTTCTTTCATAGAAGCCCAGCCGTTCTGGCCATCCCAGCCGACACCCCAGCTGCCGTCTTCATTCTTCCCGGGTATGTTGTGTGGGTAGCGTAGCAGCCAGCCCAATTGCTGAGGCTGTTCCTGCCGGTTGTCGTTCCGGCCGATTATATCCAGCCCGATCTGGAGGTTGTCCTTTACCTTGATATCGGTATTGAGACGAAGGTTGAGACGTTTGAAATTGGAATCCATGAGGCCGTCCTGGTCCATATAGGAAACCGAACCCAGTATGTTCATTTTTTCGCCCCCACCGTTGATGCCGACATAGTGGTTTTGCTGGAAGGCCCGTGATTTTACCATTTCCTTGTGCCAGTTAGTTTCGGGGTACTCATCCGACGGTGCGTTGAGCCGGTAGGCCTCCACGTAGTCATCTGCAAAAGGGGCGTTTCGACCTACATTCCGGTTTGCTTCGTTGATCATCACCATGTGGTCGTAACCGCTCACTTTCTTCATCGTTGCAGTGGGTTCCTGCCACCCGAAATTATTGCGGTAGTTGACGGAAAATTGCCCGCTTTTCCCTCTTTTGGTCGTGACAAGGATAACCCCGTTGGCAGCCCGTGAGCCATAAATAGAGGCAGAGGCGGCATCCTTGAGTACAGAAATAGATTCTATTTCATTGACATCTACATTGTTAAGGTTCATCGGAACGCCATCGACCAGCACCAGCGGGTCTGAATTCCCCAGGGTGCCGATTCCCCGTATCCTGATCGTACTGCCGTCAGCGCCAGGTTTTCCCGAACGCTGCATGACCGTTACACCGGGTGCGAGCCCCTGAAGAGCAGAGGAGGCCTGGCCGACAGGACGGGAAACAATGTCCTCCGCCTTAATGGCGTCTACTGCACCGGTGAGATTTACCTTTTTCTGGGTGCCATACCCCACCACCACCACTTCTTCCAGGGACTTGGTGTCTACTTCCAGCTCTGTGTCAATTTGCGTCCTGTTGCCGATAACGACCTCTTTGGAGATAAATCCGACGAATGAAAAGACCAGTATGGCGTCAGACCTGAGTTCGCTGTCGTTGAGTGTCAGTATAAATTTTCCGGTGGGATCGGTCACCGTTCCCTTGTGCGTGCCTTTCAGCAGCACGCTTACGCCCGGAAGCGGCTCCTTTCCTGCTTCCGTGACGGTTCCGGTAATGGTCTTTTCCGCGGGGGACCGGATGCGTGACAGGAGGGGAACCAGGTGATCGGCCGTGTTTTCCAGGGTCTTTGAACGGCTTACGATGATATGCGCTCCGCTTAACCTGTAAGTCAGTCCCAGCGGTTCGAACAAGGTCTGGAGTACCCGCGCAAGGGGTTGACCTGCGGCAGAAACATTGATCCTACGCTCTGCCCCGACTACTTTCGAGCTGTACATAAAGGTGACATTGGCCGCCTTTTCGACCTGGGAGAGCACGGATTTCAATGTCTTGTTCTCGGCTCTGAGCGAAATCTGCTGTTCCAATATATTCTGCCCCGGAAGCATCGTGGCCTGTGAAATACTCACGGCCAGCAGCAGCATGCTAATTTGTTGGATGCCGATCCTCATGATTCTAAACAGCAGATCATGCTTTTGTAAATGGTATTTCATAGATTTGAATTGCCGTAAAGGCGGTTTTTGTTTAACATAGTTCAGAATGTTTGGGCAAGAACTTCGCGGGGAGACCGTTCGCAGCGGTTTCCCCGGCAATTGTCCGGCGGCATTCGCAGTGCTGCCGGATTTTTTGTGTATTCAATCACACCCGGGGCCGTCGACGAGGATCTGGCCATCGGTTACCCGGTAGCTTACCGGTATCGTTTCGCAGATAAGATCCAGCTTGTTGAAGAGATCTTCTTCTGTCATCCTGGCGGTAAGGTTGCATTTGGCGAGTTTTTCTTTGTCGTATGCAATCGGGATACCGTAGGCTTGTTCGAGGGCGGCAAATACTTCCGTGATCGGGGTATCATTGAATGTGAAGTGGCCATACCGGTCGGGTTGTTTCAGTATAGCCGGAGCATCTATGAGCGTCTTGATGATCTTATCGTTCTTTCTCGAAATAACTGCCTGCTGATTCGGTGTCAGCACCATTTCGGCGATGGCTTCGTCCGTCTCCTGTTTTTCCCGGGCTTTTTGAACCGTGACTTTGCCGGACGAGACGGAAACAGATACGTTCTCGTCATCCTCGTAAGCTTTCACATGAAAAACCGTACCCAATACTTTGGTTACGACGTTGTGAGCATACACTTCAAAGGGATGTTCCGGGTTCCTGACCACATCGAAAGAAGCTTCCCCTTCCAGCCATATCTTGCGATATACCTTGCCGAACTGTTTGTCGACCATCAGGCGACTGGCAGGAGACAGTTTTACGAGGCTGCCGTCAGGGAGGGGGATCGTTATTACCTTGCCGCTCCGATTGACGCTCCAGGCGGTACCGGATTCCGTGGTCCGGAGATCGCCCTTCTCAGTACGATAATGATCTTTAAGGTAGCCCCACAGCGTCACGAAGATAAAGGCAGGCATAAGTATCGCTGCTGCGTAGGAAAACCATTTTCTTCTGAAAAACGGTGGTTTATGAATCTGCTGGCCGATGCGGGCTATCACCTGGGTAATTTCCGCTTCGTCTACTTCTTCCGGCCGGAAGGCCAGCCCGACGACCATGCTGGCTGCTTCTTCCATTAACAGTTTTTTATCAGGGTTGGATTCGCTCCAGGTCTCCCAGAAATTATCTTTAGGATCCAGCATACCCAACGCCCATCGACGGAAGTAAAAGTCCTGGACAAAGTCTTCCAGGGCATATTGTTCATAGCTTTTCATGGGTAGATCCAGTTATTTTTAATGAATCTGATGGCCTCATAGACCAGGTTGACGGCAGAGTGCCTGTTAATTCTCATCGCGTCGGCGATATCCTCGTAGCTGAGTTCCTGATAAAATCGCAGATACACTGCCTCGCGCTGGCGCCTGGTCAGTTGGGCCAGGCATTTTTTTAGTTTTTTAAGGTCTTCATGCTGAATTTCGGTATTGATCAGGTACGTTTCGATCGCAAACTGGACCTCAAAATCGTAGTCATCCGAAATTTCCGGAGCTTCCTTCATCCATCGGATCCTGCCAGATTCCCTGAGGAGTTTTCGCCGCAGGGACACCAGGAGATAGCTTTTAGGCACGCGGACGTCGCCGATAGAGTTCCGGTTTTTCCAGAGTTCGAGGAACAGGTCCTGGATACCGTCTTTTACAAGTTCCCTGTCTTTCTGGAACCGCAGGCCGTAGTTAAGCAGTGACGGGTAATAGAGTTCTATGAGCTCGTTGAATGCGTCTTCGTTTCCTTGTTTAAAGGACTGCCAGATTTGGGGCGCATTTTCTTCCAACAAGTGCTTTTGCGCGAGGTGATTTAAAGTTTTTAACGTTTTCGGGCTTTGCATCAGGTTGCTACATGTTTGAGCTGGAGATCGGGAAACACCTTGCCTTTTCTATATTAGAGGTGTCTTTTTGTAGAAAGTCCTGAAAAAAATATACTTTTTTTTGAGAGAAGTCGTACACTGGGTCCCGTCTCCCTACCGGGTCGTGTAGCATGAATGGATTTCGGAAATCAGAAATCAGAAATCGGCCGCGCTGCATAGGCCTGCTTGCTCAGATGACAAAGCAAACATACTTGTGCAGCGCGGCCGATTTCTATTCTCTATCCTCCGATTTCCGAATTCTGATTTCCGAATTCTGATTTCCGATTTCTGATTTCCGATTTCACTCGGTCACCAGCTTAAAAGGAATAATCACCTTTTCCTCAACTTCTTCCTTTTTGATCAGCTTTAATGCGGTTTCCACTGCTTTCGAGCCTTGTTCGGCAGCGTTTTGAAACACGGTAGCATTGAGCGTACCTTTTTTGACTGCCGCAAGGGCATCGGGAATGGCGTCGATGCTGACTACAATTACCTTGTCTTTCAAGCCGGCTTCGGTCAATGCTTTTACTGCGCCCATACCCATTTCGTCGTTCTGAGCAAATATGGCGTTGATTTGCGGTCCGTAAGACTGGATCCAGTTTTCGGTCAGCGACATAGCTTTGGAACGGTCCCACTGGCCGCTCTGCTCGGCCAGTAGTTTCAGTCCGGGGTTTTGGGCCAGAATTTCTTTTGCACCCTTGTCGCGCTGGATTTGCGCTGCCTGCCCCATATAGCCATGCATCATGAGCACGTTGCCTTTGCCTTTCAATTGCTCGTTGATGTAGCGCATCGCGATCCTGCCGGCTTCCACATCATCGGAGCCTACGAAAGCCGAGGGAACCGCGTTTGTTTCTGAGTTCACATTCACGACCGGAATACCGGCGGCCTTCGCCTTTTCAACAGCGGGAGAGCTGGCTTCCACTTCACAGGGGTTCAGAATAATGGCGTCAACTTTCTGCGCAATAAAACTTTCCACCTGCTCCACCTGTTTGAGCGCAGAACGTTCGGCATCCACAATGATTACCCTGGCGCCCGCTTCGCCGGCCTTCTTTTCGATCTCGTCGGCGACATTGACGACAAACTCATTCTGAAGGCTTAACATGGATACACCAATGACGGGCCCGCCGGCTTTTTCGGAACCCGAGCAGCTCCATATGGCTGCGCTCAAAAGGGCAATAGGAAGAATGCGCTTGTACATTTGCGGAATGTTTTAATTTTAATGCCTGTTTTTATTAAAGCTGTCGAGCACTACTGCTGCAACAATTATGAAACCCTTTACCACCAATTGGTAGTAAGATGAAACGTTCATAAGATCGAGCCCGTTGCTGATCACCCCTATTAAAAGTGCGCCCAGCAAGGTTCCTACCATATTGCCGGTACCGCCGGCCGTACTGGTGCCGCCTATGATAGCCGCTGCTATGGCATCCAGCTCGAAGCCCATGCCGGCATTGGGCTGACCGGTAGTGATTCTGGAGGTAAGGAGTATGCCTGCCATGCCTGCCAGGCCGCCGCAAATGGTGTATACCATCATTTTTACCTTCCCTACGTCAATACCGGAAGCCCGCGCGGCGAGTTCGTTTCCGCCAACGGCATACATATAACGACCCCAGGTGGTTTTGCTCAGCAAAAGCGCGCAGCCCAGAAATGTGACCAGCAGCACCAGGATAGGGAAGGGAATTCCTGCAAATGTCCCGCCGCCGATGAAGTTAAATGAATCGGAGAGATTGGAAACGGGTCTTCCCTTGCTAAGAATCAGCGCGAGCCCGCGTGCAATGGTCATCGTGCCCAGGGTGACAATAAAGGGGGGGACTTTGCAGCGGGTGACAATAAGGCCGTTGAAGGCCCCCATCAGCAGCCCGGAACCGATACCTGCCGCTATCGGCACAACCAGCGGATATTCCCCCGGATGGGCCAGCAGAGCCGCCACAATGCCTGCCGCTGCCAATACCGAACCAAGCGAGAGATCGATCCCACCGGTAATGATCACAAACGTGACGCCAAATGCAAGCAGCGCGTTGATCGAAACCTGGGTCAGTATCACCCTGATATTGGAGAGAGTCAGGAAAGCCGGATGTAAAAAGGCGAGTACCACGCAGATTCCCGCGAAGGCGATGGCAATCCCATATTGTCCGATGTAGTTGGCGCTTTTTGGTTTCATAAATTAGGTTTGAGCCTTGAGGTATGAGTCGTGAGGTTTGAGGTGTTAGCCTGAGATTCGCGGTGAAACTTCCGATTTCCGGTTTCCGATTTCTGATTTCCGATTTCTGATTTCCGATTTCCAATTTTATTCCCCTCACCCCTCATCCCTCACCCCCGGCACCGCGTAATACATAATTTTTTCCTGGCTGGCTTCGCCGTTGGTGAGCAGCGCGGTTTGTTTACCTTCGGAGAGAACGAGTACCCGGTCGCACAAGCCTGTGATTTCCGGTAACTCGGACGAAATCAGCAATATGCCAAGCCCTTCGCTTGCGAGTTGCCGGATCAGCTGGTAGATTTCCGCTTTTGCCCCGATGTCTATTCCGCGGGTAGGCTCGTCCAGGATTATTATTTTGGGTTTGGCGAGAAGTACTTTGGCAATGGCCACTTTCTGTTGATTACCACCGCTCAATGTCTCGGTCTTTTGGGAAAGGCTGCTGCATTTTATCCGGAGCCGTCTGACAAACGATTCGGCGGCATTTTGCTCGGAACCGGACCTGATCCAGCCGTACGACGCGTGCTTTTTCAGGCTGGAAAGCGTGATGTTTTGAAGAACCGACATGCCGGTGACCAGGCCGAGTAATTTTCGGTCCTCGCTCACGTAGCCGATCCCTTTCCGGATGGCGGTTGCCGGTGAATCGGGCAATAGGGGGGCTCCGTGCAGCTTCACCGTACCGCGGTCTGCCTGGTCTAATCCAAACAATACCCGCGCGAGCTCCGTACGCCCGGCGCCGACCAGGCCTGCAATCCCGAGAATCTCACCGGCGTGAAGGTCGAACGAAACATTTTCGAAACTTCCCCGGCGCGTCAATCCGCTCACTTCGTAAATGGCGGCGCCTTTTTCGGTTGAGCCGGATGGAAAAAGATCCGAGAGCTTCCGGCCCACCATCAGCGAGATCAGCGTATCGCGGTCAAGGGTGCCGGCCGGTCTGGAATCTATGTACCGGCCGTCGCGGAATACCGTTACCGTATCGGCGATTTGCAGTATTTCGTCCATTTTGTGAGAGATGTAGATAATACCTACACCCTTGCTTTTCAGCTCCCTGATAATCTCGAAAAGGCGTGCTACTTCATTTTCGGAGAGGGCGGAGGTAGGCTCGTCCATCATGAGTACGCTTGCGTTGTTGGAAATCGCTTTGGCAATTTCAACCAACTGCAATTCGGCGATGCTCAATGTCTTCATTCTGGCCTTTGGAGAAACTGCCAGCCCTACTTTTTTTAGCCAAAGGGTGGCTTGCCGGTTGGTTTCATCCGCATTAATCCACTTGCCCCCCAAACCGGTGACCTCTTTCCCGAGGAAAAGGTTTTCAGCGACTGTAAGTTCCGGTACAAACAGGAGTTCCTGCTGGATCAGGGAAATCCCGTTCTTTAAAGCAGAGCGTGCATTTTTTGGCGTAAAAGGAATGCCTTCCAGCCATATTTCCCCTGCATCCGGCGGCTGGAGGCCCGCCAGGATCTTCATAAAGGTAGATTTCCCGGCGCCATTTTCGCCCATCAGGGCGTGAACTTCCCCTTTTTTCAGTTCGAAGGATACCCCGTCAAGCGCCTTTATACCGCTGAACGATTTGGAAAGCCCCCTGACCTCAAGCAGGGAATCGCCTGAATCAATTTCTCCCATGTTTCGATTGAGATCGCTTTGTGTCAAAGAAAATGGGTACTCCCAAGATATACATCCCATGGAATACCCATTTTCAATGACAGTTGTCAAGCCATATTCCGATACTGCGGAATACTACTTCAATTCTGTTTCCACTCCTGTATCTTTCCAGGCGCGGGTGTTAGCCGACTCGATAACCGCCTCGCATACGCGCTGCGTTTCCAGCGAGTCACGGAAATTGGGATGGCATTCGGAGCCGGTTTCAACTGCTTTCAGAAAATCGGCTACCTGGTGAACGAAGCTGTGCTCATAGCCGACCGAAAGCCCGGGAACCCACCATTTGTTCATGTAGGGTTGGTCACCGTCCGTGACGTGGATAGACCGCCATCCCCTTACAATCGATTCGTCGGAATGGTCGAAATATTCGAGTCGGTTGAGGTCGTGCAGATCCCACCGGATGGAGGCATTCCGCCCGTTAATTTCAAGTGTATAGAGCGCTTTGTGCCCGCGTGCGTAACGCGAGGACTCAAACAATCCCAGTGACCCGTTTTCGAAATGGCAGTGAAAAATACAGGCATCATCGATCCCGACTTTTTCCATTTTGCCTGTTTTTTCGTGAATACGTTCCTTTACAAAGGTTTCGGTAACGGCCGATACATCCTTGATGGAGCCATTCAGCCACATGGCTGTGTCGATACAGTGCGCAAGCAGGTCACCGGTAACCCCTGACCCTGCCGAGTCAACGTCCATACGCCAGTTACCGCCTCCCTGGGTCAGATTTTCGTTGATGGTCCAGTCCTGCAGGAAATTGGCCCTGTAGTGGTAAATTTTACCAAGCTTACCGGAATCAATAATCTGTTTGGCAAGCATCACCGCCGGGATTCGCCGGTAGTTGTACCAAACGGTGTTTTTTACACCTGCCTTTTCAATCGCTTCCACCATTTTCAGGCCTTCGGCGACGGTGCGTGCAAGTGGTTTTTCGCACAGTACCATTTTCCCCGCCTCGGCGGCGGCAATGGCGATTTCGGCATGCATGTCATTGGGCGTGCAGATATCTACAGCGTCGACATCGTCGCGCTGGAGCACTTTCCGCCAATCCGTTTCATAGGAAGCATATCCCCATTGTTCGGCGAATGCCTTTACCTTCGCTTCATTTCGCGAGCAAACTACCTGTAAAACAGGCTCGTAGGCCAGTTCCGGGAAAAAATTGGGTACCCTCCTGTAGCCATTGGAATGCGTACGGCCCATAAAGCCCGTACCGATAAGGGCAATTCTCATTTGTTTTTTATCGGACATGTTTGGTTATCGTTAAGCACAAAAATTGTTGCGCGTAAGTCGGGGAAAAACATTTCTTATGATCAGGCTTCATACCAGCCGTGCGCTTTGCGCACTTTGATCATGGCAGCCAGGATATTGTTCCAGGTTTCCTGTTTGTACATCACCTCGTTCGGGAACATACAGCCGTCCCAACAGATGTGGCGGAACCGTTTGGTCAGCTCGCCGTTTTCGTCACGCAGCCAGAAACCTGCATGATGGGTGATATCGAGCTTGCCGTTCGGGTCAGTGGCCAGGCAATGCCTCCCGGTTTTGTCGTGCGAACCGGTACCATGAACGGTCCCGTCATTCTGGGCCACGTGAAAATCAATGGTCCAGGGGCGGAGCGCGTCGGTGAGCTTTTTAAATCCTTCATCGAGGGTCGCGCGGTCGCTCCAATCAAAATTTTCGGGCAGAATCCGGTCTTCCGGGCGGTTATAACCAAGCAGATAGAGCGACGAATGCGCCATATCGGCCTGGAAACCTACGTTTTTGCGATCAGTTTGCTCCAGCAGGTCCAGCATGGTTTTCCAGCTGTGCATCCCGCCCCAGCAAATTTCACCTTCGGCAGCCAGGCTTTCGCCGAATTCGGCGGCGGCATCCGCAGCTTCTCTAAAGGTCTGGGCAATCAGTTTTGTGTTTTCTGCCGGGTTTTTCATCCAGTCGCCGACACCGGTTGCCGAGTCGATGCGCACGACACCCGAAGGCCTCACACCCAGTTCGCGGAGTTTCCGGCCAATTCTCGCCGCTTTTCTCACCTGCTCCACAAATTGCTTTCTTTCAGCCGCGGAACCCGCTGCAGAGCCGCCTTCGGGAGGCCAGATGGGGGCAACCAGTGACCCGATATTCAGGTTGTAGCCCGATACCTGGTCGGCTAATTTTTTGATATCGTCGTCAGAGCTGTTGATGCTGAAATGGGCATCAAACAAATCAATGTCCACACCATCGAACTTTACACCATCGACTTCGGCAGCGGCCGTTTTTTCCAAAAGTGTTTCAAAGGGAATGATGGGCTCAGAGTCAGAGCCTTTTCCTACTATTCCTGGCCAAGTAGCATTATGCAGCTTAGGGAAATTATTCTCAGGCATTATCTTGACGTTTTAAAAGTTAATAAAATGACGGATAAGGTTTGGGCCCGTATTAACCCACCACAAGGTCGGGGTTATTCGGCCCGAAATGTTTCAGGATCACGATAGGGTCATTTGCCGACGGGTTGCTGATGGTAATGCCTTCCTGCGCCGCTTTTTCGGTGACAAAAAACTCGTCGCTCGTGTTCTGTCCGTAACGGATCAGCGCCGGGGTTTCGATGTCCCAGACACCCAGCTTTCCGTGGCCCTGCATCACGATCAGGCCGTAAGCGGCCGCATCTTTAATGGTTACAGTTTTTCCGGGAAGCACGGTAAGCTCCTTCGCGCTAAATGCCTCCGAACGGTAACAAACCCATTTTTCTATATAGCCTTCCGGTTCGGTTTCCTCAATCGGTCTTACGGGTTTAGGCGCCATGAACCGGGTCTCAAGAATATTCGGAGCCACGTTCAGGTCCCAGTCAATTACTTCCATCAACTGGTCGTAGTCGCCTTTCCGGTCTTCAGGAGTGCCGTTCCACAGCAGCTCTTCGGGGATGATGGCTTCGTTCACCAGGGACTGGTACATTGCAAAAACATCGGAAGCCTTCTGGGGCTCATAGGTACACATACTTCCCGGTGCATGGAGCATTCCCGGCGGTACGTCCCAACCCGTGCCCGGCTCAAGTCTGAATGCCTGGGAGTAGTTGGTTATTTTGTTGTCGCCTTTGGTGAAGTTCACCAGGCATTCACGGATCTGCTCTTTGGTTGTACCCGGGGCGATACCGAAGAAAGTATAGGGGAAATCACCGCCGTGGTTGTTGAGCTGGGGCGGGAAATAATAGGCCTCAGGTTTTCCTTTTTGCCCGATCAGCGCTGCGTGCTCATCGTTATGGTGAATATGGTGGGGGAGCGGCCCCATGTTGTCAAAGAATTTGGAATACATCGGCCAGCTCTGGTATTCATTCCAGAGGCGGTCGCCGATGATCTGGCCTTTCAGCTCATCAATGGCATCTTTAAGGAGTACTTTGTGCTCCGTTCCGTTTTCTTCGAGGATAATAAAGGAAAGCCCTTCGTGTTCTCCGGTCAGCGGGCCGTTTTTGGCAGGTGTGGTGGAAGACAACCAACGCTCATCTATACCGCCTCTTTCACCTCCCAGCACGTAATAGTCGTCCGGATGAAGTTTGATCCTTCTTCCCGGTACACAGAAAGACCTGGGTACCCATGTTGGTGTAAGCCTTAGTACACCCTTACCTTGCTCCAATGCCCTTTTGGCTATACTATTTTCTGCCATTGTGAATATTAAACTTGAAAGATTACGAATAGATCCTGAATATAATAAAAGTCTGTTTGTTTTGGAAGAAATCGCTACGATCCGTTCTCTTTGACCTCGAGGGTGAGCTGGTAGCTTTTCGTTTCGCCGGGCTCAATCCACGCGAGCGAGCCGTTTTGCCTGGCTGCTGCCTGCCCGATCGGCGGGTGAGTACCGGGTTCCAGCCCGGTCACGTACTCGTTTTTTCCCCAGTGCTGCCAGTTGGTCAGCCACGGAAGCTCCGATTTGTTGAATTTTAGCGTAACCCCTAGTTTGAGTGCCGGATTGTACAGCCCGCAGGAGCTGATACCGTTTGTTTCACCGGGGTTGATAAATGCGACCTCTTCGCCGCTGCCGAGATGCGAACCCAGCGGAGGCGGACAGGTTTTGAAATCATTTCCCGGGCGAAAGATCGTACCGTTCTGGTCCCCTTTCCGGGTAGTCCAGCTTCCGTCCCAGTTAATCTGAGTACCCGCATCGACCAGTGGCCAGCCAAAATTGAAATGGTAGAGCAGCATGTGCGGCGCCGGTGTGTTGCCCCGGTTGGTGATCTCGTCGTGAATAACAAGCTCCGCTTTCCCGAGTGTGCCGGAGAGTGTCCGGCGAAGTTCAAGGCTGGGGCCGAATGGCTTGGTTTCCTTCACCAGGCCGGTCAGGCTGAATGTCATGATACCACGCAGCGGGTCGGGCTGGGAAATGGCGACTATTTCGGCGGGCTGGTTTGCAATATGTCCGTGCAGCCCGCGTTCTCCGTGCTCATCATTTTCCGGTCCGCCCACGTGCGACAACCCGCAAGTGGTGAGCAGCCCGCCGGTGAAGGTTCGGAGCCAGTCGATCCCTTTATTGGAAAAGGGCTGGGGCGATACGATGCCCACATGACTGATCCAGGCCAGGCCGTACTGGTTATAGAAGGCGTCGGCTATGTCCATTCCGCGGTCGACCACCACTTTGTAGCGAAACCCCGTCCCGGTATTGATCCAGGCAATTCTGGTGCCGCGCCCGGGACCGTTGTCGATTACAGAAGTTTCTATACCGCCCATTTGGGCCGGGTGTGAAATTTTGTCTTGCCAGTGAAGGCCGGTCAGGTCGGGAGTTGGCATTTGATGAATGTAAGAATCAAACTGGTTAAGGGCGTCGGAATCGCCGGCACGAAGGGGGTATTTAGGATAGTCGCAATGCGGGTTATTGTTTGATTGAAATGTTTTTGTATTCCACCTTCATAGGCGGTCCGGTATGGATCTGAAGCCCGAGAAAACCCTTGTCGGAACGATTGGCGGCGTCATTATCGAGTACTTCGCTCATCAGGACACCGTTTATGAAGTGCTGGAGCTTATTGCCTTTTGCTACGATATGGATTTCGTTCCAGTCGCCTGGTTTGATGTGGGTTTTTAACTCATCTGCTGTTCCGAGTGATCCGGTTACTTCTCTGCTTAGCCAGGCATTATTTTTAAGATTGGCTTTGAACGAAGCAGGGTCATTGGCGTTGGGCTGGGTATTGATCGTTGCATTTTCGCCGCGATAAGCCAGGGTGGTACGTTTTCTTTCTTCGTAATTCTGGCCGGTGTAGTTGTTTTTCCCGTCAATATCGGCCTGGTAGCCTTTGAGCGCAAAGGGGACGTCGGCTACTTTTTCGCTTCTGTAATTGACGCCGGAATTCCCGGATTCAGAAATTCTGAAGCTGGCCTTGAATTCGAAGTCGCCGGGCTGACCGTCCTTCCAAATCAGGAAACTGTTCTTTTCCAAGGGTTTGGCCGGGGTGATTTCGCCGGTGATAACCCCGTTTTCCACGCGCCAGTAGCTGGTATCGCCTTCCCATCCGTTAAGAGACTGGCCGTCGAAAATGGATACGAAGTCACCGGCTTTTACTTCCTGCGCGACCTGGGTGGTATCAGCTGTAGTTTCATTGGTCTGCTGTTGCGTGCACGAAACGTTGACTAGAACGGCAGCAGCCAGCAGCCAGTTAATTGCTTTGTCTTTGGATGGAAAGTTAGTTTTCATGTTTAGCTTAGGAAATCCTTTTTATTTGAAATGAGATAGTTATAAATGGTATTGGGCAATTTTCGATTGGATGAAGGCATAGCCTTTCTCTGCAATGTCCCAGGGTTTTGAGAACTCCCGCCAGACGCCGATTGCATTTGCAAAATCCGGGTCGTTCCTGGAAAATGCCTCGATGGTCAGCCAGCCTTTGTACTGCTGCTGCGCGAGCGAGGCAAATATTTCATCAAAATTGACATGTCCTTCGCCGGGGGTACCGCGGTCGTTCTCGCTGATGTGCACGTGGCGCAGCACCGGCGATATGGTTTCGATCGCTCCGGCAAAGCTCTTTTCCTCGACATTCGCGTGATGCGAGTCGAACATACCCTGCACGTTCGGATGGTCAGCCAACCTGACGAGCTTCAGCAATTGTTCCATGGTGTTGCAGAGGTAGCACTCAAAACGGTTGAGTGCTTCGGGGCAAAGCGTAATATCGGCCTGGGCGGCGTACGCTCCTGCGGCATGAAGCACTTCGGCCGCAAGCTTGTATTCGTCCTCCTCCGGCGCATGGTTGGCAAACACGGTATGGGCTGAGTGAAAAGGCCCGACAATGAGCGAGGCATTCAATGCCTGGGCGCGGTCGATCTTACGCTTGATCGCATCCAGGGCGCGGGCCCGGACAGCCGGCGAAGGATCAATCGGGTTTTCGTCTTTTCCAAGCACAAAAACCGACGTGGCCTCCAGGCCGGTGCTCCTGATGAAATCGCCGGCCTGCCGGAAAACTTCAACGTCCTGATTGCTGATAAACAGTTCTACGCCGTCATAACCTATTGTTTTCAGGCGCTCTATGATCGGATAAAGGCTTTCCGAAATACCCGCTGTCCAGGCCAGAACATTGAAACCTATTTTGTTCATCAGATTGACTGTAGTTTTTTGGTTTTAATTGTACAAAATCGGAAAGGTCAATTTTGTATTCAGTTTGATATTGTGTTAAAAACACCAGAAAAGGTGTTTGTTTATGGATTCGTGAATTCGAAAAATACAATCAGCGCGTTAATTTTATTTCGGTAATAATTGCACTATACGAAGTTTTTGAACTTGAAAAATCCCTATTCTTTAACTCAAAAATTCATTCTTATGCGCTTTTTACTATCCTGTACATTCCTGTGGAGGTATACTGGAAAGCCGGTTTTGATGCTTCAGGAGCCTGCTAAAATTACAGGCGGAAATTTTCACCGGTTGCCTTTTCCGGGCTTCCATTTTTTTAGAATTTTTCCGGCGATGAGCCGATAGCCTTCGTCCGACGGATGCAGGCCGTCATAGGTCATGTAAATGGCCTCGGCGGGGTAGGGGTATTCGTCTTTTTCCGGGTCAAAAGGAATCTCTGAGTATTCCGGGTACCCGAAATTTTTATAGGATGCTTTTCCGGGCTCACGCAGTCGTTTGAATCTGACCATATTGTTGGAGGTAATACCGCTTTTCCGGAACAGGTCTACGGTAGGAATTTTTTCGTGCCGGCCGATCCTGACGATCATTTTGGCGAAGTCGGCAAGTTCCTGGCCGTTTTTGGCTTTGTACGAGCCGTAGGCATTGTTTTTAAAATTCGAGATATGCACGAAATCGCCTCGTTGCAAAGGTGTGATCAGGATGATTTTGGCCTGGGGGTTGAGCCGGCGAAATTTGTCGAGGATAATTCGAAAAGCGCCGCTGACCGTGCCCGGCCCGGTATTGTCCAGGTAATCGGAAAAGGTTCCCAACGGCTGCCCCTGCCACCAGTCGTTGGTGCCCAGGAATATCGTGTACACGTCCGAAGGTTCCAGTCCGAGGGTTTCAATTTTCTCGGCAATCCGAACTGCGCTCCAGCCGTTGAAGCCTTTGTTGATATAGCTGATCTCCGGATGTTTTTCGGTGATCAGCGAAAGATAGCCTTTGGTGATCCGGTTACCGGTTTGCTCCGGGTGGTCATTGAGATAGGTGATGGAATCGCCCAGGGCTGTCCATACCACCTTTCTCGGAGAACCGGACAAGAGCAGCAAACCTGTGAGCACAAAGAAAGCCCGAAGGCCTAAGCGAAGGAATGGGGAGGTCATAAAGGTTATGGTTGTCAGAAATCGGATGTCGGAAATCAGCCCTTTTTAGTTTGTTAAGTTGCTGTTTCCATCTGATTTCTGGTTTCTGATTTTTGATTTCCGATTTCCGATTTCCAACATCCGACATCCGATTTCCGATTTCTGACATCCCCTCTCCCTACTTCATCCGCCCCGGGTTCTCCTCTACAAAAGCAGCCCAGCCGCCTTTTTTTACTTTTCCTTTTGAGACCGTAGTAGCAGGGGAGTTGGCGTGAAAATGATGGCAGATTGCAATGGCGATGCCGTCGGTGGCGTCCAGGAATTCCTTGTTGAGCGGCTGTTGAAGGATCTTTTCCAATATATAGGCGACCTGTTCTTTGGTGGCGCTGCCGTTGCCGGTAACCGACTGTTTTACCTTCCTGGGGGAATATTCCACGATGGGTATGTTCCGGGAAAGCGCCGCAGCCATGGTTACGCCCTGCGCTCGCCCCAGCTTGAGCATGGATTGCGGGTTCTTGCCGAAAAAAGGGTCCTCAATAGCCATTTCATCCGGAAGGTACTCTTCTATGAGCTGGATCATCCGTTCGAAAATTTTCTTCAGTTTCAGCTCATGGGTACTATATTTGTTCAGTTTTATCACTCCATATTGAAGCAAACGCATCTCCTGGCCACTCACTGCAATCACCCCGTATCCCATGACCTGTGTGCCCGGGTCTACGCCCATGATAATCTTGTCAGACTGCTTTTCCTGAATACTCATGGCGCAATTTAGAAAACTCTTTGCAGAGAACGGGCAGCGGCTGACACTTCGCTGGACATTTGTCTGGCGGATTGTGGCTACGGCAGGACTGCTTTTTGTTCTGTGGAAGGCACTGGGCAGGGATGGAAAAAACTTGAGTGATGTATGGCAATCTGTGGGCTTTCACGTTACCCGAGGCGAGGGCGTCTGGCTGTTGGTATTGCTGGTTCTCGTACCGGTTAACTGGGCGCTCGAGAGCAGGAAATGGCAGCTTCTTGTGGGTAAGGTACAGCGGATTACGTTTTCCGAAGCGGTGGGAAGCACCCTTGCCGGTCTGCTTTCGGGGCTGGCTTTGCCTGCACAGATCGGGGATGTGGTAGGACGGGTCGCGGCGTTAAAAGTAGCCTCGCGGTCGAGCGCAATCGGTGCAGCGCTCATTTCCGGCGGTATTCAGTTTTATGCTGCAGTTTTTACAGGAATTTGGGGCGCTTTTGAGTTATGGGAAGTTTTACCGGCAACAGGACCGGCCAAAAAAATGGTGGCGGCTGCCCTGGGAGTAATCGTTTTAGCCGGGGTTCTCGCGTTCGCGTTCCGGAAATACCTGGTCCTGAAATTGCCGGGAAATGGAATTTGGGGACGGGTAAAGTCGTCGCTGGCCGTAATTGCGCTATACGATAATGCCGAGCTACTGACTGCGTTTGCTATAGGGCTTTTAAGGTATCTGACTTATGCAGGACAGTTCGTCGCAGGCTTGCTGCTGTTCGGGTTCCCGATGAGTGTCCCGGAAATGGCGGCATGCGTATCGTTGGTTCTGATGGTAAAAACCGTTCTACCGGCGCTGAACCTTTTGGGGGATCTGGGTTTGAGAGGTGTAAGCGCCGTGCTTATCTTTGGTATATTCGGGATAGCGCCCGACGATGTGCTGGCAGTAACTTTTTTAATTTGGGCAACCAATATCCTGTTCCCCGCAGTGTTTGGTTGGTTTTGGGTATGGAAGCGAGCCTGATTTTTGTGGAAATATTTTTCTGGCTGCTGGCAGCGGGTTACGCGGTGTTTACCTTGTGGCTCTGGCGGACCTGGTCGCGTATCCGTGTTTTTCAACCCGCCGGAACAATGAATGGCGCCGGAACGGAAACGCTCATTTCGGTGATTGTCCCGGTCCGGAATGAAGCGGTCCGTATCGGGGCCCTGCTTGCTGACCTGGAGCGACAGTCGTTGGGAAAGCAATTGTATGAAATCTGGATAGCCGACGATGCGTCAACGGACGCCACGGCGGCCTTGGTAAGGGCGTTTGCGGAAAAAACTTCGATGCGCCTTCATTTGCTTGAACTGTCTGACAACCGGTCTGCTTCACCCAAAAAGCGGGCCATCAGTTCGGCCCTTCAGAAAGCGACTGGAAAGTACGTCGTGACTACCGACGGAGACTGTCGGGTGGGGCCGGCCTGGCTGGAAACACTGGTTGCCTGCTTCCGGGAGTCGGGAGCCAGATGCGTGAGCGGCCCGGTGACCTTTACACCCGAATCAAAGCTGACCGATCATCTTCAGACTGTTGAGTTCTCGAGCCTGGTTGGGAGCGGGGCCTGTGCCATCGCGGCAGGGCGGCCCAATATGTGCAACGGGGCTAATTTTGCTTATGAAAAGTCGGTTTTCTTTGAAGTGGGTGGTTTTGAAGGAGTAGACCAGATCGCTTCCGGGGATGATGAGCTGCTCCTGCAAAAAATTGCGCAGCGATACCCGGAGGGGATTGTCTTTCTGAAGTCTCCCGAAGCCATCGTCCGGACTGCTCCGCATACCGACTGGAAGGGATTCAGAAACCAGCGCCAGCGATGGGCCAGCAAATGGAAATTCTACCGCAGCCCGGCGCCGAAGGTACTGGCGGTTTTTATTTTTCTGAGCAACCTGATGCTGCTGGTTGCCGGGCTCTGGTATGCGTTCGGACAGCTTTCCGGCTATACCTGGCTGGCACTTATCGGGTTCAAGATATTGCCGGAATGGCTTTTCATTAGTTCTGTGCTCCGTTTTCTGGGAAAGCAGCGGTCTATTGCCTGCATACCGCTTGTCCAGGTACTCTACCCTTTCTACGTGGTGTATTTCGGGCTGGCCGGGCAGAAAAGCCGCTATGTATGGAAAGGCCGGGAGCTGCGGTGATGGATTTTCTCGTTTCTGCGGCTAAGCCGAAAATTTTGTCAAAACCAGAAAGGTAGCTGTTTCGATATAGGATTATCTGATCTTAACACGGAAGTTTCCCATTGCTTCTTTGTCGTTATCAATGCCTCTGACAACTACGCTGACATTTTGTTCATTGTAAAAATTTATGGAGTATTCATCAATCCGCATCCTGCCTTTTGGCAGAAAAAAGCGGTAGGTAGGACTGGAAGAATTGTATTGTGAACTCCTGCCGTTTGAATAGGTAACGATCAGCATACAGTCCTGGTAGGCTTCCCCACTTGCACTTATTTTAAATCCTCTGATACTCTGCATATCTTCGAAAGGAATATACATGCCCTGAACAAAGCGATCTTCTTCGGTTACTTCCAGAACATGTGTATACGAAATGTTCCGTATCTTAAACAAGCCGAAGAGAAAAACCGAAACGGCAATAGTAATTATGACGACAGCTGCCAGGATACCACCGATTATTTTTCCAATAATCTTAAATATTTTCACCAATGTTCCCATACGAATTCGTGTATAGTCTTTAACGTCTGACGATCATTTCAATGGCGCCGAGAGCCTCGAAAGGTTCTTTGTCAATATGCGGTAAGGAGATGATTTTTATTTTTTTTACCAGTAATCTTCTTTGTTCAGAGGATAGACGGGATTTAGGTGTTAAAAAGAAAAAGGAGGTCATTTTGCCATTGTCGGCAATCCGGAAAGTCGTATCAATGTTGCCCTTACCTATTTCTATGGTACGGTCCGGAAGCATTTTATTCCGGAGCAATAAGGTGGTAGGATTGCCAAAATCACGCCGAACTGTAACGCTTGTCCAGCTTCCAACTTTCTCGGGATCACCGGGGATGGAGAATATAAGTGACGAAAAAGCACCGGCGCAAGCTGTAAAATGATAGTGCTTAAGCGGAGGACTCGCTTGTGGTTTGGAACAACCCGACAGAAGAACGAGAGATGCAAATAAATATACGTTAATGCGTGATTTTGAAAACATTGTTTTAAGCTACTTTTAAACACCACAATTTTAAAATTCCCGGGTATTCCACCAGCTAATTGGTGAAATACCCGGAAGTTTTTTGAAAACAAGCGTCTACCAGGGCTTGCCGGTTCCCTGGATCACCCAGGGCTTGGACCACTGGTTGTTGGGCTGGATCGCGTACTGCGTTTTTTCAAGTTTTTTAATGGCCTCATTCGCGTTGTGCCGATTGAGGGACAACTCTTTGTCGCCGTATATAAAACGTACGGGCAACACCGGTTGAGCAGAGCCGGCGCCTGCTTCGAGACGGGGCAATCCGGTTCTTCTGAAATCCATCCAGGCTTCTGCGCTCATCGTCCAGCTGGAGATCCATTTTTGCGTGATCAACTGTTCGAGGTTCCCCTGGTAGGCAACCTCCGGCCGGCCGATAAACCGGTCATATTGTTCTTCTACCCCCCATGCCTGTAGCGAGAGCCGGATCCCGTTTTCATAGTGTGTTTTGGCATTGCCGGTTTGGTAACCTTTGAGAGCAGCTTCGGCAAGTATAAAGGCCACTTCGGACGCCGAAATCAGCTTGCCTTTCAGGAAACGGTTGTCGTTTGAATACCGGTAGAGATCCGAAAGCTGGGATACGTGCTGGTTTTCAACGGTTTGTCCGGGGGTAGGATTGCCGTTGTAGGTGTCAGGCCATCTCATACCGGCCGGTACCCCGACAAACAGGTTGGTGTCCAGCGGAGCTCCCGTGTAGGTATCGGGGTTAAACCGCTTGGTCAGCTTATGGCCGTCGGTTATTAACGCTTTCAGGGTAACATCGTCTGCGTAGGCCATGTTGGTGGGAACACCGTCTTTGCGAATATAATCATCCACGGGTTTGGGCAGGCTTTTATCAGCAACCCACTGTACATGGACCGGCGCAAACCATACCTGCAGGCGCGGATCCTGTGTTTTCATTAATTGAGACAACAAGGTCTGGGCAGGTTTTATACGACGGAAATTAGACTGTCCCACCTGGTCCAGCTTAAATATGTACGGCCACATATTGGACGCCGAAGAGCCTACGAAACTAATCGTAGCATCTTCCGGGGATGAGGTAAGATACACCCCGGAGTTGTAAACCGCTTCAACACCCGCTTTGGCGAGATCCGGCAGCTTTTCTGACACCCGCAGGTAATAGCGAAGCAGCAGGCTGTTGGCGAATTTATGCCATTTTACCACGTCACCCCCATAGAAGGTATCATAGCCGCTCAGGTACCCTGAATTGTCCCCGGTGGCAAAAATGGCCGCAGCCTGTTTCAGGTCTTCGATAACCCCTTTATAAATCACTTCCTGGCTGTCGTATTGCGGCTCGAACAGCCCTTTGTCGCCTTTCAGGCTTTCCGTATAAGGCGCGTCTCCCCAGAAGTCGGTGATGTTGCCGAATATAAAGGCTTTCATCGTAAGCGCTATTCCCTGGTGGAACTTGCCGGAGCTTTTGAGAAGGAATTCATTGTTACGGAGCGCGTCGTAGTAGATATTCCAATCCTCCGGCGCCCATTCATAATGGTTGACTCCTCCGTACCAGCCATCATGCTGGATGTGCTGCATAGTACCGCTGATATTGCCCCATCCCCAATCGAGGTACTTATTGGCCATCGGGACCATGATATTGGGCATGATCATATTCGGATTGGATACCGCAGGGTCCACTACGTTCGGACTGATATTGGCTTCATTCAGCAGGTTGGTGCACGACGACAGCCCCGTCAGCAAAAGCGCAGAGAGGAGCTGATATAGAGTTTTTAAGTGTTTCATAGGTAATGAGGTTTGAGCGGTGAGTTGTGAGCGGCTTTTCTAAGGCAAACCCTTACAACTCAAGCTGTTTTTTGTAAAAGACATGAGCAGTGAGCGGTGAGCTGTGAGGGGTGTTTTTTTGTTATGAGGGCTAAAACCTCACCCCTCACCCCTCAAGGCTCACAGCTATTCAGAAACTTACACCGATTTTAAAGCCCACGGGCATGGTCCAGGGATAGACATTTTGTTGTTCGATCCCCTGGTTAAATTTTCCGTCATTGTTCTGGAAAGCGCGTTCGGGATCAATGCCGATTTTGGCAGCAGTCCACAACATGATGTTCCGGGAGTAGACCGAAAAATTGAGGTTGGAGAAACGGCCGGCTTTCGGGATGGTATACCCCAATGCAATTTCCCTGAGCTTTACGAATGACGCATCAAATGTGATCTGCTTGTCGAACCGCCATGGGAACATATCGGTGATCGGCCCGATTTTGGTTCCTTCGCCTCCGAGGTTTTTGATGTAGCCCCCCTCTCCGTCCTCGATCACGCCGGGTATAAACCCGCCGTCAAATGCCCCGTCAAAAGGCATCCCGCCCGCTTCTTTGGTATGACCGCCCACACGCGGGAAATTACCGTTTTGCGGGATGATGTATCGGGCAGGATCCGACTCCAGCAACCGCTCCAGCTCGTCGGGACTATAGAGTCCTCCCGGGATAAGGTTGTCCAGCTGTCGTTGGGATTTCCAGTCGGATTCACCGTAACGATAAGTATGAGAAAAGAAGTTGCCGCCCTGCCGCCAGTCGAAGCTGGCCGCCAGGCTGAACCGCTTGTATCGGATGCTGACCTGTCCGCCAAACAGGAAGCGGGGATTGAAGTTCCCCACCTTTTCACGGGCTGTAAAATTGTCGTCGCGCTGCCATTCGCCGTTTTTATCCAGCAGCGGCCACAAGTAGTAGGGGCTGGCCGGATCGGTGACTTTTTTATAACCGCGGCTGTACAGGTTCCCGATGTCTTCCCCCAGCCAGGTGGCGGCGCCACCGCCGTTGGTTTCCCATAGCGAGTAGTATTGCATATCTCCCGAGAGCTTGTCAATCCTGGTGCGGGTATGGGTGAAATTGGCGTTCACGTCTACGGTCCACCCATTCTTTTCCCGCACTGGCGTAGCCCCGAGTGTCAGTTCCCAGCCGCGGCTTGAAAGTTGTCCGGCATTGATTTTGGCAGCTCTATACCCGGAAGACCCGGCCGCCTCCAGGTTCAGGATCTGGTTTTTGTTTTCCGTGTAAAAGTAGGAGCCTTCGAACCGAAGTGCATTTTTGAACAGGTTCATTTCTACCCCAAACTCACGTGACGTGGCTATTTCGGGTTTTAGCTGAGGGCTCAGCAGAACCTCGGGTATTTGGGTGGTAACCAGATCGCCCCAGGCGCCAATACCGAGTGCATTGTAGAGTTGATAAGGGCTGGTGTCATTTCCAACCTGTGCCCAGGTGGCACGAAGCTTGAGCAGGTTGATGCTCTCCGGTAATCTGAAAGTATGGTTGGGCAGCCAGCTAAGCCCTGCCGAAGGATAAAAATAAGAACGGTTGTCAGGATGGAGCGTGCTGGACCAGTCGTTGCGTGCGGTGAGGTCGAGGTAAAGCTGTTCTTTATAGCCGATGTTAGCGGTCCCGAACACGCTTTGAATCCGCTTGATGTAAGTGTTGTTGGAGTTAGAGCGCGCTCCTGTGGGTACATTGCTGATCCGGTAAAGGCCCGGCACCGATATAGGGCTCCCCCCCATATAACTGTCATGCCACCGACGGACCATATCGTTGGCCCCGGCAGAAACCAGGACGTCAAGCCCGGAGAGTTTCCGCTGGTAGGTCAGCATGAAGTCCATATTGGTTTCCTGGTGCCCAAGCCCGACCAGGTGATAAGCCCCCTGGCTTGCCCTGGTATAACTCCAGGGGATTTTGGTTTCCCGGCTTTCTGTGGAAATGTCGTGCGTAATGCGTCCGTAGGCTTTCAGGGCGGGGAAAATGTCCCAGTCGATGCGCACATTGCCGTAGGCATGGTCCCGGTCAAAGGAGTTATTGATCCCATAGGCCAGGAAATAGGGATTGTCCTGGTTTTTGTGTACGGTACGTTGGCGGATGTTTTCACCTCCGGACACCCAATATTGTTTGAGCTCACGTATATCAACACTTGACCAGTTGTAAGCAGCCTCCAGCGGGTTGGACCCGCGGTTAGTAGTTGAGGGCAGGTTGCCGGACGAAGAGTTGACAAACGACAGGTTAGTGCTGAGCCTTACTTTCCGGTTCATTTCGTATTGTGCCGAGGTAGCCAGTGAATGACGTTTCAGATCCGAATTCGGGATAAGCCCCTGGTTTTTCATGTAATCATAGGAGACCCGGTAGGTGAATTTGTCTTTCGACCCTGAAATCGACAGATTGGTTGTAGAGGTAATCCCTGTTTGCAGGAAATTCTTCATGTTGTTCTTGTAGGACTTCAATGGTGTCGGAATTTTTTCACCGTTCTCGTCCAGGGGACTGTTCCATTGGGGCGCGAGAATTCCCTTATCCAGCTCCGGGCCGCCCCAGTAAGAGGAACCTTCATCCAGACGGTTATTGCGGTCGCCACCGGCGTATTTGTAGTGCAGGTCCAGGAAGCGGTACGGCATTTCAAAGACGTTGCTCGTCGAAAGCGTGACGCCCAGGCCCTGGCCTTTCTTCCCGGATTTGGTGGTGATCAGTATCACGCCCTTCCCGGCCCGGGAGCCGTACAGCGCAGCGGCGCTGGGGCCTTTCAGTACCGACACATTGGCGATGTCTTCCGGATTAAGGTCCGAGATGATGTTGCCGTAGTCAACGTTGTTGCGGTCGCCGTTCCGCTCTTTTACGTTGTTCAGGTTGTTGATCATCGGCACCCCGTCGACAACGAAGAGCGGCTGGTTATCGCCGCTCAGCGAAGTGGCTCCGCGGATCACAACGTTTACTGACGAACCTATACCGCTGGTCTGGTTAAGTGTTAATCCGGCAACCCGCCCGGCGAGGGCATTTACCACGTTTTCCTGGGCAACATTGACCAGGTCTTCACCCTTTACCTTCCCAATGGAGTAGCTCAGGGACTTGACTTCCCGCTTGATACCCAGGGCAGTAACTACGGCCTCATCCAGTACCTCAATACTTTCAGTAAGTCTTATTTCAATACGGCTTTGATTGCCGACTGGAATTTCCCGGGACTCAAAGCCGATAAAGGAGAAAACCAGGATCGCATTATTACCCGGAACGGTAAGCCTGAAGTTGCCGTCAACTGTGGTAGTGGTGCCCGTGGAGGAGCCTTTGACGAGAATGCTCACACCGGGGAGCGGAGTTCCGTCTACGCCCGAGAGCACCCGACCTGAGATTTCGCGGTCAGTACCTGCGTTGGTCCGGGAGATTTTCGCCGCCTGTGTCATGGCGGAAAATGCCGGTAGAAGCAGGCACATCACGCTGACGGTCCAGATCCGGGCCAGGCGACAGGGTTGCAATAAGAGTTGTTTCATAGTTGAGTTGGTTTATAAATGTTTAGGTACTTATGGAAATGCAAAGAGCTATCGTATGAAGTATGTCGGGTTAAGTACATTTTTCTGGTGATATTGTACTATTTTGTTTGAATCATATCGCCGTCGGGTCAGGACGATAAGTTGCCGGGTTTTTGAAATAAAGCGGGATTGTCGCCGGGACAGTTATACTTCAGGAATTTTGTGTGTATATACGTCCTTTTTTTACGACAAACAGGTAGTGGTGAGCTATCTAACGTATAGCAAGCGATCAGGTACAGGCAGGAGGTACCCGCGCCCGGTCATCGGCGTTGCGAAAGCTGTAATAGTATTTTTTTAATAAAAAATTTTCTCACTTTTTTGAGAATGCCTGAGGTAATACGGGTGCCACCCCGGAAAACAAGCAGCCGGCAGGAATCTCCCGCCGGCTGGCTTCATTTACGATACAAACTTACTTAACTAAATCTATAACAGCTTACGGGACGGAACTCCGGTCCCGTAAACGCAGCTTATTTCAGTATCCACATTTTAGCGGATGGGAGGTCCTTGCCGCCAAGCGCTGAAACCGCCGCGTCGTAATTTTCCCTGTTATTGCTTCGCTCATCCTGCGGATAAACGTAACGCTGCGGGAACTCGTACACCGAGAAAGTCGTGGTAATATTGCCCACAAAGGCAGGCTTCCCTGTCCTTCTGAAATCGGTGTAAGCTTCTGTCTGGTTGGTAACCAGCAGCGAAAGCCATTTCTGCAAACCTATTTTGTCAAGATCGGCAGCGGTACCATCCAGCGCTACGGCCGGTTTCTTATAATAAGCTGCGAAGTTGTCTATAATCTTGTCGGAGCCGATATGGGTCGCAGGTTTTTCTCCGTTCTGGATCTGCCACCTTTCAAAAGAAAGCCTGATACCGTTTTCGTAGTAATCTTTAACAGTTCCGGCAGATATCCATCCCTTCTGGCGCGCTTCCGCCAGGAGGAACATCATCTCACTCGACTCCATCATTACTGCTCTCAATGCCGGGCTTTTGGTCTGGGAAATCAGCTGCGAGAAGCCGGTGATACGGCGGTTGTCATAGAAGCTGTTGCTTCCAGGCAAGCCTGAGCCAGCATATTGGAGATGAACGTTCAACGGGTTAGGCGTACCTACCCACATCGCATCGAAAGGATAAGGGACAGAGATAACTTTACCACTCAGATCGCGTCCGGCTGCCTCCATTGCAGATGGTTCGTAAAGCGACTTCGGATAGTAAGTGATCGGATACGTATACCCATTGATCTTTACGTTCTCGGTTACCTGGGTTGCCTTGTTGGAAATGGGAGCGAAAGCCGGTGCGAAGATTACATACATCCGGGGATCATCCAGAGCCACCATCTGATCAATCAGGTATTTCGTAGGCTTCTGCTCTGTAAATTCGTTTCCGGTTCCCCAGGTTCTCTGCAGGTACCACGACTGATCCTGCTCGATACCGGAGAAATCCAACGCAGCATTGTCCGCTACGGACGACATGTAGTTCGTGCCGCTCGCAATGGCCTGCATTTCCCCGCTCAGGTCTTTCCCCGCTTTTTTGAAGGCCTCATACGAGTGCACCATCAGGCGGAACTTCAGCGAGTTGGCAAACTTCAGCCATTTGGTCCGGTCACCTTTGAACAACACATCGTGGTCAGACGGCAGCCCTTTGCTGGAAGGATCGGCCAGGACGGCGATAGCTTTGTCCAGCATGGAGAACATGATTTCGTAAACTTCCTTCTGGGAGTCGAATTTGGGGAACAGGTTACCTGTTCTGCCCTGGACCGCCTCGGTGAAGGGGATATCGCCGTATTTTTCGGTCAGAGATGCCCCCACCACGCACTTCAGGATATCTGATGCCGCAACATTGGCCAGGTTTCCTTCGTTGGTGGCCAGGGTGTTGATGGCTGCCAATGTCCGAAGCTGCTTGGTATAAGCATTATCGTCCTGGAAACGCCATTCCGGATCGGTTTTCGTATAAAAACCGGTGATCTGGTCGGCGCTGTAGCAATCCATGAAGTAAAGTGCGGCCTGTCCTTTCGGCGCATCCACAACCGCTTTGCCATAATTCTTGGCCACATCTACGATGCCCGTCGTCAGCTGGTAGCGCGAATAGGTAAAGTAGTTGACGTCAAAGGCAGTTTGCCTTTCGTCGATCCGCAACTGGTCGTTACAGGCCGTAGCCGACACGAACAGCGCCCCTAAAGCAAAATATTTTATTGATTTCGTAATCATTATCTTAACGTTAAAAAAAGTCCCGTTACTTTCGATTAGAAGGTAAATCCAAGTTTTACACCCATAGTGCGGATCGGTGGAAGACCGAACTGAGAAACACCCATACCGGTGAGACCGTCGTAGAACGCAGTTTCCGGGTCTTCATTCATCCTGTTCTTGGCCCAGAACATTACGTTTTTCGCAAAGGCGGTAACATAAATGCTCTGGCAGTGGATTTTCTCCGCGATAGCCCGATCAAAAGTGTAGGTAAGGTTGATTTCCTTAATCTTGAACGAAGTTGCGTCATGAGTTCTGAACTGGGCTCCGGACCAAAGTTCGTTACCTTCCATTGCGTACGGGTTCAGATACATGGTCTTGGTAGGATCGTCGCCGTTTCTGATGTAGGCATTGTCTTCCAGGCTTAGCTTTTCTTCAGGAGTTTTGCCGGACATATCATAGTTCGGGTCAATGAAGACAGCATTCCAGTAGCCGAAGTAACGCGGATCTCCGTTATACAGAGCCATTTTACCCTGCATGAGTTCACGATAGTTCTCATAACCATCGCCTTTAAACATCTCGTCCGGGTTCGGCATGCTCGCCAGACCGCCTGCAAAACGTCCGCCTGTCCAGTACTGATCGTATTTATCGCCGTAGATCGCTTTGATGTCGGCCATACCGTCGTCAACCATGATTTTCTGAGTCTCGGAGATAAATACGCCACCTACTCTGAGGCTTGATACGACATTGAGGCGGAAATTCTTGTACTTGGTATCCAGGCTGAATCCGTAGATGGCCTTCGGGTTCATGTTACCCAGGTACCCGTTTCTCCGGACATAGTCGGTGTTCTCAACGGCTTCGCCGATAATTCCCTCGGGGCCGGTGAGCATCATGCCTTTATATTTCCCGGTCTGGATGTACCCGATCGGAGAATCTGCATACAGGTCACCCACTCTGGAGCCTTTGAACAGCGACAAGCTGGCTGATCCCTGGTAGGGATAAAGCTTCTCTGCGAAACGCGAATCAAGATCGTCGATAACCGATTTGAATGTAGTCACATTTCCGGTCAGGTTTACTTCCCAGTCTTTGGTACGTACTGGCGTCACGGTAAGGGAAGCTTCTATACCGGTAGATTTCACTGCGCCCATGTTGGTAAGAACAGATGCGAAACCGGATGAAGTAACTACCGGCAGGTTCTGGATCTGGTTGATGTGGTTTTTGGAGTAAGCTGTGAACTCACCGGAAACCCGGTTGTTGAGCGTTCTGAAATCCAAACCGATTTCTTTCGTGATGTTGAGTTCCGGAAGAATGTTGGCATCTACCAGGTCACCGCCAACAGCTCCCATAGAAATGCCATTCCAGGTGTTGCCCCGAATCCCGTAGGCGTTGAGGTTCACCGGCTTACCGATACCGTAACCGGTTTCGGCATAACCTCCTCTCAGTTTCAGGAAATTAAAGGCATTTCCCATGTTGAAAGTTTCTGAAACAATCCAGCTCAGAGAAGCTCCCGGGTAGAAGTGATTGTCTTTTTCATGACTGAGGATACCAACCCAGTCATTACGTCCTGTCAATTCCAGGTACAGCATATTCTGCCAGCCCACAGTCGCGGTTGCATAAGCGCCGTAGCCTCTCGAGGAAAAACCCCGGTTGAAAACTGCCGCCTGCCGGTCGGTAGGAGGCAAAGCGGAATAGCTGAAAGCATTTGGAGTGGCCAGGATGTTGCCTCCGAAATTCGAGTTATTGGCTTCGCTGAAATTGTAGGAAAAACCTCCCACGGCGTCAACCGAGAGCTTGTCTGCAAGGAAATAATCATTGTAAGCAAGCAAAGCGTCCGTTCTGATATTCAGGTTGTTGGAGTGTATTTGCTCATAAGCTCCTCTTTCCACCCTTTCTGCACCCCAGGGCGTTTTACGCTCGTAAGCGAAGTTTTCGTGGCTCAACCCGGAGCGCAGGGTCAACAGCAGCGGGCCTGCCAGTTTCCAGTCCAGTTGGGCTTTTCCAAAAAAGATGTCTTTGGAATACGTCCTGATGATATTATCGGTTACGAAATAAGGGTTGTTTTTGCCAACCGCTTTATCAGCGCCGAAGGCATCTACTCTGCTCAGCCTGTCTTCACCGGCACCTTTCAGGTAAGGAGTGTTCTGGTAGCGGCCTTCCCAGCCGTCAAGCCAGCGGGATGCACTGCGCCATTCGGACATTTTGGGCATATTGACCGGCATTGACATAGCGTGAGCCAACGGGTTGTCTTCGCGTTTACCGTAGACATTTGACTGGTTGGGGACGAAAGTCCGCGAATAAGACGCCATCGAAGAAACCGAAAGGTTCTTCGTGATCTTGTACTGGGAGTCAAATGAAACACTGGTACGGTTGGTTTTGTTGTTCGGCACAACCGCATTGTGCACCATATTGTTGAAATTAATGCGATAGTTCCCTTTGTCGTAATTGCCGGTTACCGCAATATTGTTGTCGGTCATCACCCCGGTACGCAGGAATGCCTGCAGCGGATCTTTGTCGCCGCGTGCTTCGAGGATAGATTCCTCCCACTTTTGTGAACCAAGATTCCATCTCCACACCGGCTCATTGTTGTTGGTCCGGTCGTTGACGTTCCAGCCAAGGCCTTTCTTGTCGTCTGTCATCGGCTCTCCTTCCTCTCCACCCTGGAAGAAGCTTCTCTGTACGGGAGGAGAACTGTATCCTTTGTCAAAAGAAAGCGAGCTGCTGACGGAAATACCGATTCCTCTTTTTGCATTCGCTCCGGTTTTGGTTGTAACAAGAATAACCCCGTTACCTGCCTGGGAACCATACAGAGCGGCGGCACTGGCGCCCTTCAGTACGGAGATACTTTCGATGTCGTCGGGGTTAAGCGAGGACATGAAGTTACCTACGTCAATCCCAGTTGGGTTGTTACCGTCTCTGCTCGAGGTAGCGGCACTGTTCGACATCAGGGGAACACCGTTAAGAACAATCAACGGTTGGGTTGTGTTGTTGATGTTTCCGTTCTTTCCCTTCATGATACCGGCGAGCGACGATGCGCCGCGGATGTTGAACATTACCGAAGAGGTAGGCGAGGAGGTCAGGCTGTTGATCTGAACCCCGGTAACTTTACCTTCCATCGATTTCAAAGGGTTGGACGTTCCGGCGGCATTGAGTTGCTCGGCATTGACCGAAGAAATGTTATACCCCAGCGCCCGTTTTTCCTTTTTCAAACCAAGCGACGTCACAACGACTTCGTTCAGTGTTTCAGTGCTCTCGTCCAGGCTTACGTTCACAACAGAACTGTTGCCCACGGCAACTTCCTTGCTTGCATAACCGATGAAAGAGAAAACCAGGACTTCGTTTCCTCCGTCACCAATCACAATGGAATAGTTACCGTTCGAATCGGTGGTGCTTCCCGTGTGGGATCCTTTCACTAAAATATTAACCCCGGGCAGTCCGGTGCCGTCTGCGGCAGATGTAACCCGCCCCGTAATGGTGCGGTCGGCCGCTTGCTTCCTGGCTTTTGCTTTCGAACCGATTGTTTCGGTTAAGTTTTTGCCGGGGCTTCCCCAGTGCGCGTTCCCAAGGGCGTCGTGCGATCCGCCGGCCCATGAAAGCCATACGCAAAAAAGAAAGGTCGCTTTCTTTCCGGTACTTGTGGTAGAGATTTTCATTTAGATAAAATTGGGATTGGGTAAACTTTTTTGCTCTTTATTGTTTTTGATTTACTCTAAGTAAGCCCCCGTGGGAGTCATATCAGTAAAACCTGTGGTGGTTGATCGATTGTTGCTGTTTCGATAGGCCTGTACGGAAAAGTTAACTGTTGAATGGTCCAAGTATTAATAATCTGAATGGAAGCGTTTTTGTTTTTTTCTAACCTGCTGATAGTCTATAATGTAAGATTATTATCGGGGGTTAACTACCAGTCGTCAAGCACGTTTAATACATGTCCGGCGCGAATTAGTACTATCGATGCAATTAAATTTTATTCTTAAATGTCCGTTTTTGATTTCAATCTTCTGATACTAAGATCTTCCGGCGCTTCTTCTTCCGTACGTGGAGCACTTTTCGGTAGGGTGGCAGTGCCATGAAACGGAGTAGCCGAAAAGCAGGGCAAGAGATGACGGCTCAAACTTTGTGGCGCTTTTTTCTGAATAATCACTTTTTGGGGGTTAACTTCGCCTTTCAGATTGATCGCTTTTTATGATTTTTGATCACGAGATTCCCACCGGCCCGATGTTGGTGAAAGAGGCAGTTGCGCTGCTGAAACGCTTGATAGCCATTGAATCATTTAGCCGCCAGGAAGAAGGGACCGCGTTGGAGATCGGCTCGTTTTTCGAAAGCCACAGGATCCCGTTTCAAAGGAAAAAAAATAACCTGTGGGCGTATAACCGGTACTTTGACCCGGAAAAACCTACCATTCTTCTGAATTCCCATCACGATACGGTTAAGCCCAATGCTTCCTGGACTCTGGACCCCTTCAGGCCGGCAGAGGCTGAAGGAAAGCTGTTCGGGCTCGGGAGCAACGATGCCGGCGGCTGCCTGGTGTCGCTGCTGGCAACTTTCCTGCATTTTTATAACCGGCAGGATCTGACTTATAATTTCGTGATTGTCGCCTCAGCCGAGGAGGAAATATCGGGCAAGGAAGGCATAGAGATTGTGGTCCCGGAACTGCCGCCGATCAGCTTTGCGATTGTTGGCGAGCCTACCGAGATGCACCTGGCAGTTGCCGAGAAAGGCCTGTTGGTAGTCGATTGCATTGCCCACGGAAAAGCAGGCCATGCCGCGCGGGAAGAGGGGGAAAACGCATTGTACAAAGCCATTGACGACATCCAATGGGTCCGCAGCCATCGCTTTGAAAAGGTATCGCCTACACTGGGACCCGTGAAAATTTCGGCAACGATCATCAACGCAGGAACACAGCACAATGTAGTGCCCGACTCCTGCACCTTCACGCTTGACATCCGGGTGACCGATCAGTATGCGCTGGAAGAAATCATTGAGGTGCTGGAGCTGAACCTGAAGTCGGAAATCAGACCGAGGTCGATCCGCTTGAAACCGTCCAGTATTCCCATGGACCACCCCATCGTACTGGCCGGCCTGGCTTTGGGACGTGAGGCGTATGGATCGCCCACTACGTCGGACCAGGCGCTCTTAAGCTGCCCGTCACTTAAAATGGGTCCGGGCCATTCACAACGATCCCATACAGCAGACGAATTTATTTACCTTTCGGAAATAGAGCAGGGGATTGGACAATATATAAGTATGCTGGAGTCAGTAACCGGCGGGAATTAACCTGTCGGCCGGCGGCTGAGCTCAGTCGAAGCCCTATCCGAATCTCCTCTTGGTCAGCGCAATCAATTCGGTTACGGCTTCATTTTTAAGGTCCCAGTTGTACCGGTCAGCCAGGGTCCCGGTAATAAAGTTTTGAGCCGCTTCCAGGTCGCCGGATTCATCCAGTGTTCTGATCGACTGGCTGAAAGCTTCGAAGTCGCCGCCGAAAAGCTGGCCGACAAACATAAACCGTTGTGCCAGCGAGATGTTTTGCCCTATATTCTCCAGCTTGATTTTTACGCTTCCGTAGTTTACGTCGTGCGAATGAGCGGGCAGATCCGCCTTGTACCTGGAATTGATGGATTCCGGGCGGTTGTGGAGTAGGGGCTGAGCGGGAGTTGCGTCAGCTACCACCGCGGCCGCGGGGCGCGGGGTTTCCATAGGCGCAGCCTGCACTACAGGCGCCTGATCCGGCGCGGGTTTTTCATCCGGCGCGGTTTCTATGCTGTCAAAAAAAGAAACTGATTTTGCAACGCGCGGCGGCTCAGGCTGCGGCCGGCTCACGACCAGCGGGTGCACAGTTGAAAACTGTTGAATCAGCGTTTCTTCTGCTTCCGTTAATACGGTAGCCGCGGTGATGGGAGCAAGCGTTTTTTCAACGATGTCGAGCAGCCAGGGCTGCAAATGTTCGCGCCGTAGTGAAATATGCTGCGACACTACGTTGGAGAAATGTTCAAGCGCGGCCTTGACCTCATCGGCCTCAAAATCGAAATAAGGACTGTTGAAAGACTGGATTTGGTTGTTCCAGTAGGTAGAAAGCCGGGCAACGATATGCTGGTTAATTTTCTTAACCGGCGTAAGTTTCAGCAGTTCATGGCCATTGAGCGTCTCTTTCCCGTTGTATGCGGTAGCAAGCGTGATGGCACAAAATTCCGTCGCGTATTTTTTTATAGTTTCGGGGGTTACTTTTTCGGACATCGCGTAATATTGTATTGGGTTTGCCGGGCAGGCGTGCGCCGGTCCGGGAGTAGCGCGTAAATATACTAGAAAATTGAACGGAAGAACAGCTTCCAATATTGTTGCCTATGTTTATTGAGCCTTTGCAGAAGACGAGAGATAAGTCGGCGCCGGCCGGCTGGATCGAAGTAATTTGCGGATCAATGTTTTCCGGAAAAACCGAAGAGCTGATCCGCAGGCTGAACCGCGCCCTGATCGCAAAGCTCAAGGTCACTATTTTCAAGCCGTCCATCGACACCCGGTACCACCAGCAGCACATTGTCTCGCATAACGACAATACCATAGCTTCTGTCGCGGTTGCGGCTGCCGGCGACATTCTTGCCCTAGCCGGTGACTGCGACGTGGTGGGAATAGATGAAGCACAATTTTTCGAGCAGGACATCGTGGAGGTTTGCAACACCCTGGCCGACCGGGGTAAACGTGTGATTGTGGCGGGCCTCGACATGGATTTCAAAGGTGAGCCTTTCGGCTACATCCCCGAATTGCTGAGTATTGCCGAATATGTAACCAAGGTCCACGCCATTTGTATGGTATGTGGCGACGTGGCGTCCTATTCTTTCCGTCTGACACCGACTGACGACCAGGTGCTGCTGGGCGAGACGTCTACCTATGAAGCAAGGTGCCGCAAGTGTTTTAACGCGGGCAGAGCCAGGAAATAGCGCTAAATTTTTATGATATACGTACTGCTTTTTTTAGGATTGATTTTTTACGGGATCAGCTTTCTCCTTACGGCCGAAAATGCCGGTTATTTGTTATCCGGCTATAATACCATGAAACGGGAGGACCAGGAAAAGTTTGATCTCCAGGGATATCTGCCCTTTTTCAGGAAGTTTCATCAGAATCTTGCGATATCACTGGTTGGTATCGGGTTATTGCTCTATTTCCTGGCTTCCGAAACCGTAGCCGGGATTTTTATAGGAATTTATCCCATAGCAGCCTATCTCTGGTTCGTGGTAAAAGCGAGGAAGTATTCGGAAAGGATAAAAAACAATTCATCCAAATGGGCGGTAGTCATCATGGCAGCCTCACTGGCTTTGGTAGTAGGGTTGTTTTTTCTGGGATTCCGGAAGAATGAAATGACTGTTGGGAACTCGGAAATCAAGATCGGGGGGATGTACGGTGAAACGATTAAGATGTCGGATGTGGTGCGTGTCGGTTTGTCTGACGAACTCCCGTCTATTAAAATGAAATCAAACGGCTTTGCTGTAGGAAAAACGCGGAAAGGATATTTCAAGACGAAGACCGGCGAGCGCGTTATGCTGCTGATTGATACCGAGGAGAAGCCGATGCTGCTCCTTACTTTGAAAGACAGCACCCGGCTGTACTATGCTTCGGGTGGGGTTTCATCCACCGCTTTGAAGAGCTCAATAGAACGGGCAAAAGCTTCTGCGCAGAATTAAAGGCCTGTATCGCCGGTGATGCACCTTTAGGCCCGGCAGAAACTTTATTACCGGCAGAATATTGATATTGCTATTTTTTCTTCAAATTTTTGTGTTTTAACTTAAACGAGGGTTTGTCGATCAATGGGAATATTCCGGGAGGTGTTGTTTGCGAAGAAGGAAGGGGCAGAGCGGGATAAGCTCATTACTACTTTATTTGACGCGTACTTCGATCGATTGGTGTACTTTAGCTTTCAGATGATCGGCGATGCCGAAAGTGCGCGTGACATCGTGCAAGATGCATTTGCCGGGTATTGGCAGCAAAAGGAAAAAGTTGAAGGTCACCCGTCGGTTGTCAGAAGATTCTTGTACACCTCGGTAAAAAACGCGAGCCTGAATTATATCCGGCACCAAAAAATTGTACAATTGCATGAAGCTGGCGCTGTTGCGGAAAGAGCGGAAGAAGTTTCAGCAATGGAGGGAATCATCGCTGCGGAAGTGGTAGGGCATATTCATCAGTCGCTGAAAGCGCTGCATGAACCTTATCAGACTATCGGCATCAAGTGTTTTGTAGAGGGTTTGAAAAACCAGGAAGTAGCCGACGAACTGGGGATTTCGGTCAATACCGTCAAAAAACAAAAGCAGAAAGCCGTGGAGCTCCTCCGGCTACGCCTTACCCCGGAGTTTTTTGCCGGTTTTGTGGTATGGATGCTTCGGTAAAGATGCGTTTTAGAGCCGGTCTTTTGCCGGGTGGCATTCCGGTCTGTCCGTCCCCATTTCAGGGGTCTGCCCATTTTTTTTAAAATAAATCCTGTTTTCGTTATCCGGTTTTTCAGCTGGGGTGTCTTGGTAGAGAAAAAGGAGGATAATGAATATGGATGAGGGTTATTTCGATAAAGCCGGGCTGATTATACGCTACCTGCGCGGAACACTTTCCAATGAAGAAAGGAGGGAACTCGACGCCTGGCGAAAACTGGATGACCGGCACGAGGCGCTGTTCAGAAAGCTGACCGAGGAAGAAACGCTTTTGGAGGCTTTGAAAGGATTTGAAGTCCCGGATCGGGATGCTTCGCTCCGACGTATATTGGACCGTGTTGATAAGCAGGCGTCTTTCACAAAAAAACGGATCGTTGTAAGGCTGGCTGCGGCGGCATCAGTGGTGATGCTTGGTGCCTTGGGAGCGTTTTGGTGGGCGGGTGAAACGGAAAAGACAGTGGTTTCAACAGCGCTGGTCAATACCCGTGAAACCGACGTGTTGCCCGGTGGAAACAGCGCAATCCTAACATTATCCGATGGGAGAAAGATTGATCTCTCCGCAGCGGAGTCAGGTGTGGTCGCTACCGAAGGCCGGCAACAGATTCTTAAAACCGCCGACGGGCGGCTCGTTTACCAATCTCCCGTTGCTGCGGTACGGCGGGCTCAGGGTACCGCTGATTATTTTCACAAGGTAGAGACGCCTCGTGGCGGGCAATACCGGCTTGAATTGCCGGACGGAACGCGTGTCTGGCTGAATGCAGCTTCTTCGCTTCGCTTCCCTGCGGCTTTCAATGAAAGTGAAAGAGTGGTTGAGCTTGACGGAGAAGCTTTTTTTGAAGTAAATCCAGCGCTTTCTTCGAGGGGAAAGAAACCGTTTATTGTCCGCACCGGAGAACAGCAGGTGCGGGTTTTGGGAACACATTTCAATGTGAACGGTTACGCCGATGAGGGGAAAGTGACCACTACGCTCATCGAAGGAAGTGTGCAGGTGGCCCAAACCAGTTCCGGCAAAAAGCAGGGGGTGGTCCTTGCGCCCGGGCAGCAGGCGACTGTTTCGACGGGCAGTTCCCTGCCAGTCCGCGTGGAACGCGTGGAGACCGACGAGTTTGTCGCGTGGAAAGAAGGAAATTTCCAGTTTAAAGATACGGATTTGGCAACCATCATGCGCCAGGTAGCCAGGTGGTACGACGTGGAAGTGGTTTACCAGGGTGAAGTACCGGATGTACGTTTCAGAGGGAAAATATCCCGGCAGGTGCCGGTGTCTCAGTTGTTCGAAATACTTAAAACCAGCGGAATAAACTTTAGAATAGAGGGAAGAAAGATAATCATCAGTTGACAGGCATCCCCGAGGCAGGGGTCTCTGTCAGGACTCAAAAAAAACGGAAGTGTTCGTACCACTCCCGTTCGTAGCCGGAGTCTTAAAAAGACATTGCGTGACTTTTTATTAATCATCCAAACCAAACAAATGTATGGATATTTCCATTATTTCCCTATTGCGGAGACGGGGAAAACGTGGTGTGTTTAACCCGTTGAGCAATAGGCCGATCGGTTTCTTTGTTCCAAAATACGTTACCCGAAGAATCATTATGAGGCTTAACCTGTTTTCGGCGGTCATGCTGATGACCTGTATGCAGGTATTTGCGGATGGGAACGCCCAGAAATTACAAATTTCTGTCCGGCAGGCGCCATTGAGCAAGGTTCTCGACAAGATCGAGCAGCAAACCGGCTATTCCTTCTGGATTCAAACCGACTTGCTTAAGCAAAGCAAGCGGGTTACGCTTGACCTGAAAGGCCGGTCGCTGGAAGAGGCATTGTCGCTTCTTTTTAAAGACATGGGGCTCAGTTATTCATTTATCGATAAAACCATCGTGGTGGTAAAGGCGTCGGAGAGGAGCCCGGCCCAGGGTCTGGCAATGCCGCCGGCTGCAGTAGCCGGTCCGGGCAACGGGACCGGACAGGAAGACCTGCTCCTCCGGCAGCTACCCCTTCAGTACCAGGTGCTTAGTAAGAAACTCGTCCGCGGTACCGTGGTTGATGAAGCGGGACTTCCGCTGCCGGGAGTAAATATCCTGGTGAAAGGAACTTCGCAAGGCGCTTCAACTGACAGTAAAGGCGCATTTGAAATAGCGATGCCTGCCGCTACCGGTACGCTGATTTTCTCTTTTATAGGCTATACCACGCAGGAGGTTAGCGTTGGAAACAAGGAAGTGCTGGAAATCCGTTTGCAGCCCAATCTCAAAACGCTTGACGAAGTGGTGGTGATCGGCTACGGGACCAGTAAACGCGGCGACCTGACGGGGGCCGTATCGACGGTGAAGGCGGACGTTTTCGACGAGGCGCGTCAGAGTTCTTTTATCAACAGCATCCAGGGAAGGGTTGCGGGTTTGCAGATCACTTCGGGATCAGGCGAGCCGGGTTCAGGTTCAAAAATTTTGATTCGCGGCGCAAACAGCCTTTATGGAGACAGCCGGCCGTTGTTTGTGATAGACGGCGTGCCGGTCAATGAAAGCGAGGCGCCGGTGGCAAACTCCCGCTTCGGCGCCAATGCGTCGCGGGATCCGCTCAGTTCCATTAACCCGGCAGACATTGTATCAATCGAGGTGTTGAAAGACGCCTCCTCGACCGCTATATATGGCTCCAGGGGAGCAAATGGTGTTATTCTGGTAACCACCAGGCAGGGAAAGGCCGGCGAAGCGGTTGTGACCTACGACGGGCGCGTCAGCGTTTCCCATACCGCGAGGCGGCTGACGATGCTCAACGGGGAAGATTGGATCGACTACCGGAAGGATTGGGCCCTGTTGCCCGATCGCTCCAATTTGGTATACGGTTATTTTTCCGACTGGCTATTCTTTAAGAACCCCTCCGAGACAGAGCCTTCTTTGAAGGAGCCGCGCGATGTATACGCCCTTCCGCACTACGACTGGCAACGAGAAATGTATAGGGACGCAGCATTCGGAAGCGCCCACAACCTGTCGGTCAGCGGTGGTGCGCAGGCTACCAAATTTTTCGCCAGCGTAGGCTACAACCGGGAGCAAGGGCTTTTTATCAACAACAACTATTCGCGTTTTAATACCCGGCTGCGTGTAGATCACCACAAGAACAGGCTTTCGCTTTCGCTCGGCCTGAACGGAACTTTTTCCAGGTTCAACGGAGCGGTTCAATCCGGCGACGGTTATGCCAATGTAGGGGTGACCCAGGCGGCGGTGGTTTCGAGACCACTGGTCTTCTCCAATCCTCTCGCCGAAAGTACCCAGGGCGGTTGGAAAATGCCGACCGACAACCTGAAATACGTAGACCGGGGAATTGAATCGCCTAACCTGTCGGCCAATATGGTGCTGAATTTTAAGTTGCTGGAAGGTCTGTACATCGGCAATACCGCCAGCGGCACGCTCGTCACCTCGAAGGTAAACGAGTTTTACAGTAAAAACACGCCCTGGGGGTTCTACCTTGGCGGGCGCGGGGCAATCAACAATACTTCCTGGTTCGGTTGGGTCAACTATTCCACGCTGAGTTATGAAAAGGCATTCGAAAACCAGTCGCGTATAAGCGCGCTCGGTGTATTTGAAGTGAGCGGGAGCCGCTATGAAAACAGCTACCTGATCAAAAGCAGCTTCGCCGATGAAACAACCGGTATTTACGACATCAGCAAAGGCGTAATTCTGCAGGCGGCAGAATCAAGTGCGGGTATTACGCACCGCCTGTCGTATTTGACCCGTTTCAATTACGATTACAAAAACAAATACCTGGTGACGGGAAGCTTGCGTGCGGACGGCTCGGATCGTTTCGGCGCAGATAACCGCTTTGGTATTTTCCCTTCGGCAGCTTTGGCCTGGAAGGTTACGGAGGAAGATTTCCTGAAAGAGAATTCGCTCGTAAATGACCTGAAAATCAGGTTGAGCTATGGCGCAACCGGGAATTCCAACATACCGGAGTTTCGCTACATGGCCAGGATGAGCAACCAGTATTATGATGATCAGCTCGGTCTGGCGCCTTCTTCCTTGCCGAACCCGTCGCTGAAGTGGGAAACCACTACTCAGTACAATGCCGGCTTTGATCTGCAATTGCTGGGGAACCGGCTGGCGCTGACCTTTGACCTCTACTCCAAACAAACGTCGGACATGCTGTACAACGCTATTGTCCCGGCACAGTCGGGTTTCAAAACGCAGTGGCAGAATCTGGGTAAAATAAGTAACAAAGGTGCAGAGCTGGCGCTAAATACGCGGAATATGGAACGCGGAAAATTCAGCTGGTCGAGCTCGCTCACTTTTACCGCCAACCGGAACAAGGTACTGGTAATCGGCGACGGGCTTTCCGAAGTGTCCATCGGAGCGGGCGCCTATACCACATCCTATATCAAGCAGAATGTGGTAGGTCGGATTATGGTGGGCCAGCCTATTGGCGTCATGTACGGGTACGATCTTGCCGGTATCTATCAAATGGATGATTTTGCAGGCTGGAAAGATGCTTCGGGGATCCTTCCGGACAACGATCCCGGTATAGCCTGGCAAAACCGTAACTGGGTGATCAAAGACGGGGTTACCGATGCCTCTTCTCTGGGTAGAATCAGACCCGGTACTTTCAAATTCAGAAATGCAGATGGTTCGGCGGACAACCGGATTACGGAATCGGATAAGGTAATCCTGGGGAATAGCCAGCCGAAATTCTTTGGCGGTTTGGGTAATAACTTTACCTACGGGCCTTTGGAAGCATCTGTTTTCCTGAGCTTTTCCGTGGGAAACAAGGTGTTCAATTCCACCCGCTTCGAGCTGGAGGGCGCATATCCCGGCGAGTATTTTAACATTACCCGCGATTTCTGGGAGAACCGATGGACCTTGGAAAATCCCACCAATACGTATCCTGCGTACAGTGACGCCAATTATTACAATTCGCTGGCGGCGTTGCCCAACAGTTATTACGTAGAGGATGCCTCTTACCTCCGCCTTCAGACCATATCGTTGGGGTATCGTCTGCCTGCAGGGCTGTTGAACCGGCTGGGCCTGAAAACAGGGAAGCTGTATTACTCGGGCAACAACCTGTACACGCTTACCGGTTACTCTGGTTTTACCCCTGAAGTGGATTCGGGAAATGCCCTTTTGTCAGGCTTCGATACCATCGGCTATCCGAGGGCTTCGTCGCATTCTGTTGGGGTGACGCTGACTTTCTGATTTTTCAACAGGCGGCGCTTCTCAAGACATACCTAACGGGTGGCAGGGCTGGCGCCTTGATTGCTGAATCAGGGTCTGCAGCCACTCAAATCTCCTAACTTTCAAGCAAATGAACAGGTTCATACGAATATTCTTTTGGGCAGTATCCTGCGGCCTTACTATGTCATGCCAGGGTTTTCTGGAGACGGAACCGCTTTCTTTTACTGCGGTCGATAATTTTTACAAAAGCGCATCCGACGCAGAAACCGCGCTCCGTGGCTGCTACAGCCGGGTGCTGAACAGTTATTCAGTAGGCGGTCGCGGTGGGATTTTTTATGTTGCCGACATCGGTACCGACGAACTGATCGGGAACCCGTATTCCACCCCGGACGCGGGCAGCAATATGGATCAGTTTATTTTTGGCCGCGTGGTAAAGAGTAATATCAACATGCGCGATACCTGGTCGGCTATGTATAATTCAATTTACGCCATCAATAATCTTCTGGGCCAGCTACCGGGTATAACCATGGAAGAAGGCCAGCGAAAACGTATTGAAGCCGAAGCGTCGTTCCTGCGCGGATGGCATTACTTCTATATGGGTATGATGTTTGGCGGAGTGCCGCTCTATACCGCTGTTCCTCATCACCCGGAGCAGGCACGGAGTTCCCTGGAAGAGGTCATGAACCAGGCGATTGCCGATCTCCGGCTTGCCTATGACCGGCTTCCCGATGAGACGGTATCTACGCCCGGTATGGCGACCAAGTGGGCGGCCGCCGGGTATCTGGCCAAACTTTACTGCTACCTGGCCAGCTCAAAAATTTCCGGAACGGGCCGGGATCTGCAATTTGAACTGAATTCCTATGAGTGGGTGCCGGAGCAGGAGTTCTACCAAAAGGCGGAGATCCTCCTCGAAGAAATCGTGACGAAAAGCGGGCTCAAATTGACCAGGGATTACCGGACGCTTTTTCTGGAGGGAGCCAGAGAGCAGCAAAGAGAAGAGTTGCTCTTTACTTTTTTGCCGTCGGATCAGATGCGCGTCGGTTTCGGATTGAATTATTACCTGCTTCCGGTAGGGTATTACGGGAATGGCTGGGGCACATGCCGGCCTACGTATGAAGCTTTTGCCCGGTACGACACTTTACTCGATGCCAGGGCAAAATGGGTGCTCGGCGGAATGGGTACTGAAGCCACCGTATTAACGATCGAGGGGAAGAACTATACCCGTCCGACGGAATTGAAACTCGCTAACGGCGTTCCCTATGACGGGGACTACAACATCACCAAATTCAGAATGATTTCGTCGGCTGTACGCAGCACGGATGTCTACCTGGGGTATTATCCGTTGTTGAGGCTTGCTGACATATACCTGTTATGGGCCGAAGCCAGAGCGAACTCGCAGGGAGCCGAAGCCGGCCGCGAAATCCTGAAAACCGTTCGCAGCAGGGCGCTGCGTACCGGGAGCGCAGAGAACCTGGCGAAAATTCAGGCCCGGTACCGGAAAACGGATTTTATAGAAGAGTTGCTGGACGAGCGTTCGAGGGAGCTGGGGTACGAGCAGCAACGCAAATTCGACCTGGTACGCTTTAACCGGTACCTGTCGACGATCAAATCGCTTTCCACAACAGTTGGCGTTTGGAACGGACTGGCCGCAGGGCAGCTTAAAAACAACCTGACGCCCCACCAGATCTGGATGCCCATACCGGAAGAGGATGAGATCATCAACGCAAATCTACTACCCAACAATCCCGGGTACTGAAAAACCGGCGCTAAAATTGTTCTGAGAATGAAAACTTACCTGATGTTGCTGCTCGCCGTTTTAGGCGCGGGCGGATGTGCCATGAGCCAGGAAAAGCCGGTAGCTGTGAGCAAAAATCCGGTTAAAGTGGGAGCCTGGTATTTTGGGGGCTGGAGTTTCAAGCCCGACCCGGAGGGACATACTTTTCACATCAGCCCTACGCTCGTGAAAGACTATGATTTCCGGCGTCCGGTCTGGGGCTGGCGGGAAGACGCTCCCGGCGTAATGGAGCGACAAATAGATGCTGCTGCAGATAATGGCTTGTCTTTCTGGGGATTTTGCTGGTATGAAAACTCGCTCAACCCGGACAGCAAGGAAACGATGGACCAGCTCAACATTGCACTGGATTTATTTCTGAAGGCGGAAAACAGGACCCGGCTTGACTTTTTCCTGCTGTCCTGTTTCCCTGTTTCCCCGGCAAACTGGCAAAAAGTCTGCGATGAGACGATACGCTATTTTAAAGAGCCAAATTATTATCGCGTTGATAATAAACCCGTAATTGCCTTTTTCAATGCAGACGAAATGCTCCGGGGGCTGGGAGGTGAAGCCGGGGTAAAGGAGGCGCTGAGCCGGTACAGGGAAACCGCCAAAAGCAAGGGGTTCGGAGAAGTGCTGATCGGAGCCCGGACTTTTCCCAGGGCCAATGATCCCGGCTTTCAACAGAAGTACCTGGCTTGCGGATTTGATTTCTTAACCACTTACAACAATGCGGACGACGGTCGTGTTAAAGCCGGCGAAAACGCATTTGGTTTCCTTCAGGAAGGCGACAGGAAATCGTGGAATGAAATCAGTGCCCATTCCGATGTACCGTTTCTCCCGGTGGTAGGTGCGGGGTATGACATGCGCCCCTGGGCGAAAGATCACCCAACGCTCCCTGCTTCGGATTACTGGTATGCCAACCCTTCTGCACTTGAAATAGGGCGCCATCTTCGCGCGGGCATGCAATGGGTAAAGTCGAACCCGGGAAAAGCGCTGGGCAGAAGCGTAATTCTCTATGCCTGGAACGAAAATGGGGAAGGAGCGTGGCTGACCCCGGACAGTGAGACGGGAGATGCGCGCCTGAAGGCGATAAAAAAGGTGATCAAGGAAGAAAACGCAGAAAAATGATGCAGGATCTGGTAAAAATTGTGGCGGGAGTAGTGATAATGCTCCTGCTCGATGGGTGCAGCATGCACCGGGCAGCAAAAGTCAAGGCGCCCGAAACGGTTGTTATTCTGGGGAACAGCATTGTACGTCACGGCCCGAGCGAGGCCCTGGGTTGGTATGGAGACTGGGGAATGGCGGCATCCGCCGAATCGCTGGATTTTGTTCATGTTCTCGAAAGAAAGATACGGAGCGCGAAACCCCATTCGAAAGTGATTGGGGGAAACCTCTATACGTTCGAGCGCGACTACGTGAATTTTAATACGGCAGAGCTTGATCCGTTTCGCGATGCGGACTTACTGATTCTCAAATTTTCGGAGAATGTAGATGCCGGGCTTATTGAAAAGCAGGACTTTAAAAAGCACTATCTGCGGATATTGGATAATCTGACAGCCGGGAAGCCCCGGAAAATTGTGCTGGCGGACGGCTTCTGGGCATCGCCTGTTAATGACGTAGTCAGGGCAATTGCCGACGAGCGCAAATTCCCGTTTGTACAATTGCACGATCTGAGCCGGGATTCACTTATGACTGCCAAGGGACTCTTCAAGCATACCGGCGTGGCCAACCACCCGTCCGATAAGGGGATGGCGGCTATAGCCGATCGGATTTGGGAAAAAATTGAAGTCTATTATACCGGCAGAAACCGGCAAAATGAGAACAGCCTTAAAAGACGCAGAAGATGATCATTTTCATACCAAAAATTCAACAATTGAAACAGCTGGCGATGGCTTTTTGCCTCTTGCTGGCGGTAGGCGCATGTACGGAAGACCGGGTGACCGAAACACATGAGGTCAGCTTCGTTTCCAATGGCGGGACGAACCTGGCGCCGGTAAGGGTAAAGCATGGAGAAACGCTGGATACCAGGAAAATATACCCGGACCCGATCGTAAGTGACGGGGGAGATTTCCTCGGCTGGTTTACAGACGAAAGCCTGACGCAGGAATTTGATTTTGCCGGTCCCGTCAATGCAGACCTGGTTCTTTATGCCAAATGGCACTATGAAAGTTTCAAAATCACCTTTGAAATGAACGCTGGTCCCGCCTTACCGGACCTGGAGGTAAGAGTCGGGAAGGAGCCGCTGTTGCCGGAACCGCTATTGGAGGGACATGCTTTCGCCGGTTGGTACAAGGACAAGGATTTCAGGAGCATGTTTACTGAAGCTGATGCAGTTAGCAGTGATCTGACCCTGTATGGGCGTTTTGAGAAATATTCCCCGGCATCCTGGTTCTCCGTAAATGCCAGTGGCGTGCTTGAAAAGTGTACACCCGCCGCCGGGACTTCGGTGGTGGTTTTGCCGGAGGGCATCAGGGAAATCCCGGATTGGTTTGTGCTGGCCAACGGGCTGAATGAACCCGGGAAACCGGGATTCCCCGGAGGGGCCGATATCCGGGAATTTATATTGCCCGGATCGCTGGAGAAACTGGGATACGGCTCATTTAAGTATTCAGCTATTACGCGTATCGTTATTCCCGCGAAAGTAAGACAGCTTGTACCGGTTACTTTTGAAGGTTGTGATCGCCTGCAACAGGTTTACTTCGCCAAGGACAGCCAACTGGAAAGGCTCGCCGGAAATGACAGCAACGAAGCTGTTTTTGTTACCCCGGCACTTGAAACGATTACTTTCCCGCCTTCGTTGCGCTATGTCGGGAAGTACACGATGGCCGGTGCAAAATCGCTCAAAACGGTCACATTTTTGAGGAAGGAATCGGCGGTGATATTTGATACCTTTTTGCCCGGTGGTGGTGTCTGGTTGTTTGGCGGCTACTTCCCGAATAAAATCCTGATGCCTTCGGCTGTTAAAAGTGCTTTTCTGACCGAGCTGAGAAAGGTAACAGGCGACTATGAATACGAGAAAATGAGCGCCATTACCGAAGGGATTTAGGCGGCGAAGGTAATCGGCCTGGTATACACTTTTTTTACTGCGGCCCCGGTCGTGCCTTGACCGGGGCCGTTTTACATAGGTTGATAGTTTCTTTGGGCAGGGAACGAGGATAAGAATAATACTAAACCAGAAGAAAGAGTATGCGCCCGACTAAACGGGCTTTTCATTTCCGGTGACTTTATCCGAAAGCCAAAGCCCTGAAACAAAAAACAAATGAAGCGCATTCCCATAAGGATTATTTCTACCTGCTTTCTTTTGGCGATAAGCCTTTTTTTAAACGCCCAGAATTACGACGAATCAAAGGCAGGCGTATACACTGTACCCGAGGCGCTTGTTCTTGAAAACGGCAAAAAAGTAAAAGGAGCAAAAGACTGGGAAGCGAAACGACGCCCGGAAGTAGTAGCACTTTTTGAAAAGCACGTTTATGGCCGGATGCCGGGTCCTCCGACTCATTTTGCTTTTCGTTTGCTGCGGGAAGACAAACAGGCGATGGCGGGAAAGGCCCACTTGAAAGAAGTGGAAATTTCGGTAGGGAACGGGGTTGAAGAGGCGAAAATCAACGTAGTGATGTTTACACCGGCTTTTGCAAAGAAAAAGGTACCCCTGTTTTTACTCATTAACAATCGTTCTGCACGGAATACTGCGCCGGAACGGGATACGCTGAGCGGTTTCTGGCCGGCTGAACAGGTCTTGGCGGCCGGTTACGGAATAGCGGCATTCCAGGTGGCTGATGCGGCGCCGGATAACAAGGAGCACTACCGTGAAGGGGTGCTGAGGCTTTTCCCGGAAACAGCTTCCGCCCCCGACGGCATGAAAGCCATCGGGGCATGGGCCTGGACGGCCGGCAGGGTGCTGGACTACCTCGAAAAAGACAACGAAGTGAATGGGAAGCAGGTAATTGTAGTCGGGCATTCCCGTGGCGGAAAAACTTCATTGTGGGCTGCGGCACTTGACCCCCGGTTCGCGATGTGTATCAGCAACAATTCCGGCAATACCGGTGCGAAGCTGTCGCGACGTAATTTCGGAGAAACCGTGCAGCGCATCAATACAAGTTTTCCGCATTGGTTTGCCGACAATTATCAGGCTTATAACGGTCGGGAAAGCGATTTGCCGGTTGACCAGCACCTGTTGCTGGCTGCCATTGCCCCGCGCCCGCTGTATGTCACCAATGCAACCAAGGACCTGTGGGCTGACCCCAAGGGTACCTATCTCGCGCTTCAACTGGCGCAGCCGGTGTTCAACCTCTATCCGGAGCAATCGAGGCTACCTGCCAGGCAACCCGAACCTGACCAGCCCTATATCGCGAAGCCCCTTGGGTATCACAACCGCACAGGAAAGCATGATATGACTTACTATGACTGGGAGCAGTTTGTCCGCTTCGCGGATTTGTACTTCAAATAGGAAAGCGAATTACCGGTGTGAGCCGGTTTTTAATTTTTCAGCGAGGCATTCGTGTGAAATGGTACACCCCGCCGGCGTGTTATTTTTTTCCTGCGTATGAGTTGGGTTGATTTAGTACAAAACCAATAGGATAATCGGAAATTTTCCGATTATCCTATTGGTTTTGTACATGTTTAAGTGAGTTGACTATGTTTGCAAGACTACAGGACGCCTGCCGGCCAGTATAACTGTCGTATAGCGGCTCTCATTCCAAAGGGCACATTAGCGTCGCATAACCCAAAAACAACGATGCCTGAAAATCACAGACGTTCAGGCACCATAGCTTGGTTTTCAGTTGACTTTGATGAAGGGAGGCCCGCCTTCTTTCGCAGGCGAAACCTCCGGGATACTTTCTTAGCTATGCCAGGTCGAACCTGTCGAGGTTCATCACTTTTGTCCAGGCTTTTGCAAAGTCAGCCGCGAACTTCTGTTTGGCATCGGCGCTTCCGTAAACCTCGGCAAGTGCGCGGAGCTCCGAGTTAGAGCCGAAGATCAGATCAACCCGGGTTGCTGTCCACTTGTTTTCACCGGTGGTGCGGTCTGTTCCCTGGAATAACTCCTGGGTGTCGTCAATTGCTTTCCAAACAGTTCTCATATCCAACAGGTTGGTGAAGAAATCGTTGGTAAGCACGCCGGGGCGCTGCGTGAATACGCCGTGCGAAGTGCCGTCAAAATTGGTATTCAAAGCGCGCATGCCACCTACCAGTACGGTCATTTCGGGGACCGTGAGGGTAAGCAGCTGGGCTTTGTCGATCAAAAGCGCTTCCGTGGCAACGGTGTATTTGGTTTTCAGATAGTTCCTGAACCCGTCGGCGATTGGTTCGAGCACTTGGAAGGATTCAATATCAGTTTGCTCCATTGAGGCATCGGTACGACCTGGGGTGAAGGGCACAGTCACTTCCTGGCCCGCGTCTTTGACTGCTTTTTCTACGGCTGCAGATCCGGCCAGGACAATGAAGTCGGCAAGTGATATTTTTTTGCCGCCCGACTGCGAAGCGTTGAAAGTCTCGCGAATCCCCTCAAGCCTGTCAAGAACTTTCTCGAGCTGTGCCGGCTGGTTGACCGCCCAGCTCCTTTGCGGTTCAAAACGGATGCGGGCGCCGTTGGCTCCGCCTCTTTTGTCAGACCCCCGGAAAGTAGATGCGGAAGCCCAGGCGGTGGAAACAAGTTCGGACACCGTCAGCCCTGAAGCAAGTATGGCAGCCTTCAGACCGGCAACATCATGGTCATCGACCAGCGGATGGTTAACAGCGGGTACCGGATCTTGCCAGATCAGTTCCTCGGCGGGAACTTCCGGACCCAGATAGCGGGAACGGGGACCCATATCACGGTGCGTAAGTTTGAACCACGCCCTGGCAAAGGCTTCCTCGAACAAATCGGGGTTTTCGTAGAACCGTCGTGCAATTTTTTCGTATTCCGGGTCCGTTTTCAGCGCGATATCCGATGTGAGCATGGTGGGCGCATGGCGCTTGGATTTGTCGTGGGCATCAGGCACAGAATTGGCGCCGGCGCCGTTGGTAGGAATCCACTGATGTGCCCCTGCCGGACTTTTGGTGAGTTCCCAGTCGTAGCCAAACAGGTTCCAGAAGAAGTTATTGCTCCAACGGGTCGGTGTGCTGGTCCAGGTCACTTCCAGGCCGCTTGTAATGGTATCGCCCGCATTTCCGGTTCCGTAGCTGTTGCGCCACCCGAGCCCCTGTTCTTCGATGCCCGCAGCTTCCGGGTCAGGACCAACGTGCGACGCCGGCGCTGCACCATGGGTTTTGCCAAAGGTATGCCCGCCAGCGATCAATGCTACCGTTTCCTCATCGTCCATCGCCATCCGCTTAAAGGTCTCGCGGATATCACGCGCGGAGGCCAGGGGGTCAGGATTCCCGTTCGGCCCCTCCGGGTTCACATAAATGAGCCCCATCTGCACTGCGGCCAGCGGGTTTTCAAGGTCGCGGTCACCGGTGTAGCGCTCGTCACCCAGCCAGGTAGTTTCCGAACCCCAGTATACATCGGTTTCAGGTTCCCAGACGTCGGCACGGCCCCCGGCAAACCCGAACGTTTTAAAGCCCATTGACTCCAGTGCTACGTTCCCGGTCAGTACAATAAGGTCAGCCCATGAAATCTTGCGCCCGTATTTTTGTTTGACCGGCCAAATGAGGCGGCGGGCTTTGTCGAGGCTCACGTTGTCGGGCCAGCTGTTTAGAGGAGCGAAGCGTTGCTGTCCGGTTCCTGCACCGCCGCGACCGTCCGCAATGCGGTAAGTGCCCGCGGCATGCCATGCCATTCGTATAAAAAATGGTCCGTAGTGCCCGAAATCGGCCGGCCACCAATCCTGCGAGTCGGTCATTACCGCGCGCAGATCGTTTTTAACTGCCTGCAGGTCGAGGCTATTGAATTCACGCGCATAGTCAAAGTCTTCGCCCATCGGGTCTGACAGTGAAGAATTTTGTCGGAGGATGTCCAGCTTCAGGCGATTGGGCCACCAGCTGTTATTTTGGGTTCCGTTATCCGAAACACTTGCTTTCTTTAGCGTACCGTTGTGAAAAGGGCATTTGCTGAGGTCATTCGAATTGTTTTCCATTGATTACCTTTTGATTGAATCTTGTTAATGGCTGTTTAAAATCTCCTTCCCGTGATAGGCGACCGTCTCCTTAAAAAGGCCTGGCGTGAATGTTTGCCGGTATGTCCACCGCGATCCATACAAAACTATCGCTCCTTTTTGTATAAAGCAAAATGATAAGATTTATAATGATATAGATTTTGATTATAAATTTGCCATTCCCGTGGACCCCGATCCACCTCAGCCCCACCTCCAACCGCTATGCGGGCGTGCGTGTCCGGCAGGATTCCACGGCAGACGGTTTGCAGTAAAACACTGTTTGCCGAATCCACAGTGAGATCCAGGCGCTAAAGGAAATATTCAACGATCAGGATAAGCCTCCAGGGAAAAAACCGGGAATCCGAAAAGGTTGCAGATCAGCAACCCAACCGGCAGGAAGTCCTGTGATGCGTTGGAGAAAGTTGTTGATGTTGTCAATACAATGTGTCAAGGTGAGTGTTGTTAGTTGAAGTGTTTTTCTTCTCGGGCAGGAGAGTTGCCGGATACTTGTGTTACTTTCAAACTTATGAATAAAAGACTAATTTTTGCCAGTTCAATACTAATTTTATTTTGGAGGATTGAAGGGAGAACAGCCGCCGTTTTTAGTATCAGCGATCCGGCCCGGAACGCCGGGTGCAGGTAAGCGGTGCCCATACCTCACCGCTAATACCCCACTGCTGATAGCTCAAACCGTATTTCTTCCTAAATTGCACCGGAAACCGAGAGTTGATACCCAGGACAGTATGATTAAAGTAGCGGCGTTTGTCTTTAATGCATTTGGAGAAAATAGTTATGTGATTTACGACGAATCCGGGGAGGCGATTCTCATCGATCCCGGGAATTACGATGCGGATGAAAGTGCCGAATTGACCGGTTTTATCGAAGAAAATGGCTTGAAGCCTGTTTTGGTGGCCAATACCCACGCTCACGTAGATCACGTTCTGGGAGTTGCCTTTGCAAAAAGAAAATGGGGAATCCCTTTCGCGCTGCATGAGCAGGACGCAGTGGTTTTAAAGTCTGTCCGGGCATACGCCCCAAACTATGGCTTTGCGGCATACGATGAGCCGGAAATAAACCAATGGCTGGTACCCGGCCAACCTCTGAAATTCGGGACTTCGAGTCTGGAAGTTATCTTTGTCCCCGGTCATGCGCCCGGCCATGTTGCTTTTTATGAAGCGGAGAGCAAACAACTGATTGCCGGGGATGTCCTTTTCCGCGAGAGTATAGGCCGTACCGACCTGCCCGGAGGCAACCATGCCACGCTGCTTCGGAGTATCCGGGAAAAATTATTTGCCCTGCCGGATGATGTGAAAGTCTTCCCGGGCCATGGGCCGTCGACGACAATCGGCCATGAGAAAAAGTATAATCCGTTTTTCAGAAACAGCGGCCCTCTATGAGCGGTTAACCGCAGCCGCCTCATAACTTACAGCTCATATCTCGCGCCTCACACCTCAAGCCTATGAAAAAGCATATCCCGAATAGCCTGACACTGGCCAATCTGCTGTGCGGCTGCGTCGGAATTATTCAGATATTCGACGGAGAGCCCCGGGAAGCTTCTTATTGGATGCTTCTTGCGGCAGTTTTCGATTTTTTTGACGGATTTGTGGCGCGTTTGTTAAAAGTAACGTCGCCGATAGGCCGCGATCTGGATTCGCTTGCCGATGTGGTTACCTTCGGCGTGCTGCCCTCTTTTATTTTGCTTCACCTGGCTGAGCAATCCGGGCCTTCCGTATGGAATTACGGCGTTTTGATAGTTGCTGCCTTTTCGGCTTTGCGCCTGGCGAAATTTAACAATGATCCGCGGCAGTCGGATCGTTTTATCGGGTTGCCGACCCCCGCAAACGGGTTGTTGATCGCCTCTTTCCCGTTTATAGCGGCGGGTTCCGGCCCTCTGAGCGACTGGATCGGCACCCAATGGTTTATACTGGCAGCTGCCGTTGTTTCGGCTGCCTTGCTGGTGGCCGAGTTACCGCTTCTGGCTTTGAAATTCAAGGGGTTTCAGTGGAGAGGCAACCAATACCGGTACGCCCTGATTGCCAGCTCACTGGTGTTGTTACCCGTGCTGAAATGGTCGGCAGTCCCGCTTATTGCAATTCTCTACCTGGCGCTTTCTTTTTTTGCAAATTTGAAAACAGGCGTGAGCGGTGAGCCATGAGGTGGTAGCGAGGCGGCTTAACCTGGGTGGTGAACTCCAACCGTCCATTCAATCACCCCACACCCCACACCTCATACCCCACACCTCACACCTCATACCTCACATCTACAATTACAAAAAAACCATATGCCACATACCAGGATCACAGGGGTAGGGCACTACGTGCCGGAAAATATAGTAACCAATAAAGATCTGACCCGGTGGATGGATACGTCCGACGAGTGGATTACAGAAAGAACGGGTATCAGGGAGCGGAGGTTCTTTGAATTCGGCAAAGATACGAATGCCGGTCTCGCAACCAGGGCTTCCAGAATGGCAATGGAAAGGGCCGGAGTTACCACCGATGATATTGATGTAATCGTTTTTGCAACGATTACACCTGATTATTTTTTCCCCGGAAGCGCATTCCTGATGCAGCGTGAACTGGAAATGGAAACCAAGCCGGTGATTGACATCCGGCAGCAATGCTCGGGGTTTGTGTATGCCCTTTCGATTGCCGACCAGTTTATCAAGACCGGTATGTACCGCAGAGCGCTGGTAGTAGGTTCGGAAATCCAATCGACCTGGATCGACAAAAGTACCGCCGGCAGGAATGTTGCCGTAATATTCGGTGATGGGGCGGGCGCCGTCGTAGTGGAAGCGACCGACGATCCCGGGCACCGGATTCTGTCGACTCACTTGCATGCCGACGGCCGTTTCGCCGAAGATCTTTATGTGAAGGATCCCGGTTCCAGCCGGCCGGTCCGGGCGGCTACCAAGGAAATGATCGATGAGGGGGGATTTAATGTAGTAATGAATGGTAATACGGTTTTCAAGCACGCTGTCGTTCGGTTCGAAGAGGTGATCCGCGAGGCGCTCGACGCCAATGGCTTTTCAGAGCACGATCTTTCGTTGTTGATACCGCACCAGGCGAATATCAGGATAAGCGAGTACATCCGTCAGAAAATGGGGCTTCCTGAGGATCGTGTGATGAACAATATTCAAAAATACGGCAATACAACCGCCGCATCGATCCCGATTGCCCTTTCTGAAGCATGGGAACAGGGAAAGGTGAAAGAAGGAGATCTGCTTTGTTTTGCAGCCTTCGGAAGTGGTTTTACGTGGGCCTCTTGCCTGGTGAAATGGTGAGGTAGGAGTGAGGGGTGAGGTGTGGGGTGTGAGCCGCTCAAACCTCACCCCTCAAACCTAAAACCTCAAACCTCACACCCCAATAAAGTAAGGAAATCTAACCGTGAGATACCAGTTGTGGATAGTTCTTGGTTTTTTGCTGATGAGCCGGAGCGGTGTTGCGCTACCCGATTCAACAAAAACCGCGGTGATCCGTCATATCTTCCTGGAGGGGAATCATAAGACCCGGGCCGGCATTATCATGCGGGAACTTGCCGTGAAATCAGGTGACACGGTGCGGGTGCATGAGCTGGCTGATATTTTGGAAGTCGACCGGAGAAAGGTGGTCAATACCAATTTGTTCGTAACGGTGCAGTTTGACCCGGAATTTACCGGCGATTCATCTCAGGTGGACCTGCGCCTGAAATTGAGAGAACGCTGGTATATATTCGGGCTTCCTGTTTTTCAATTGGCGGACCGGAACTTCAATGAGTGGTGGTATGACCGCAACCGGGATTTCAGCCGCATTACCTACGGGCTTTATGGAAGCCATAACAACGTCAGTGGGCGCAACGACAAACTGAAAGTGCTGGTGGAGCTTGGGTTTGTACCGAAATACGAAATATCCTATTCCTTTCCGTACCTGGACCGGGGTATGAAATTAGGGCTTACGGCAGGTGCTTCGTACAGTACCAATAAATCGCTTGCAGTGCGTACCTGGAATGACAAGCTCGATTTCCTGCCCGGAGAATCCGTTAACCGCAGGCGGTTTTATTTTTTTATCTCCCCGTCGTACCGAAGCAAGTTTTACGGCTATCACATGCTTGATGTCCGTTGGGTGAATGCGACTGTCTCTGACACTGTATTGATCAGAAACCCGCACTACCTGTTCGGCGACGACACGCGCCAGCGCTTTTTCCAATTTACATATACCTACAGTTACAACAAGCGGGACATAGGTCAGTATCCGCTCCGCGGCTATAATGTTGTGTTCCAGGCAAGCAAACGAGGTGTTCTCCCTGGCGATGACGTCAACCAGGGGTACCTGTATGGCGTTTACCGGCATTTCCTGCCCCTGGGCGGTCGCTTCTTTTTCAATAGCGGGGTGAGGCTAAGGGCTTCGTTCCCGGCGCGTGTGCCTTACCTCAATATGGTAGGGCTGGGCTACAGACTTGACCTGGTTCGCGGGTATGAGCTCTATGTGATTGACGGCCAACATTACGGAGTGCTTCAGAATGAGCTGAAGTTCCGTTTATTTGACGTGGTAAAGACTATAAAATGGCTGCCCCGGCAATTTGGGACCGTGCCGGTAGCCCTGTACCTGAATGCCTTTGCCGACGCCGGTTATATCAGTAATAAAGTGCCGGAATGGAGCAACAGCCGGCTTTCAAATCGACTATTGGCCGGGACAGGGCTCGGCCTTGACCTTGTCACTTTTTATAACCTGGTGTATCGCCTGAATTATTCCTTCTCCGCAGAGGGAGAAAGGCGTCTTTTTTTCTCAGTGGCCCGCGAATTCTGAGTTTTCAGGTTGTAACTGCGCATTTTGTTTAGGAAATTTGTTCGGAAATAGGCTTTCGGAAAACTGACCGGAATTGCCGGCCGTCAACTACTTTAAAAAATGATATCCCGTAGCGTAAAACATCACACTCTGTTTTATTTCCTGTTCGTAGCTGCTTTGCTTGTAGCCGGTTGCTCGCGCCAGACGGATTCCGGACAGGCGGAAGAAGCAAGCGAAAAACCACTGTCGGAAGAACTGAGAAAAAGCAACGCATACCCGCTCTGGGAGTTGATTATCGGTGACTATAACACCGGCATATTCAGAGGTGTATCTTTTGGCGACTCGCGCGATAAAGTGAAAATCACCGAAACATTCGAAATATTCGAGGAGCTGCCGGAGCAAATCGGCTATACGCATGACACCAGGGACCTGGAGACCATAGACGTCTATTACCATTTTTCGGAGCAGCAAATGACGGACCGGATGGTGGTAGATATTTTTCTCAACGGCAAGTCGTCGGTTGACCAGTTGTGGCAGATTTCGGACTGGTACTTCAGCAACCGTTTCGGAGCGCCTTCTGAAACAACGGAGTCCAGTAAAACCTGGGTTTCGGATGAGGTCAGGCTGGTGGTGGAAAATGTTTCCAGCGGGATTGACAACGGTTTGAAAATCACACTAACGCCGGCTAAAGCCGAGGCTCTGGCGATTCATCGTGCACAATAGATTCATATATTATGTGGTCGATTTTTAAGCAAAAGATCGTACGTACCTGGTTGGTCGGGTTTGCTTTCTGCTGCCTGGCCGGGGCCAACGCTTCAGCAGCTTCAGATGGAAAGAAACTGTCGCGCAAGAAAGATTATTTGATTACCCTTTCAACGGAAATGGGGGACATGCAGATTATTTTGTCTGACAAAACGCCGTTACACCGCGCTAATTTTGTGAAACTGGCCCGGGAAGGATTTTATAATGGCTTGTTGTTCCACCGTGTTATCGAAGGTTTCATGATACAGGGAGGGGATCCGAATTCAAAAAATGCAAAAAAAGGTACGGCGTTGGGCAGCGGTGGTAGCGGGAAGCGGATCCCGGCCGAGTTTGTGCCGGAGCTCTTTCATAAAAAGGGCGTAATTGCGGCCGCTCGCGACAACAACCCGGAAAAAGCGTCCAGCGACTGCCAGTTTTATATTGTTCAGGGCAAGAAATGGAATGAAAAAGAACTGTCCGCACAGCTGGAACGGGCGGTACGCAAGCCTACCGTTGAACAGCAGAAAACATACCTGGAAGTAGGAGGCGTGCCACACCTCGACGGGAATTACACCGTTTTTGGCGAAGTAGTAAAGGGGCTTGAAGTGTTGGATAAGCTTGCCGCCGTTGAAACCGACAGCCGCGACCGACCGCTGGAAGATATCAGGATGACGGTAAAAGTGGAGGTGTGGAAGAAGAAAAAAATTACTAAAAAGTTTAACTATCAGTATTGACTACGGAACAAAAAAAGAAGAAAATACTTGTGACCGGTGCGAATGGATTGCTCGGCCAGAAGTTGATCGATCTGCTTCGTGCCAATGAAGCCGTATCGACTTACGCCACCGCACGCGGCGAGAACAGGTTGCCATTTCAGGAAGGTTATGTTTACCTGCCTATGGACATCACCAGCGAGGCGGCTATACAGGAAGTGTTTGGACAGGTGATGCCCGATGTGGTGATTCACACTGCTGCTATGACCAATGTAGATCAGTGCGAAGCCGAAAAAGAAGCCTGCTGGAAGCAGAATGTGGAGGCTGTGGAGCTATTGGTTGCCGCTTGCCGGCGTAGTAATACTTTCCTGCTGCATCTTTCTACCGACTTTATTTTTGATGGAAAAGCGGGGCCTTATACGGAAGAGGCGGAGGCTAACCCCATTAGTTTTTACGGCTGGAGTAAACTGGCTGCCGAGAAAGCGGTTTCGGGTTCTACCATCCGCTGGGCAATAGCCCGGACCGTACTGGTCTATGGGATTGCCCATGACATGAGCAGGAGCAATATCGTACTTTGGGTTAAAAAATCGTTGGAAGACGGGAAGACGATCAATGTCGTGGATGACCAATGGCGAACGCCAACGTTGGCCGAGGATCTGGCGCAGGGGTGTTTCCTGATCGCTGACCGGCAGGCGGAAGGGGTTTTCAATATCTCGGGAAAAGACCTGCTCACGCCTTATGAAATGGCCCTGCAAACGGCTGATTACTTCGGGCTGGACAAAGGCCTTATCCGGCGTGCCGATTCCAGTACCTTTACCCAGCCTGCCCGGAGACCTCCGAAAACCGGTTTTATCCTGGATAAAGCGACCTCGGTATTGGGATATGCGCCCCGCTCATTTAAAGAAGGCATCGAAATTCTTGCGGGACAGATGGGTTAAAAAAAAACGACTTCTGCCGTTCCGGTCATGGGTAAACAGTCAGTTGCCGATCTCGCGGCAACTGCTGTCTGATTTACTTAACCCACTAAAAGTATAGAAATGCTATAGCCGGAATACACCGGTCGTAGAGTTTACAATACATTCGAAAGCTTGCGGTTGATTTCCTTCGACTTTCTTCTTGAAATATAAACTTCCTTTCCACCAGCCATTTTGATCGTCCTATCGACATCCGTGTAATCGACGATATGATTGGTATTGATCAGGTATGATTTGTGTACCCGAATAAAATCATCATCGTTATTAAGATGTGTATGTAGATTTTTTATCGTTTTCGGAACGAGGTATTTCTTTCCCGAATAGGTATATATGTAGGTATAATTGCCTTCGCCCTCCATGCAGGTTATGTCCGGTGGCGACAGGGATATAGTGCTATTGACGCAATGCACAGATATCGATCGGCAGAGGCTGCTTTCTTCCGGGTCGTTGTTTGTGATTTTCATATTTGAAGTACGGTTTAGCTGAGTGTTGGTTAAATTGTAGTTGAGTTGATAGTCGCAAAGATAACACCTGAGGGAAACAAAACCGACGACAGGGAATTGCGAGTAGTGTGTTAAGTGTTTGTTTTTGAGTTAGTTGATGTATTTGTCTTAGACGAGAATACGTATTTATACGTATGTTTTTGCGTGTTTTTACGTACATCGTCCGGTGCAAAAAAATGTTTCATTGTTTGAAAGGGTCCGGTAAAGCCGCTCCGGGAATCAAAAAAGTCCGGGGCGCGGATAAAACGCCTGGCAATGAACCCGGCACGTTCGAAAAACATTGAATATATTTGCGTACCAAAAAAATGAAAACGGAGTAATTCAGCAGATCACCCGGTAAGTCGGGGTAGCCATTTTATTTATGAGTAGCGGAGTAGAAGAATTGTTGCAGCAAATAAATAGTACGGTTGTCAGTACAAAAGAAGAGTTGGAAGCATTCAGATTAGCTTATCTGAGTAAAAAGGGGAAGGTGACCGCGCTTTTTGATGAACTTAAAAATGTACCCAAGGAAGATCGTAAAGCCATTGGCGGTGCGTTGAATAACCTGAAAAACCTGGCACAGGCCCGCTTTGAAGAATGGAGCGCTTCGATTGGGTCAGGTGAGAATAAAACTGTAGAAGATTTACCGGACCTTACATTGCCGGTGCCGCCTCATAGCTACGGTAGTCTTCACCCGCTTACGTTAACCCGCAAGCGCATTACCGAGATTTTCTCGAGAATGGGCTTTGATGTTTCGGACGGCCCCGAAATCGAAACCGACTGGTACAATTTCGGCGCGCTTAACTTCGCTGAGAACCACCCCGCCCGGGAAATGCAGGATACTTTTTTCATAGAAAAGGGAGCCGGTAAAGACGATGTCCTGTTGCGGACGCATACCTCAAACGTCCAGATCCGGTTGATGAACCGGACAAAACCGCCGATCCGCAGTATCATGCCGGGTCGTGTTTTCAGGAATGAGGCCATTTCTGCGCGGGCTCACTGCATCTTTCATCAGGTGGAAGGCCTTTATGTAGACCGCAATGTGAGTTTTAAAGACCTGAAGGATACACTTTATTACTTCGCCAAGGAAATGTTCGGGAAAGACTCTAAGATCAGGCTGAGGCCCTCTTTCTTCCCCTTCACAGAGCCCAGCGCTGAAATAGACGTGACCTGTTTCATCTGCAAAGGTAAGGGGTGCAACATCTGCAAGCATTCCGGTTGGGTTGAAATTGCCGGCTCGGGTATGGTTGATCCGAACGTTCTGCAGAATTGCGGAATAGACCCGGAGGTGTATACCGGTTTTGCGTTCGGGATGGGAATTGAGCGGATTACCATGCTACGGTACGATATCAAGGATCTGCGGCTCTTTACAGAAAATGATGTCCGTTTCCTGAGGCAGTTCTCCGGCGCCTGATAACCGGCGTTTCACTGTTTTTCGCCCATGCGTTTGATAGGTAAGATTACAGGGCAAATACACCTGCTGCTTTGTTTGTATACGGCGTTGGCCTATGCGCTCTCTTACTGGGCGGTAGGCTTTCACTGGAGCGTTGGGTTTATTACGCTTTCAATCCCACTGCTGTGGGTCATACACCTTGCTATTGTCATATTGGGGCTACTGTCCGGGAGCCGGAAGACTGCTTTTGTCAGCCTGCTGATGCTGTTGCTGGCGTTTCCGCTCTGGAGCCGTACCTTCAGGCTGGGAAGCGGAGAAAAGAGCGGCGAAGGTGAATTCAGCATTTTAAGCTACAACGTTCACCAGCTCGGTGTCGGGGTAAATGTTGACCGGAATGAAAAATCACTGATTTCTACGGAGGGACTCGCTTTTCTGAAAGAGGTCAATCCGGACTTACTGTGTCTCCAGGAGGCATTTCAGGAAAGCGGCGGCAAGGCAGATCTCGTAAAATCGCTGAAGCGGCTTGGCTACACCCATTTTGCCTTTATGGGCAGTGATATTAACGAAAAGAAGGCCAGGCAGGGAGGACTCGCTGTTTTCTCAAAGTATAAGCTGGAAAATCTCCGGCATGAGGTCTTTGCCGGGCAAAACGGCGTAATGAAGGTGGATGTCCGGATCGGGAAAAACAAGATTACGCTCATCGACGTCCATTTGCATTCCATGACCCTGAGCCTTCGCGATCTGGTGGAGCAGCGCGAAGTCGATGGACTGAAGAACGAATCAAAAAAGACACTTTCAAGGATGAAAAACGGGTTTCAGAAGCGAAACCAGCAGGTGGCCGCCCTTGAGAACTGGATCAGCGAATCAGAAAACCCTGTCATTGTTTGCGGCGACTTTAATGAAATACCCTATCATTACGCCTACGGCCGACTGTCCAAAATATTGGCCAACAGTTTCGAGAAAGGGGGGAAGGGGTTTGGCTTTACTTTTCGGAACCTGCCTTATTTTATCCGGATCGACAACCAGTTTTACGATCCGGATAAAATAGAACTAGTTCATTTTGAGACGATCAGGTCTGTCGTTTTTTCCGACCATCGCCCGTTGCTCGGAAGCTATACGCTGCTCAGTGGGACCGAGTAAGCGCCCGGTTCAGATGCTGCATATTTTAATGCTTTCCTTCAGCGATTCCAGCCAATCTCTTTTGGGGATAAATTCCTGCCCTACATACCCGGTATACCCGGTTTCGGCAATTGCCCGCATAATAGCCGGATAATAGAGCTCCTGGGTAGCATCGATCTCATTCCGGCCGGGTACCCCGCCTGTATGAAAATGACCGATATAGGCAATGTTTTCACGGATGTTCCTGATTACATCGCCCTCCATGATCTGCATGTGGTAAATGTCGTAAAGTAATTTGAAGCGATCGGAACCCAGTCTTTTGCAAAGCTCGACTCCCCAGGCTGTATGATCGCACTGGTAGTCCTTGTGATCAACTTTGCTGTTCAGGAGTTCCATAATCAGGGTTACCTTGTGCTTTTCAGCGGTAGCAAGTAACCGTTTCAAGCCTTTCTCGCAGTTGACAAGCCCTTCTTCATCGGTTTTCCCTTTTCGGTTTCCGGAAAAGCAAATGAGCGTTCTGTAACCGGCACGGGCAACCAGCGGAATAACTTCCTCGTAAGAGCGCACAAGTTCATTGTGGTAATCAGGTTCATTAAATCCCTTTTCAATACCCAGCCCCGCACCGTGCGGGAGCGCACAATCCAGCCCGTTCGCTTTCAGCACCGGCCATTCTGCCGGTCCCAACAGCTCGACGGATTCGATCCCGATTGATTTAACGGTTTTGCAGAAATCCTCCAGCGGAACTTTCCCATAACACCATTTGCAAACGGAATGCCTGATCCCGCTACGGAACCCGGTGGGGGATGACCCGGTTGCAAAACCGGGACTGCCAGAAAGGACAGTCCCGATAGATGCGCCAACGATTTTGGCGATGGCTTTACGTCGGTTCGACATAGTTTCTTATTTGATTTCCCGGATTCGGATATTGCGGTACCAGACTTTGTCGCCGTGATCCTGCAGCGCGATACGGCCCCTGTCATAGCGGCCGAAACCTTCCCATCCTTTAAACTTGCTGTTTTCAACCATTTTATCCCATTCCGCCCCTTTTGTAGGGAAATCTACCACTTTGATGCCATTCAGCCAGCTTTCCCCGCGACCGTTTTTGATCACGATCTTGGCCTTGTTCCATTGTCCGGCAGGTTTTACAGCCTTCAGGTCGGTCGGCGGCAGCAGGTCATAAAGCGATCCGGCTTTGTGATTGCCGGCAGCGCCCTTGAATGAGTCCGGGTGCTTGGCGTCATCGAGCACCTGGATTTCCGGCCCTGTCTGGTAGGGTTGGCCGAATTTAGGATCTTCATGAACATGGAACATCACGCCGCTGTTTCCGGCCTCGCTTATTTTCCAATCGAACTCTAACTCAAAATCGCCAAATTCTCCTTCGGTTACAAGGTTTCCTCCGCCTTTCTGGGTCATTACCATTGCACCGTCCTCAACTTTCCAGATATCGGATACTCCTTTGCCGTTGTAGGTACGCCAGCCGTCAAAGTTTTTACCGTTGAAGAGCGATACCCATTTCCCGGGTTTTTGCGCCTGAACTGAAGTGAGACCGAACAAAAGGGCGCCGGCAACTGTCAACATGGCCATTTTTTTCATTTGCTTGGAACTGATTTAGTCTTTGATCAATAATTGTCTGTGTAATATTAGTGCTTTCTTTAATTTTGACACGCTAAATGCATGCGAATTTTGGTTTGTGACTTTAAAAACATAAAAATACAGTGTTATGGCTTCTATCTTTTCCAGGATTGTTGCGCGTGAGATTCCGGCCCATATAGTGGCTGAAACCGAACTTTTCCTGGCTTTCCTGGATGCATTTCCAACTGCCAAGGGACATACCCTCGTGATTCTCAAGCAGGAAATTGATTATTTGTTTGACCTGGAGGAAGATACCTATACCGCCTTGATGAATTTTGCCAGGAAGGTTGCCTTTGCCGTAGAGAAAGCCATCCCCTGCAAGCGGGTCGGCATGGCTGTGGTGGGCCTGGAGGTACCGCATGTGCACGTCCACCTGATTCCGCTGAATCAAATGGCCGATATGAACTTCAGCAATAAACTGAAGATTTCAGGTGACGAACTCGCAGCGATAGCCGCGCGCATCAAGGCTGATTTTGACGAGCTGAACTAGGGTTTCTTTAGAGACTGTCTCAGAAATTGAGGTGTTTACGGAGACTGAACATCGCGCCGTAACTTGCGGGGTAGAGATCGCCATAGTCTGCCGCCAGGTTAAGGCCAACTGTCATACCGCCGATCCAGTTGGTATATTGACTCAGGCCGATCAGCCCGGAAAACTGGCCAAGGCCTTTCTCCGGCCAGTACTCCTCAATCTGGTAAGCGCCGAAATTGCGGGAGTACGAGAGTTTTGTGGTCCACTTGATTTTGTTGGCGATCGCGCCCTTCAGACCCAGATGGGTGGCCCAAACCCGGTTGTTATTGCTAAAGGCATCTCCGTATATATAATCGGAGCCGAGATGCTTGGTGTCTTCTCCCGGTGTGATAAAAGGAGTGCCGATAGTCCGCATCTGGTAGGACCAGCCATCCCGCACCTGGTAATTGTTGAAGTAATTGTCGCGACCGCGCCTTTGGGGGTCATCAATAACAAATTCTGCTCCCCCCTGGCTTTTCGTGTAGAGAAATTCAATAACTGCTTCATGAATTTCTATTGCTGAGCCATAAAGGTTGTTCTTCCTGATTCTGATCCCGTTCAATCCGTCAGCAATGTTGATCAGGCTGATCAGCGAACCGTCTTCATATATATTCTGGCGGTACATAAGGATATCGGCGCCGTAAGTTCTCAATTCAAGGCCGACGTCAATGGTCCCCAGGTGGTTGCCGATGCGGTTCGTCGCGTCGTGCATGTCAGCACTGGAAAGCGGTGCACGGGTACCGGTTATCATTTCCCAGTAAGTCTTGAAGCCCCTCGGCATTTGTTTTGAAGTGGGGTTCTTCGGATCGAAGAAGTAGGGGCTTTTGCCTCCCCATTGTGCAATATGGTTGAACCCGCCATAAAGCCGTAACAATCCGTTAGGGTTGCCGAGCCTCAGGTAAAGCTGCTTCTGGTGCAGCCGCAGGTCGGTGACGACCGGCCGGTTGCGGTCCATGACGCCATCGGAGTATGAGGCAAGGAACTGCAGCCATCCGTTGGTGAACGGAACATCGGTATATTTGAAAAAGCCGATTTGCACCCTGAAGTGGGGCATGGCATTTCCCGAAACGGTATACGATCCTGTACCTATGGTGCTGTCGGCTAATCCGAGCTGCTGCTTTCTTCTCCCTGCAAAAAGCTCGAAGTTACCGAGCCGGAGACCGGCATATGCTTCGGGAAGCAGGAATTTTGCGTCTTTGGTAAAGTTCTCTACCGCTTCAATGCCGCCTATGAACCGGAGACCGTTCTTTTTGTCGCTAAGCTTATAGGTGCCGGCCCAGCCTGCCCGCACCGCTCCGCCGTTTCCGGATTTCGGTACGGTGCCCCACTGATTGGTGTGGAGCCAAAAAGGCAAATGGGTATTGTCAGTTGCACCAAAAGCTGCGATTTCTATAAAAGCCGAATCATTTTTTGCGGGAGCTGAGGTGTTACCCTGGGCGTTGATACTGTTGGGGAGAAATAATCCTGCAAAAATAAGGGCGCAAAAAATTCTGCTCATTTAGAATGCTATAGTTAATAAAGGTACCGATTTTCTTCCGGTCGGGGCCATTGAAGATAAAGTATGACTGCTTGGTTGGTGGCGATGGATACGCTGTGTTAACAGATCCGTCTCAGTTAGACCTGCAATACTAGGGTTTCTTTCGCTTTTCTCAAATAAATTGCGAAGATTGTGTGCTGAAATAGAAGTACTAGAGGTCATTAAGTTGGTTTGAAATTACCGGCTGCCCTGTGGTTGACAGACACACAAAAACCGGGCCAATACATTAAAACGAACGGTTTTTGGAAAAGATTATTTGAAACCGGGCGGAAGAAATCCACGCCGTTCCAGGCAGGGAATGCAGGTCCGAATTTTTTTCGTGATAGGGCAGGATAGTTTCGTCTTGTATATTTGTGAATATTCGGATGTATTATTGGTTATTGCCAAGTGCGATAGAAATGCCTTCACCGGTCGGGCAAAGGGCAGGTTATGGGCATAAATGTGCTTTAACTCATTCAGCACTCCTTTTTTTACAATAAATGGATACACTAAAAAAACAAACACGCAGGTATTGGGGGTTGCTGATTCCATTGGGAATTGCTGTTCTGTTCGGGTTCATGCATTTTATGCCGACGGCAAAATTAAAAGTGACGAATAACGGGCACATCTCGCTGATTGGGGGCAACCTGGGTTCCAGGATGACCAATTATGATCATTTTGAGACCGACCTTCAACTTCGGTTCCCATCGAGTAATCTAACCGTCCGGAATCTTTGTGATGGCGGGAATACAGCGGGTTTCAGGCCCAATCCGAACCGCAATGACCCGTGGGCATTCCCGGGGGCCGAGAAATTTCAAACTGAATTTGCCAACAATTCGCACAGCGAAGGGCACATGGAGTCCCAGGATGAGTGGCTTACACGCCTGAAAACCGACATCGTAATTGGTTTTTTCGGTTTTAGCGAATCGTTTGCGGGGCCTGCCGGGGTCGCAAATTTCAAGGCGGAGCTCGATGCTTTCGTAAAGCACACGCTTGCTCAGAAGTACAATGGCCAGGCTGCCCCGCAACTGGCGCTTGTTTCCCCGGTCGCATTTGAGAATCTGTCTGCGAAAATGGATGTCCCCGACGGGAAAAAGGAAAATGTCAATATAGCCCTCTACGTAGCGGCTATGAAAGAGGTGGCGGCAAAAAACAAGGTATTGTTCGTGGACGCCTATCACCCTTCTTTAAAATGGTATGCGGCGTCGAAGAATGACCTGACAATTGATGGTTCCCAGCTCAACGATGAGGGGTACCGGAAGTTGTCCCAACTGCTCAACGATGAGCTTTTTGGCAAGGCGCAGGCGAGCGGCCCCGGTGACCGGGAGGCTGTTTATAATGCGGTAATGGAAAAAAACTGGATGTGGCTGAATGACTACAAGATTCCGAATGGTGTGCATGTTTATGGACGACGCTATAATCCGTTCGGGCAGGATAATTATCCTGCCGAAATCGAAAAAACGCGACAGCTGACGGAAATCCGCGATAGGGCGATCTGGGCGGCCGCTGAAGGGAAAAGCCTGGACGTAGCAGCACTGGACAAGGGAACCAGGTCCCTGCCGGAGGTGAAAACCAATTACAACCCGGAAAAAAATGGCAGCCTGAAGTATTTGTACGGGGAAGAAGCCATTTCACATCTGAAGCTCCCTGAAGGCTATAAGATAGAATTGTTTGCCTCGGAGAAGGAATTCCCGGATCTGGCTAACCCTATGCAGCTGTCTTTTGACAACAAAGGCAGGTTATGGGTGGCGGTGATGCCTACTTACCCGCACTACCGTCCCGGAGATGCGAAACCCAATGATAAGATTCTTATTTTTGAAGATACCGATAACGACGGAAAGGCAGACAAACAAACCATTTTCGCCGATCACCTTCACCTGCCTGTAGGTTTTGAAATCGAATCGGACGGTGTTTACGTTTCGCAGGGAACGAATTTTGTGAAACTTACCGATACTGACGGCGACAGCAAGGCCGATAAGCGGGAAATTTTGTTGAGTGGTTTCGATGACCATGACACCCATCACAACATCCACGCTTTCTGCGCCGATCCTTCGGGAGCGATTTATATGGGAGAAGGCGTGTTCCTGCATACGAATGTTGAAACCTCTTACGGAACCGTTCGGGCCACCAACGGGGGCTTCTATCGCTACAACCCAAAAAGGCGCCAGCTGGAACGCACCGCACAGCTTTCCATTCCCAACCCCTGGGGGATTGCCTTTGACGACTGGGGACAGCCCTTCTTTGCCGAAACTTCAGGTCCGGATGTGAGATGGATGTTGCCCGGAACGGTACTGCCACGCTATGGTGAAGCGACCCATAAATCGGTTAACCTCATCGAAGATGCTCACCGCGTACGCCCTACGTCAGGTCTGGAATTTGTGTCCAGCAGGCACTTCCCTGACAACGTACAGGGCGACTTGCTGATCAATAATACCATTGGTTTCCTCGGAACCAAACAGCATGTCATTGAAGATGACGGCACCGGCTACAAAAGCCGCTTCAGACAGGATTTGTTGGTGAGTACGGACCGGAATTTCCGCCCGGTAGACATGGAGTTTGCTCCCGACGGCTCTCTTTATGTGGTCGATTGGCACAACGTCCTTATCGGGCATATGCAGCACAATGCGCGGGATCCGCTGCGCGACCACATGCACGGACGTGTTTACCGCATCACATATCCGTCGCGCCCCCTGGTGACACCTGCTAAAATTGACGGCGCCGGCATAGACGAGCTGCTGGAAAACCTCAAGCTGCCCGAGTACCGCACGCGTTACCGGACCAAACGGGAGCTTCGGGGAAGAGCAGCCGGCGAAGTACTTCCCAGGCTTACTGCCTGGGTAAACGCTTTGGACAAGGCGGACCCACGTTATGAGCACCACAAGACTGAAGCCCTTTGGGTAAGCTGGGGTTTGAATAAAATCGATCAGAAGCTTTTGAGAGAGCTCCTGAACGCCCGCGACTACAAAGTACGTGCAGCAGCAGTGCGCGCCGTGCGGTATAACACGCACCAGGTGGCCGACTACGCCGCCCTCCTGAAGAAAGCCGCGGCCGATGAGAACGGGCGGGTCAGGTTGGAAGCCATCGTGGCGGCCTCGTGGCTACCCAAAGCAGCAGGTATGACGGTGCTGAACGAAGCAAAAAAACATCCTCTCGACAATTGGATGGTAAATGCCTATGAAACTTCCGTAGCCCACCTGAACGGACAATCCGTCAAAGAGAAAAAGCAGGAAGAACATATTAAAACCAACCTGAAAGGCGACGCACTGGCGTTGTACACCGAAGGAAAAGCCATTTATGCCCGGGAGGGATTCTGCACCACCTGCCACCAGGAGAATGGTAAAGGGTTGACGGCTTCCGGGTTTCCGCCGCTTTCGGGTACCAGTTGGGTGACAGGAAGCGAAACCCGGCTGATAAAACTGGTCTTGAATGGTTTGTTGGGGCCGATTCAGGTTTCAGGCAAGGACTACCCCGGCCAGGTGCCAATGACACCTTTTAAGGGAATGCTGAATGACAGGGAAGTCGCAGCGGTGCTTACGTATGTGCGGAACTCATTTGACAATGTGGCATCGCCCGTAAAACCTGAACAGGTGAAAAAGGTCCGCGCCGAAATCAGCAACTTTGATGGTTTTTATTCGCCTGACGCGTTATTGAAGGAGCATCCGCTCGAAGACAAATGAGATCAGGATGACCATCCGGCAGATGCGCTACCTTTGACAACAACAGGTTTGGAGCCGCTCCAACCGGAGGGTCATCCCGACCGTAGTGGAGGGATCTCCCGGTCCCAGTATCCAATCCCTTTTACAGGACTTTTTTCTTGCAACAGGAGATCCTTCGACTCCGCTGCGCTCCGCTTCAGGATGACCGTCCGGGTGATAGCCTCCGGCTACCATTGACAACACGATGGATGGCGCCGCTCCAACCGGACGGTCATCCCGACCGCAGCGGAGGGATCTCCCGGTCCCAGTACCCAATCCGTTTGATAGGCTTTTTTGCTAGCAATAGGAGATCCTTCGACTCCTCTGCGTTCCATTCAGGATGACCATCCGGCAGATGCGCTACCATTGACAACAACAGGTTTGGAGCCGCACCAACCGGATGGTCATCCCGACGTATCATAAGCTTCGCTTACTCCTGGATCTGGTGACATCTGAATGTACCC